>CAMOXK010000065.1 GCA_946629065.1 uncultured Clostridia bacterium
GCCATTTTTACCGCGCCCTCGGCAGCGGTGGCACGTATGATTTTATCCATCCTTCATTCTCCTCTCACGGCGGTGATGAAAAGCCGCCCATGTTCATGCTGGGGCCCGTCCCGACGCAGGGTAAAATCCCGAAAGCCCGCCTGCTCCATGAGCCTTTGCAGTTTGTCCGGCTCATGGGCGTATTCCAGATGCTCCTCGCCGCTGCGCTTCCAAAGGCGGCCACGGCGCTCGAAGAGATCCATCCCATAACAGATGCAGCGTTCCTCCGTCCGATAGTCTGCCCGCCAGAGGCAAAAGACGTCCTCTTTCTCGTCCAGAAAGATCTGACCGTCCAGAGAGCGGAACCATTCCGGCTCTTTTACGTCATAGATCACAAGACCGCCGGGCCGCACGAAGAGATGCAGCCTGCGGAAGAGCTCCGGCAGGACCTCCGGCGGCAGATAGTTCATCCCGTCCAGCGAGCACAGGGCTGCGTCCACTGTGCCGTAGAGATCCATCTCCTCCGCCCGCTGGTTGAGAAACAGCGGCGGGCAGGGAAGCGAGGCGCACTTTTCCTGTGCCTGCATCAGCATATCCACGGAAGCGTCGGTGCCGATCATTTCATAGCCCCGGCGGGCCATCTCCGCCGTCAGGGTGCCGGTGCCGCAGCAGTAATCCAAAAGAAGGCGGAATTCGCCGCCATCTCGCGCGAATTCCGCCTCATAGAAATCTGCAAACGCTTCATAGGGGACATCGCCCGTCAAGGCATCATACCAGGCGGCGAGGGAAGCGTAACTGCTCACTCTTTTTTCTCCCCCACCCGGTTGAACACCAGCTCGTAGCCGCCCTTGCCATACTGCAGGGAGCGGTTGACCCGGCTGATGGTGGCGCTGGAGGCGCCGGTCTCTGCCAGAATATCGTTATAGATCATTCCCTTGTAGAGGCAGGAAGCCACCTGATAGCGCTGCTCCATGGCCATCAGCTCAGAGATGGAGCACAGATCCTCCAGGAACTGCTTGCATTCCTCCACGCTGTTGAGGGAAAGGATCGCTTCGTACAGTTTGTCATTGCGGGGCTTTTTCAGGAGCTTGTTCATAGTGTCCTCCTATTCGTTATCATACTAAAGTTATCTCGTGTTCTATGTTACCGCATAAAAAACGAAAAGTAAAGAGAAAAAGTGGAAAAAACCGGTAAATTGTTTCAAAAGCAAAAATACTTGCTTCCTGTATGCCGCTGCGGTATAATCAACTTGAAAGAAGTTACCGGTCAAAACAGTATAAAAAATGGAAACAATAAACCAAAGAAAGGAGCATCTTTATGGTTTCTGGAGGGGGTGCGGTCAGCATGACCTTCGTCTGGCTGATCGCCATGGTTGTGCTCTTGGTGATTGAGGGCGTGGTTCCCGGACTGGTCTCCATCTGGTTTGCGGCGGGAGCGCTGGTTGCGCTGCTGGTATCCCTGCTGGGCCTTCCCACATGGCTGCAGGCCGTGGCATTTATCTTGGTTTCCCTGGTCTTGCTGGCCCTGACGAGGCCGCTGGCCAAGAAGTATGTCAATTCCAGGGTGACGCCCACCAATGCGGACCGGATCGTGGGGACCGATTGTGTGGTCACCGAGGAGATCGATAATCTTCGCGGCACCGGTGCCGTCCTGGCGGACGGAAAAACCTGGACCGCGCGGATGGACAGTCCCGACGGGAAGGCTCCCAAGGGTGCTGTTGTCAAGGCGCTGCGCATCGAGGGCGTGCGTCTTATCGTAACGGCTAAGTAAAGTAATAAAATAAGGAGGAACAGTCATGAACAATTATGGAGGTTTGATCGCGCTGATCCTGGCGGCGTTTGTCATCGTCGTCATCGTCATTCGCAACATCCGCATCGTGCAGCAGGCCCGGGCCTATGTCATCGAGTACCTGGGCGCCTACAAGACCACCTGGAACGTGGGTCTGCACTTCAAGATCCCCTTCCTGGAGAAGGTCGCCAAGGTCGTCTCCCTGAAGGAGCAGGTGGCAGACTTCCCGCCCCAGCCGGTTATCACCAAGGATAACGTCACCATGCAGATCGACACTGTGGTCTATTTCCAGATCACGGACCCCAAGCTCTACACCTACGGCATCGAGCAGCCCATGGTGGCCATCGAGAATCTGGCCGCCACCACCCTGCGTAACATCATCGGCGATCTGGAGCTGGACCAGTGCCTGACCAGCCGCGACATCATCAACACCAAGATGCGCGCCATCCTGGACGAGGCCACCGACCCCTGGGGCATCAAGGTCAACCGCGTGGAGCTGAAGAACATCCTGCCTCCCAAGGAGATCCAGAACGCCATGGAGAAGCAGATGAAGGCCGAGCGCGAACGCCGCGAAGCCATCCTCCGCGCCGAGGGCGAGAAGCGGGCCGCCATTCTGGAGGCCGAAGGCGAGAAGGAATCCGCCATCCTGCGGGCCGACGCCAAGAAGCAGCAGCAGATCCTGGAGGCCGAAGGCGAGGCCGCGGCCATCCTGAAGGTGCAGCAGGCCACCGCCGAAGGCATCCGCCTCATCAACGAGGCCGCGCCCAGCGAAGCCGTCCTGCGCATCAAGGCGCTGGAGGCCTTCACCACCGCCTCCCAGGGCCAGGCCACCAAGATCATCATCCCCAGCGAGATCCAGGGCCTTGCCGGTCTTGCCACCGGCGTCATCGAGGCCGCCAAGGACAAGTAAAATTACAGCATCTTCCCATCGGGCGGCCTTGCGCCGCCCGATTTTTTTCGTCCCGATGCACCATTTCCCCGCAGATGCCGTCTCTAAGGGTGAGGGACCTCACAGACAAAGGAGAAGGAAGCATGAAAGACACAGAGATCGTGGAGCTGTACTGGCAGCGCTCGGAGCGGGCCGTGGAGGAGAGCGACCGGAAATACGGCGCCTACTGCCGCGCTGTGGCCTATAACATCCTGGAGAGCGGCGAAGACGCGGAGGAGTGCGTGAACGATACCTGGCTCAGCGCCTGGAACGCCATGCCGGACAAGCGGCCCAGCCGCCTGGGGGCTTTCCTGGCCAAGATCACCCGTAACTTCGCCATCTCCCGCGCCCTGGAGCGCAGCAGACTCAAACGGGGCGGCGGACAGATCCCCCTTGCTCTGGACGAGCTGGAGGAATGCATCCCCGGCGGCTGCGAACCGGAGAAGGCGCTTGAGAGGCGGGAGCTGGAGCGGGCGCTGCGCCGCTTCGTGGGCGGCCTCCCGGAGCCGGATCGGCGGGTCTTCCTGGCCAGGTACTGGTATCTGGCACCGGTACAGGAGATCGCGGATAAGCTGGGCTTTAGCCAGAGCAAAACCGCCAGCATGCTCCATCGGACACGAAAAAAGCTGCAGCGGATACTGCAGGAGGAGGGACTATGCGAGTAACGGAACAGATCCTCCGCGGACTGAACACGGCGGAGGCTAAGGATTTGGAGGACGCGGGACGCGCCCTGGGCTATTATCCCACAAGAAAGAGGAGTGACGCACGCAAAGCGGTTCGCGTGCTGCTGCTGGCGGCGGTATTTGCGCTGCTCTTTGGCGTCACGGCCTATGCGCTGGGCTGGTTTGGCCTGAGCGCACGCCTAACGGAGGCGGAGGACACTTCGCCCTTTGCCGCGGAAACCCCGGTCCAGGGGAGGCAGACGGAGACCGCGCTGCCTGTGACCCATTACCTGAGCTTCAACGACTACGCCGGGACCCCGGCTGCCAAGGCTCATGCGGACTGGAATGTGTTCTGGTGGGACTATGTGGGAAGCCATAGCTTTGATAACGCCGCAGAGTCGGCGTGGAAGCAGCAGCTGGACGCGGAGATGACCGCCATTGCCGACATCTACGGCTGCGGCGATGCGGCCATGCTGGATCAGCTGCTGGAGATCCGGGACCGATACGGCGTGCGCCTGCACACAGCTGCGGTTTTCCCGGGAAATGAAGAACAGTTCTATGAGCTCTCTGGTCTGAAGCCCTTCTTCCTGGGCGAAGGGGAGATCCAGGTCCAGTATCTCTACGAGGACGGCAGCTTCAAGGCCGAGGGCCAGGCTGCGCTGGACGGCAGAGGCTATCCTTTCACGCTGGTCCGCGGTGCCAAGGGCACCCTGGACCCCGCCTCCAACCGGGAAGACCGGGCGGAGGATTATGAGGAATGGGGCGCCAGCAACAAAATGGGCCAAACAGTAGGCATTGCCCTGGGGCCGGAGCCTGCTTCCGGAGAAGAAGCATCGGAGCCGAGGATGCGCGGCTGCTACCTCTTCTATGACAGCAAAGACTATATCGTCACGGTTTTGGGCTGTGTGCGGGCTGGGGAGAAGGCAAAAGACGATGCCGAAGAACTGGCAAACCGCTTCGACTTCGATCTGCTCTGCTCCGGAAAGACGGATCTGAGCCCCGTGACCCAGGCAAAGCCTCGTCAGGTCAAGCCCAAGGAAGGACTCATGACCCTGCAGGATTGGGTGGCCACTGACGAGTACAAGGCCTCCAGCGAGTTTCGCAGCGCCGCCTGCGCCTGGGCGGACGGCCTGGACGAATACAAGGGCAATTACCGGGGACTGAGCATCTATAACTACTACGGCAGCTTCCCACCCCAGATCCCGGAGCTTCGCGCAGCTGCGGAGAAGATCGAGGCAGACTATGGTCTGGAGATGCCCCGTGAGGTCCGGGCGGTACTGGGCGGAAGCGAGGTGGATCCCTCCCGCGTCACCCCCGACCTGGGCTACCGGAGCGGGAAAGACGATGTCACCACGCTTCCCGTCCTGAGCGAGGCGGAATGTTGGGAGCTTCTGGGTGTGGAGCCTTTCACAAGTGCGGGCAAGCCCTTCCACATCTTCCGCTACGATACCGGCGCCTTCTTCTGCAACCTGAATCTCTCCGGCTACACCTGCGATGTGCACTATATCCCCAAGGGCACCTTTTATCCGCTCTTCCGCTTCGTGCTGCACCCGGAGCTCACCGGCTGGGCCTATGACACGGCCTGCGGGGAACAGGTGTATCTGGTCCACGGCGGCGACATGGAATACCCCCACGCGGGGATCCCCTATGTGCTGTACGAGTCCGATCTGGGCTATGTGATCGTGGAGATCCTTTCCAACGACGAGACCTATACCCTGCAAGCCGTGGCGGACGACATCGACTTCACGAAGTTCCCCTGAGTTAGGGCAAAAACAAGAGGGACTGTAGCAAAACAGCCCCTCAGACTGTCAAAAAACCTCGCTGCAGCGCCAGATGACAGAGCAGCGGGGGAGCTCGAGGGGGCAAGGCCCGCCTCGAGTACAATAGCCCGCCGCTCGAAAAGCCTTGAAAATCAAGGCTTTTCGAAAACAGCATTTTGTGTTCGGCCAAAATGCTCGGCGGGGAAAGCGCAGTCAAAAAAGTCCACAAAGGACTTTTTTGACAAGCTAGGGGCTGCTGCAAAACAGCCCCTGTTTTCATGATTTGACGCCGATGGCGTCATGATTTCTCGCTTCGCGACCTGATTTGTGCTTCGCACATGATTTGAATTGCGCCTTGATGCTCCGCAGAGCAATTCATGTGCGCAGCACAGTTCATGCCATCAGGCAATTCACGCGCCGCCAGGCGCAATTCATTGGGCGTGTTGTTTTTGCAACACGCCCATTTTTCCTTGCCTTTTTCCGTTTGCCGTGTTACACTGTTGCCAACAAACAGGATAGGAGATGGAAGGATGAACCTGTTTTCCTGCTGATGGGACATAACGAAGCATAGGGCTTGGGCGGCGGCGTGCCGTCTGTCTTGTTATGTCTTGACGTGGGAAGATCGGGTCCTCCATCTGCCAGAGGCATAACTGTGCACTTTTTGTACTGCTGTCTTCGGCTGCGGGATCGTTTTTCCCGCAGCCGCGTTTTTTTGCGAATGAGTAAGCGGATTGCCACACCAGTGTGCGCACTGGTTCGCAATGACAGTTTTTCAGCAAGAGAGACAGGCCTTGGGCATTGTATCTCGCGCCTGTTCAGGGAGGGCATAGTATGTCTTTGATTCAGGTTTCACATCTCACTTTTGCCTATGACGGCAGTTACGACAATGTATTTGAGGATCTGAGCTTTCAGATCGACACCGATTGGAAGCTTGGCTTCACCGGGCGCAACGGCCGGGGAAAGACCACCTTTCTCCGCCTGCTGATGGGGGATTACGAATACCTGGGGCAGATCGCCTCCTCGGTGCGTTTCAGCTACTTCCCCCGGGAGCCCAGACACCCGGATTGGCTGAGCTGGGAGGCGCTGGAGGACCTGGAGCCGGGGCTGGAGCGCTGGCGTCTCCTGCGGGAGATGGCAAGGCTGGAACTGGAGGAGGATGTACTGTACCGACCCTTCGACACCCTCTCCCACGGCGAGCGCACCAAGCTCTTGCTGGCCCTGCAATTCCTGCAGGAAAACGGCTTCCCCCTTATCGACGAGCCCACCAACCACCTGGACGCACATGGGCGGGAGGTGGTGAGCCGCTATCTCAGCGACAAGAAGGGTTTTCTGCTGGTGTCCCACGACCGGGCCTTTCTGGACGGCTGCGTGGATCACATCATCTCCATCAACAAAGCCTCCATCGACATCCAGAAGGGCAACTTCTCTTCCTGGTGGGAGAACAAGTGCCGCCAGGATGCCTTTGAGCTGGCGGAAAACGACAAGCTCAAAAAAGAGATCGGGCGCCTGAAAGAGACCGCCCGGGAAAAGGCACAGTGGTCGGATACGGCGGAGAGCCGCAAAACCGGCATCAGCAGCATTCAGGTGGATAACGTCAAGGGCTGGCGTCCTCTCCAGGGAGCCAAGTCCAAAAAGCAGATGGCCCGGGCCAAGGCCATCGAGACCCGGCGGGAAGCCGCCATTGAGGAAAAGGAGAAGCTGCTGAAAAACATCGAGCATCAGGCGGCTCTGAAGCTGACGCAGGAGGCCTATCACAAGGAGCGTCTGCTGGAGCTGCGGGACCTGACGGTGGACTACGGCAATGGGGAACTCTTCGCACCGCTGAGCTTTGAGCTTCTGCGGGGTGACAGACTGGCGCTCCTTGGCCGCAACGGCAGCGGCAAGAGCAGCATCCTGAAGCTTCTTTGCGGCGAGGAGATCCCGTATACCGGCATTATGGAAAAGGGGAGCGGGCTTACCATCTCCAATGTACCCCAGGACCCGGGCGACCTCCGGGGAGATCTTTCCGACTATGCGCGGCGTTATGATATCGATGAGAGCCTTTTCAAAGCGATCCTCATCAAGCTGGATTTTGCCAGAAAGCAGTTTGAAAAGGACATGGCGGATTTCTCCGCCGGGCAGAAGAAAAAGGTGCTCATTGCCCGCTCCCTCTGCGAAAAGAGCCATCTGCACATCTGGGACGAGCCCATGAATTACATCGACGTCATCTCCCGCATGCAGATCGAGGAGCTGATCCAGGAGCACCGGCCCACGCTGCTCTTCGTGGAGCACGACCGGGCTTTCTGCGAGAAGGTGGCGACCAAGACGCTGGAGCTGAGACGGACAACATAAACAGTCTCCCTCCTTCTGGGAGAGCGGGGAACCGTTTGCTAGGGATGAGATCCCTGAGCGAAGTTTCGGCTTCCCCTCGCAAGGGGAAGCTGTCAGCGCAGCTGACTGATGAGGTCCCCGAGCGAAGCGAGTTCATCTCCACAACAGAAAAACACCTGCCTTAGGGCAAACGGTGTTTGCAATCGCACCGAGGCTGTATTACAATAGAGAAAAAACAGCAGAGGAGGATCCTTATGGCCAAATTCACAAGCCTGCTTCCCGGGAAAGAGCTGCCCGAGGCGAAGGAGGATTTCCGCGCAGCCCAAAAGCTGGAGCAGTATCGGCTCGGCGAAAAGGCGGTCTACCTGCCCCGGGGCCTTTCCTGGGAGTACATCCCCGTGGGCGAGATCCGCAGGGCCCAGCGCAGCCGCCGTGTCATCAGCGCGGGACACTGCGTCACTGTGCGGGAGGAAAAGCCCGCCGTGGATCTGGAGACGGAGCAGGGCGTTTTCACCCTGAACCTGGAAAAGCCCGCCAGCGTTGCCGCCGTACTGGAAGCGCTGGGACAGAAGGAGGAATAAAGCATGACCGATCTGGAAGCCATCCGGGCGCGGCATTCCGTCCGCGCCTATCTGGAAAAGCCCATCCCCGCGGAGCTTCGCGCGGAGCTGGACGGCTATGTCGCTTCCCTGAACGCGGAGAGCGGGCTTAACATCCGAATCGTCTATGACGATCCAACGGGCTTCGATTCCCGCCTGGCCCACTACGGCAACTTCCGGAATGTGGCGAATTATATCGTTCTCGCCGGAAAGAAGGAGGGCGACTTCGACTTCCGCTGCGGATACTATGGGGAAAAGCTGGTGCTCTTTGCCCAGAAGCTTGGACTTAACACCTGCTGGGCGGCCCTGACCTTCAACAAGAAGCGGGTCAAGGAGCTGGTGCCGGAAGGGGAGAGCCTCTGCATGGTGATCGCCCTGGGCTTCGGTGCCAGCCAGGGGATTCCCCACCGGGGCAAGGATTTCGGAAAAGTCAGCGAGCTTGCCGGCACGGCGCCGGACTGGTTCCGGGAGGGCGTGGAGGCGGCGCTGCTGGCTCCCACCGCCGTGAACCAGCAGAAGTTCTCTTTCAGCCTGGAAGGGGATACGCCCACGATCCGCGTCAAGGGTCTGGGGACCTATACCCGGGTGGACCTGGGCATCGCGGCGCTGCATTTTGAGCTGGGTTCCGGAAGAAAAGTGAAAGTGAAATAAAGCGAATAAAGGAGAGAGAAGATGGCTTATAGAGTATTGGTGATTTGCGGCAGCCCCCATCCCAAGGGCTGCACCAACCGCGCCCTGGAGGAGGTCTGCAAGACCCTGAACGAAGAGGGGATCGAGACCGAATGGGTCCGCGTGGGCAAGGACGACGCCCACGGCTGCCTGAGCTGTGGCTTTTGCAGCAAGAATGACCGCTGCGTGTTCGACGACGGCGTGAACAAAGCGGCCCAGATCCTCCGTGATGCGGACGGCCTGTTGATCGGAAGCCCTGTTCACTACGGTTCTCCCGGCGGCGCGCTGCTGGGCTTCCTGGACCGGCTCTTCTACAGCGCGGATTATTCCATGCACATGAAGGTGGGCGCCGCGGTGGTATCCTGCCGCCGGGGCGGCAACACCGCGTCCTTTGACGTGCTGAACAAGTACTTCACCATCTCCGGCATGCCTGTGGCCTCCAGCACCTACTGGAACCAGGTCCACGGCTTCAAGGCCGAGGATGTGGAGAAGGACCTGGAGGGCCTGCAGACCATGCGCAACCTTGGCCGAAACATGGCCTTTCTCATCAAGGCCATCGGAGCGGAGAAGGAGAAGAGCGGCTTGCCCCGGGTGGAGCGGGAATTCTTCACCAGTTTCCCCGACGGCAAGTGAAAACCACGGAAAAAGGGCCTGAAACAGCGCCGAAAAAGCCCTTCTTTTGGTGAAGATTATCGTTGAAGAATTAACAAATTCATGATAGAATGGCAACACCTTGAAATCCGAGAAGGAATCTGAGGAGGCAAGCATGAAAAAAGTACAGTTTACCGAAACCGTTCTGCGTGACGCGAACCAGTCGCTCATTGCAACCCGCCTGCCCTACGACAAGTTTGAGCCCATCCTGGAGACCATCGACCAGGCCGGCTACTATTCTGCCGAGGTGTGGGGCGGCGCCACCTTTGACGTCTGCCTGCGTTTCCTGAATGAAGACCCCTGGGAACGGCTGCGGAAGATCCGCGCCAAGATGCCCAACACCAAGCTGCAGATGCTGCTGCGCGGCCAGAACATCCTGGGCTACAAGCACTACAGCGACGATATCGTTCGCCGCTTTGTGCGCGCGTCCATCCGCAACGGCATCGACATCATCCGCATTTTCGACGCGCTGAACGACGTCAACAACCTGAAGGTGGCCATCGAGGAGACCGTGAAGAACGGTGCCATCGCCTCCGGCGCCATCTCCTACACCACGAGCCCTGTCCACACCCTGCAGAAGTATGTGGAGATCGTGAAGGAACTGAAGGAGATGGGCGTCAGCTCTGTCTGCATCAAGGACATGGCCGGCATCCTCTCCCCGCAGAAGGCCTATGACCTGGTCTCCGCCCTGAAGGACGCGGTGGACCTGCCCATCGTGATGCACACCCACTGCACCACCGGTCTTGCCTTCATGACCTATCTGAAGGCCGTGGAAGCCGGCGCCGACGTGATCGA
>CAMOXK010000066.1 GCA_946629065.1 uncultured Clostridia bacterium
GACAGCGCCAAGGAAGAAAAATTCATCCGCATGACCACCCAGCCGGTGGAGAAGCTGATCGGCCGCCTGGCGATCCCCACCATCATCAGCATGCTGGTGACCTCCTTCTATAACCTGGCGGACACCTTCTTCGTCCGCCACCTGGAGCAGGACAGCATGGTGGCGGCGGTGGGCGTGGTGCTGCCGCTGATGAACATCATCCAGGCCATCGGCTTTTACCACGGCCACGGCTCCGGCAACTTCATCTCCCGGGCCTTTGGCCGCAAGGATCTGGGGGAGGCGGAGAAAATGGCCGCCACCGGCTTTTTCTCGGCGGTGCTCCTGGGCCTTCTGCTCTCGGTGCTGGGGCTTCTCTTCCGGGTGCCCTTCGCCCGGGCCCTGGGGGCCAAGACGGAGGCCACCCTGGGCTATACCGTGGACTATATGCGCTTCATCCTTCTGGCCACGCCCTTCATGATGGGCAGCATCGTCATGAACAACCAGCTGCGCATGCAGGGCAACGCCTTTTTCTCCATGCTGGGCCTGGCCAGCGGCGCGGTACTGAACCTCTTCCTGGATCCGATCCTCATCTTCAAGGCCGGGGACGCCATTGGCATCGGTTCTCTCCGCATGGGCTTTGGCGCGGGGATGGGCGTGGCCGGCGCGGCCCTCGCCACCGGCATCAGCCAGGTGTTCAGCTTCTGCATCCTGGCCGTTGGCATGGGACGCAGCGATAATGTGAAGATCCGCCTGCGCAACTTCACCCCCACGCCGTATTATTTCAAGGGCATCTTCAAGGGCGGCCTGCCCTCCCTGGCCCGCCAGGGCATGGCCAGCATCGCCACCGCCAGCCTCAACCACGCCATCGGCCTGTACCTTGTGGACCCGCTGCTCATCGACGCGGCCCAGGCGGCCATGACCGGCGTCAACCGCATCATGATGTTCCTCTCCTCCGCCCTCATCGGCTTCGGCCAGGGCTTTCAGCCGGTCTGTGGCTTCAACTACGGGGCCCGGCGCTATGACCGGGTCCTCCGGGCCTTCTGGTACTGCGTCCGGGTGGCGGCGGTGGCGCTGGTCTTCATCGCGGCGCTGTTCTTCGTCTTCGCCCGGCCCATCACCAACCTGGTGGCCGGCGCCAGCCAGCAGGCCCTGGACATCGCGGCCTTCACCTTCCGGGCCCAGCTGGTGGTCTTCCCCCTGACAGCCTGGGTGGTGCTGCTGAACATGATGCTGCAGAATATCGGCATCACCGGCAAGGCGACCCTGCTGGCCCTGGCAAGACAGGGTCTGGCCTTCATCCCCCTGGTGCTGCTGCTCCCCGGGCTCCTGCAGCTGCTGGGATTCTCGCCGCTGCTTGGCATTGAGCTGGTCCAGGCCGCCTCGGACCTGGCCGCCTTCCTCATCGCCCTCCTCATCGGCCGCAGCGAGCTCCGCAAGCTGGAGCATCTCCGCCGGACCGACAACGCGGACGGATGATGAAATATAATTATGTAAACTAAAAGAGTAAAATGACTATCAGTTATGTAAACTAATAACGAACTGTATAAATGCGAAGCTCGTCGATATTCAACGTAATATCGACGAGCTTTGCATATATATTATGTAAACAAATTATCAGATTACGTAAACCAGAATATGTAAACCGATACAGAGATTATGTAAACAAAAAAGGACCGCCCGTCCCCCGCAATGGCTCCCTTGCCAAAATGGAGCGCACGCCACTTGGCTCCCCCCCCTCGGGGGGAGCTGTCAACCGGCGTGTCCGCCCGCCGGTTGACTGAGAGGGGAAACGCGCCCCGCCACCCATATCCCCGTAGGGGCCGACGCCCTCGGCGGCCCGTATAACCTCCCCTGCGCAAGGGGAGATGTCGCCCGGCGTGTCACGGCCCGCCGGGTGACGGAGGGGTCGTCCCGCCGCTCCGTGTTCTTGTAGGGGCTGGCGTCCTCGACAGCCCGCAAAGCCTTCCCCTGGAGGGGAAGGTGCCCCAGTGCGCACACTGGGGCGGATGAGGTGTTCTCTCCCCGTCTCCTCGTAGGGGCGCTTCACGAAGCGCCCGTCCCACCTCTCCGTAGGTACGACCATTGGTCGTCCGCCTTTGCCTTCCCCGCCGCAAGGCGGATAGGTGGCGCATAGCGGTGGATGAGGTCCCCAGAAACAAAACCAGGAGATCGCCTTTCGGCTTTCTCCTGGTTCTTTCTTTTTCTTTGGTTATGCCACATCGGGGTATCTCGTATACACATACTCATAGATTTGCTGGCGGTATTGGGAAATGCTGATATCGTCATAGCATTCCGGGAGCTCGTTCCACAGAGTATCACGGATCAAAGTATCAATTACTGCCTTGGTTTCCTGCTTGGCTGTCCAGTGGTCGAGCTGGGAGATCTTCTCCTTGACTTTGGCAAGCAGAGACACGGCAACCTCCTTGATCTTTTTGATATCCGTCTTGGAGAGATCGTCCCGGAACAGCATGTCATAGAGCGACAGCTCCTCGTCGCTGGTGAAGCCCTCGCGCACATAGCGCTGCTCCTCCTGCGTCATGTCTTTGACCAAGTCCATCAATTTCTGGAAAACCTTCTCATGGGATCACCTCTGTTGTGATACTATCTGACGGATACTTCAAACAGAATTCCTCGTTGATCTTTAACACGATCAGAGCCATGATTTTCAATAGTTCAAGATAGTCGGCATCATGTTTCTTTAAATCGCCAGAGAAGTTACCGTGCACATATTTGTTTCTAAGTTCAGGCCCATTTGAGAACCGCTGAACATTGAGCATATAGTCTAGGAAGTCTTGCTCCTGTTTTGTAAACAAGCTGCTCTCTGCGAGC
The DNA here is from genome assembly GCA_946629065.1 of uncultured Clostridia bacterium. Taxonomy (GTDB): domain Bacteria; phylum Bacillota; class Clostridia; order Oscillospirales; family Oscillospiraceae; genus Limivicinus. The sequence continues at coordinate 2,809 of CAMOXK010000066.1, forward strand.
AAATCGCCTGTGCTCAGAAGTTTTTCAACATGTTGCTTTTCTGCTTCAGAACAATAGGAGAAGGCAACACAACCATTTTGATTGATGTCATATAAGAGAATAAACAGTGCTTTCTTCATGCGGAGGAAGCCGTTCTCGTCTTCAAAGATGGTGCCCCTTTTTAGAAGCCACTTTAGGTCTGGCTGGTCATACTCAGGGAAATCCTTAACTGACACATTTTCGCTTGCCAGCATTTTTGCAAAAGAGGTGTATTGACCTTTCGTCTTTTCTGTGTAGCTAAGCATGCATTGATCAGAGAACAAGAAAAAGAGTTCTCGTTTTATTGCATCGCTGCCTGGATATAAGTATTTCTTATCAATTAAACTCGGAGTATCAACTATTATATATGTGCTCGATGAGAATTCATACAATTCTCGATCTATGCGCCCATCCTCAGAGAATAACCGGAACTGTTTTAAAACAGCATCGATCTGAGAAGCAATTAATAGAATTCGCTCAAGAGAACTGGATTGAGGAGATGGAGCATAGTACACATAGTTTTCAACCCCGAACTCCGTTTTTAGGTACTCCTCAAAAAACCATTTGAAAAGATGCTCAATTTCGATATTATTATGCCGCAGTTCCAATTGATAAGCGTACATCTGCAAAGTGGACTGCATTTTTCTCCCTTCATATCCGATCCCTGTTGCATACTCTTCATTTCCATGAACACCCATAAACATATCGAGGGCACTGAGATCTGTCGGATTCGAAAGAAAAAGACAACGGTATTTTCTGTCTACATATTTGAACAGAAAAATAAAATTGTTCAGTAATGTTGGGAAATCAAGATTACCAGAGATCCATTTTCTGCTATATGACAAATGACAAACATGTTCGGAAGGAGAATAATCTTCGTGTACTATCTCATCTTGGTCAAGAATTTGAACCCCTATGCCGAATTCAACTCCCACTTTTCCGGAATCAAAATGGTCTTTCCAGAATTTGCAGACTCTTTTATAAGCCTGGAGCCTAACCCTATCGTTAATTGGGTGTTCTCCCGCTTTCTTCAAACCAGAAATGAGCTGCAAATAAGAAGGGCTTGCTTTTTCCCAGCCTACATAGTTGCGAATAATCGTATCAAGCTCTTCCTTCCCCAACTCTACGGGCATGAAGGTTTTGCTCTGTTCTCGATTGTGATGATTCACATAATAGTGATCGATAACTGTTTCTGCATACTCCGGATTATGTACGAGCAAGTCTGAAATGTCTGCCCCATATTTTGTTACTAAAGCTTTGTTTTGCACAATAAGAGATAATGCATCAAAGTGACTGTTGATCAGATTTACAAGTTGTGCGCTTGAGATTCGGTCTGTAACTTTATACGCAGAAAGGACAGTAAAAAAAACACTTCTTAACCTGTGGTCTACTTGCGCAAACAAGGGAGCCAAATCGTCACCATGCACACTATGCAAATACTTGCCGACTTCAGCTTTTAGCTTTTGCACAACAGAATAGTATTTTTCTATTGTTTCGACGTCCCAATCTTGAAGAAACAATTTGTTGTCGAAATACCGGGAAATGTTGTAGTATTCCAGTATGTCATTTATCTCTCTTGAGGGAGAACCGGAGTTGTACGAAGTTATAATGTCTTCTGCTCGATGAAGGTTGTAACCCATACTCATATCATTATTATCGTGGAATTGAACACGAATAGGCATTTGAGCCTTTCCTCCTTCGTATTACACCTTGATTTCTCCGCTCATAAGTTTGGGCAACAGATGATCACACATCAGATTCCCCACCGCCTCCTGGACAAGGATGTTTTCGGAATAGTCCTAAGACATGATGTCCCCGCAATTCTATTACCTGTCATACCAGGTAATACGAAATCTTCGCATGAAGGAATTGTTTTCAAATGGAGCGTGGTCGTTTTCAACACATTCCATCAAATAATGGTCCATGCAATCCAGCATGATCTCTCTGATGAAATCGTTCGGAATGATCAGTTCATACACATGATCTGTGACCACATTCCCATCTTCTATGTATTTTCTGCCGACTTCTCGATAGTATGGTTCACCACATTGATATGGCTTCATGAGAGGGTGCTCGTCACCGAGTGCGCTTAACTCATGTGTGACTTTGCTACGCAGTCGGTAGATCAGTCGAATAAGTCTGTGCCGTTCCAGCTTTCTGGTGACATGTTCTTCTGTCTTTGTCCTTCTCAGCTCTTGTGCGATCTCGTCTGCCTTCCCGAGGTGAACAAAATCCGTAAACTTGGTTACCGACCTCAGCCAGGGGATAGTTAGGATAACACGTTTTATCGGAGGAAAACCTGGCCGAGGAGCTTCAAACCCGATTTCGTCTTCTACGTCATAGTATAGCGTTATCGGGTCTATTTCGTTTAGAAAATCGCACTTCGTCTGATGCTTTAGTACAAAATCGCAAAAAACATCCTGTTCACCCTTTTGCGGATAATTTGCCCACTCTTGTGCCATGCAGTCAATCAAGGAAAACATGCAAAGAAGCTGCAATTCCCGATCTTTAATGGCATCGATCTGTGCAACGACATCTTCAAAATGTGCACGAACTTTGTCCGCTCTCTTTGCCACCATGGCAGCATGGTCAAAACTCGGATCGGGCGTATATTTCTCCAATATTACTTTTTCGGGCATGTTTACACCTCGATTTCTCCGCTCATGAGTTTGGGTAACAGGCGGACGCGGGCATGAGCTGCCGATACGATTTCTTTGCTAAGAAGAACGATCTTATGAAGCATTGGAACTACGGTTTTTCAAACTGCTTCGCTATCTCCAAACGAGGAAATAATGCTTCAAGTTTTCCAGTTCGAATGGGGCTAAGATTCTGCTGTGCCGCACCATTTGCAAGATTGTTCATCGCTTCAAACATGCAGTATTGGTTAGAGGTCAGCTTCGACCCCGCCCGTAGCAGATCCGCCGATTCCCACAGCTCACTTTCCAGTTTTCGGATGCTTCTGTTGTCCATATCCTTTTCTCCTGTCTGCTTCCAGCTTCTGTAGAGAACCTCTCTCATTCTCTCCGCAACCGGTGAATAATGCTATCTTTGATTCCATTATACGCATTTTCTGCTTGCATTGCAAGGGAAGTAAACGGAGCCTCGCGTACAATTAGTTGCCCCCCAACGCAAAAAGCAGAGGCGACAAGCCTCTGCTTTTTGCATATCATTACCCCTCGCCCTCACTGCTCTTTCCGCTTGCGGAACAGGTATTCGTCCAGCTCCTTCTTCACCTTCTCGGGGATCTCCCGGCCTACCGGGCAGACCGCCGCCTGGCACATCCGCCGGGTGAACTCCGCGATGAAGGCGATGTCCTTCTGCAGCTGCTCCATGCTCAGCACGTCGGGCCGGTCGTAGCGGCAGTGGATGGGCGCCACGTTGGTGCCGGCGATCCGCGCCAGGGACAGGGCGGGCACGCCCTTGTCGGCAAAGGGGGTGGAGTCGCTGGAATAGACGCCGACGCTGGCCGTCAGGGGGAAGCCCAGCTCCGCGCCCATGTAGCTCAGATAGTGGGCCAGCTTTTCCTCGGCGGAGACCTTGGTGATGAATTTGCCCATGATGGTGCCGATCATGTCCAGGTTTATATTCAGGGCGACCTTTTCCAGCTCCGCCTCGTGCGCCTTCACATAGGCCTTGGAGCCCAGGAGGCCCCGCTCCTCGCTGCCGCAGAACACAAAGCGCAGCCCGTAGCGGCGCTTCTTGCCCTTCATGGCCTCCAGCACGCCAAGCAATCCGACGCAGCCGGTCATGTTGTCATAAGAGCCGTGGGAGAGGGCGGTGCTGTCATAGTGGGCGGAGAGGACGATCCACTCTTCCGTATCCCCGGGCAGCTCCGCGATCACGTTGTGGGAGGCGCCCTCGTATTCCTTCTGCCGGATCACGATGCGGACGCGCTGCGCCTTGTTCTTCACCAGGTTCACCGCGCTCTCGCTGTGGATCATGGCACAGAGGACCTTCCGCTCCTCGCCCACCACATGAGCCCGCAGGTCCCGCTCGTCGATGTCCCGGTTGGAATAGTGGAGGTTGCCGTACTGGAACAGAATAGCCTTGGCTCCGGCTTTCATCAGGTCCTGATAGGGAAAGAAGCCGATGCCCTGGCTGTCCATCAGCACGATCTTGTCCTTTGCCCCGGCGATGGAGACCTTGTCCAGCCCGGGCATGTAGTAGAGCTCGCCCTCCGCCTCGCCGCTGCCGCAGCAGAAGAAGCCCTTGCAGGGGATCTCCTTCCCGTCGGCAAAGACCCGGGCCTCCTCCATCTCGGCCATGGGCACGGGAAAGCTTTCCAGCCAGGCCTTGGCACCCAGCTCCTCGCAGCGGGCCTTCAGATATTCCGCCACCTGCAGCTCCTGGGGCGTGCCGCTGCGGTGGACAAAGTCGGTATCCAGAAAGATCTTTTTCAAAGCGCGTTGATTCATGGGATATGCTCCTTTCCGATTCTTTGCCCCTATCATAGCAGACGCCGCCCGGAAACGCAACAGGACCGCAGACACATGGGGAGAAGTTCAAAGCGGAGAGAGGAGGCCGGCCTTGTGATTTTGCCCCTCTCATACTACTTTCAAATAAGAAGCTTTAAAAAGGATTGCGAGACTTCAATTGCGCCAGACGAGGCGAAGGCCGCAGAGCATAATGGAGATATATGTTCAAGGGCTTCAACGAAGTATGGCACAATTCTGGCCGAAAGACTTTAAAGATTTCTATTTGAAAGTAGTATCAGGCGCCTCTGCGCCAGACCCGAGCCGTGTCGATCCCGCCGCCCAAGTTGACAAAGCACGCCGAAGGACATATAATCGGTGCGTCGAAAATAACGATGGGAGAAGACCATATGCATCTGCCTTTCCTTGTCACCTATATCGACCCCGGCACCGGGAGCATGTTGTTCACCATCCTGATCGGCGTGCTGGGCGCCGGGCTCTATGCCGCCCGGGAGGCGCTGGTGAAGCTGCGCTTTTTCCTCAGCGGCGGGCGCGCCGTCCGGAAGGAAGAGGAGCGCATGCCCTATGCGATCTTTTCGGATAACAAGCGGTATTGGAACGTGTTTGCCCCGATCTGCGAGGAGTTTGAGGCCAGGGGAGAGGAACTGCATTATCTCACCGCCTCGCCGGACGATCCGGCGCTGGAGCGGGACTTTCAGCATGTGAAGTGCCACTTTATTGGGGAGGGGAACAAGGCCTTCGCCGTGCTGAACATGCTGCGGGCGGACGTGCTGCTCTCCACCACCCCGGGGCTGGAGGTCTACCAGTGGAAGCGTTCCAAGAGCGTGGGCTATTATGTCCATATCCTGCACGCCTGCAGCGAGGTCACACTATACCGGATGTTCGGCGTGGATTACTATGACGCGCTGCTGCTCTCCGGGGAGCACCAGATCCGCGAGACAAGGAAGCTGGAGGCCCTGCGGAACCTGCCGCCCAAGGAGCTGGAGCTGGTGGGCATCACCTACATGGACACCATGCGCCGGCGCCTGGAGCAGGCGGAGCCTCTGCCGGAGCATCCCACCACGGTGCTGCTGGCGCCGTCCTGGGGCGAGAGCGCCATTTTAAAGCGCTATGGCGGACGGATACTGGATGCGCTCTTAAACTGCGGTTACCATGTGATCGTGCGGCCCCATCCCCAGTCCTTCACTGCGGAAAAGGACATGATCGAGGACCTGATGGCCCGCTACCCGGAGAGCGAAAAGCTGGAGTGGAACCGGGACCGGGATAACTTTGAGGTGCTGCGCCGCTCGGATATTCTGATTTCGGACTTTTCCGGCGTGATCTTTGACTTTGCTCTGGTGTTTGACAAGCCCATCCTCTATGCCGATACCTCCTTTGACGCTTCGCCCTATGACGCCTGCTGGCTGGAGGACGAGAAGATCTGGAGCTTTGAGATCCTGCCGAAGCTGGGCATGCAGCTGACGGAGGAAAGCCTGAATCGGCTGGACGAGATCATCCGCGCCTGCCTGGAGGAGCCACGCTTCCGGGAGGGACGGGACCTGGCCAGGGAGCAGAGCTGGACCCCGAGAGGGGACGCGGCTGCCCGGACGGCGGACTTCATGATCCGGAAACGCAGAGAACTGCTGGAGAAGGAAGCAAATAAGAGCCAAAAATAAGAGACTGGCGCGCTGCAAAACACGAATGAGAGCGGAAAAGCCCCGGCCGCACCGTGGGGGAGGGCCCCGGGCCATCCCGCGGAATCCGGCTGTGTTGTGAAAAAATGTTCGGTGAATTCGTACAAGATGCGAGTTTACCGAACATTTTTACCCGTTTGCTGCATGAGGGCCCCTATCGGCCTGCGGAAGGCGACACCTTATCCGTCACCCGTCTTGCGGGGGGGGCGGCGACCTCTGCGATGGGCCGGGGATGACGGATTGCCACACCAGTGACGTCGGTCACTGGTTCGCAATGACAGGGGAAGTCAACGGAGGGAAGGGGAGGCCATGGCCGCCGGGGCGAGATCCTTTGACTTCGCGAATCCATGACACCTCATCAGTCACGGCGCTTGCGTGAGACGCGCTGCGACAGCTTCCCCTCCAGGGGAAGCCTGAGACGGGGGTTGCTCGACCGCCCAAAGCCCCCCTTGCCTAAAGGGGGGTGCCCCCAGTGCACACACTGGGGCGGGGGGATACGTTCTTCCTCACTGTTCTGAACGGGGCCTGATACTACTTTCAAATAAGAAGCTTTAAAAAGGATTGCGAGACTTCAATTGCG
>CAMOXK010000067.1 GCA_946629065.1 uncultured Clostridia bacterium
CTCAGACTGTAGACAACCCTTCGCCCATGCGGCAACGCTTGGACACGCATGGGGGATTGTGAAGGGGGGAGGGCGAAGGGATGCCCCCCTTCACGTTCAATCCGCGCAAAAATGGGAACTTTTTCGGTAGTTCCCATTTTTGCGTTTCAAGCTGTCGACACTTTGTCGACAGCTTGATCCCCGGAATCCTTCCGGGGATTTTTGCTGCCCGGAAGACAGAACTTTTACCCTCCGACGCAACCGGAGGCCGTTTTTTGCGTGTAGTAGGGTGAAAGCGCTTTTCAACAGAAACACGGAAGGGGGGAAACGCATGGAGGACGAGGCGATCGTAGAGCTCTACTGGCAGAGAGACCAGCAGGCTATCCGGGAGACCGAGGCCAAATACGGCACTTACTGCCGCCGTATCGCCTGCAACATCCTGGAGGACGGCGAGGACGCGGAGGAGTGTCTCAGCGATACCTGGCTTTCGGCCTGGCAATCCATCCCGCCCCACAGACCGGAGCGGCTCTCCACCTACCTGGGCAAGCTCACGAGAAACCTCTCCCTCTCCCGCCTGCGGGAACGAAACGCCCAAAAGCGGGGCGGCGGAGAGACGCAGGCTGCCCTGGAGGAGCTGTCGGAATGTATCGCCGCCCGGGAGGACGCCCAGGACGCCCTGGAGGCCCGGGAGCTGGGGCGGCTCCTGCGGGACTTTGCGGTGCGGCTGGGGAAGACGGAGCGGGACGTGTTTGTGAGCCGCTATTATTTCCTCGCCTCCCTGGAGGAGCTGAGCCGTCGGACCGGCTTCAGCCAAAGCAAGCTGAAATCCATGTTGTTTCGCACCCGAAAGAAGCTGAAACGAGTTTTGGAAGAGGAGGGATACCGATGAACAGAGAGCGTTTGCTGGACGCCTTTTCGGAGCTGGACGGGAAAACGGTCCGCTCGGCGGCTGCCCTCCTGGGCTATGAGGAGGAAGCCATGAAGCACAGAAAAAGCAGGCCCATCCTGCGCGCGGTTCTGATCGCCGCGGTGATCGGGGTGCTGATGATGGGCACGGCCTATGCGGCGGGACTGTTTTCCATGCAGGTCCGCACCCCGAAGGAGGGGGAGGACCTGGTGGTCCACGATACCTATTATGACGAGACGCTGGGCGAAAATGTGACCATGGAGCTGGATCTGACCCATTCTCCCCTGGTGCTGCAGTTCACCGGAGAGGGAGAGATCCATCGGATCCAATTCCGCCCGGGCTGGCTGCCGAAGACGGAGATCTATGCCCACGAGCGTTACGGCGACGAGGAGGACAAGGACTGGCTCTGGTATTACACCTGCTTTTTTGACCGTTCCCGCGGCGGGGGAGGTGTGGAATATCAGATCGAGTGTCATTACGCCTGGCCCGGCTTTACCGTCTATATGGACGGTGAAGCTGCCCATGTGGTCAAGGAGGAGGATTGGGACGATCTGCACATCACCGAGATCGAGCAGCAGCCCTTCTTCAAGGCGCCGGACGGCAGCCCCGTCACGCAGCGGATGCTGCTGCTTTTCAACAGCGGGGAGGGCTGGTATGTCTCCATCGGCGGCAGAGCGGACTTTGAGACCCTGGAGCACATAGCCAGGGAGCTGGAGGTCCGCACACTGGAGGAGATTGCCGAGCCTCCTGCGGGAAGCAACTTTTATTACCTGGGCGTAGGCGTCGGCTGAGCCGGAAGAAAGAGGAAGCAGGATCCCATTGACTTTTTCCCCGGATTGTAATACCTTTATACAAAATGGAAGCGCCCCCTTCCGGGGGCGCTTTTCGTTGCTTGGAGGGAGAGAAATGGATTTTGCGGAGCTGCTGCTGATCGCGGTGGGTCTGAGCATGGACGCTTTCGCGGTGTCGGTTTGCAAGGGACTCAGCGTCAAGGAGCTGAAGGGGCGGCACGTGCTGCTGGTGGGGCTCTATTTCGGCGGCTTTCAGGCGCTGATGCCGGTGATCGGCTGGCTGCTGGGCTATCGCTTCGAGAGCCTGATCACCGAGATCGACCACTGGATCGCTTTTGTGCTGCTTTCCCTCATCGGCGGCAACATGATCCGGGAGTCCTTCTCCGAGGACGAGGAGCTGAACGACGATTTCGGCGTGAAGACCATGCTGCTGCTGGCTGTGGCCACCAGCATCGACGCGCTGGCGGTGGGGATCACCTTTGCCTTTCTCGCGGTGAAGATCCTGCCGGCAGCGGGGACCATCGGCCTCACCACCTTCCTGCTCTCCTGCGCGGGCATCGTGATCGGCCGGGCCTTCGGCGCCCGTTGGAAGAACGGCGCGGAGCGGGCCGGCGGCGTCATCCTGATCCTGATCGGATTGAAGATTTTGCTGGAGCATTTGGGGATCCTGAGTTTCTGATATGAAGACGAAAGAGAAAAAGAAAACGCATTATGGGCTGCTGGTGCTGCTGTTTCTGCTCATCGGTCTGGGGATCCAGGTCTGGCTGGGCTGCCAGCGACTCACCCGGGGAGAGGCGCAGAGCAAGGAACTGCTGGAGGAGCTGTGCCGCAGCGCGCAAAGCGCCGCGGAGAGCGAGACCCAGCGCCGGGGCGCCCTCTGGCAGGAGGCCGCCCCAAGACTGACCCGTATGCCCGAAGTGAGACTGGCTGCCCGGGAAGGGGAGGACCTGTCCCTCCTGATGCTGGTGAACGCCTCCCACCCGCTGCCGGAGGACTATGCCCCGGAGCTTGTGCAGGTGGAGGACAAGGACGGGCGGACCTATCAGCTGGATGTGCGCTGCGCCCAGGCCTTTTGGAACATGATGGCCGACTGTGCAGCGGCGGGGGGAGAGCCCTATATTTGCTCCGGCTTCCGGCTGCGCAAGGACCAAGAGGAGCTGTTCCGGGACAAGATCAAGCGCCTGGTCGAGGCGGGCACGGACCCGGAGGCGGCGCCGGAAGAGGCCGCGAAGACCGTGGCTGTCCCCGGCACCAGCGAGCATGAATCGGGCCTTGCGGCGGATCTCATCGACGAGAGTTACCCTTACCTGGACGAGCTCCAGGAGCAGACTCCCACCCAAATCTGGCTCATGGAAAACAGCTGGCGCTACGGCTTCATCCTGCGTTATCCCAACGGCACCACGGAGCAGACGGGCATCATCTATGAGCCCTGGCACTACCGCTATGTGGGGCAGAATTACGCCCGGGAGATCTTCCGCATGGGCGTCACCCTGGAGGAATATCTCCAGCGCCGGGAAGGAAGATAAAGAACAAAGGAACAAAATCGGAAAAGATCCGTCTGAATAAAGGCGGATCTCTTTTTTGCGGGATCGCTCCCTGCGCGGGAAAACTCCCACCGTCATCCGGCGGGCGCGACACGCCGGATTCACTCTGAGCGGGAGGCACATTGGCTCCCTCCTTGAGGGAGCAGTCACGGCGGCTTGCCGCCGTGACTGAGGGAGTCCGACTTCCTACGGGCGGTGCCCGGAAAACACATAGGGCTTACGCTGATCCTTGCAGTTTTCGACCGCTGCGGCGACGGGCCAAAGGCCCTAGTCCCTTTAGGGGAAATTGCGGGTGTGCCTACGGAAGCTGTGCGGAGCGGGGAACAGAACGCCTTGCGGTGCCCGAAAAACCGTTCGGGCTTACGCTGATCCTCCGGTTTTTCGACCGCTGCGGCGACGGGCCGAAGGCCCTAGTCCCTTTAGGGGAAATTGCGGGTGTGCCTACGGAAGCTGTATGAAGTGGGAAACAGAACGCCTTGCCGCATTTGCCATTCCCGGGCCTGCTTCGCGACGGCCCGCCAATGGCGCGGCTGCGGAAATTGCGGCCTCGCTTCTCCTGCCACCGGCAGCGCGAGGCCGCAATTCTTAATAATTCTAAATTCGGGTGGGAGCGACTGTTTTTTGATGGTAAGTTGTGGTATAGTGTGCCCATCGAAAGACGGGATAGAAAAGAGGCGAGGAAATGCCTGAAAAGAATACGACGGGAGAACACGCGGCGCCAAAGCGGAGGCTGAGGCCTTCCATCAAGATCGCCATTCTGGTGCTGGCGGTACTGCTCCTTGGATGGATGGGGGCGCGGCTGCACCACTGGATCTCCCAGCGGGGCGATACCCGGGTGATCGTGCTGGTCAACCCCTGGAACGACGTGGATAACAGCGGCTTCAGTCCCAAGCTCAGGACCGTGGAGGGCGTCCAGGTGGACAAAAGCTGCGTGGAGGACCTGAATGAAATGCTGGCTGCCTGCCGGGCCACCGGTACCCCCATTACCCTGACGGCGGGCTACCGCAGCCCGGAGGAACAGCTTTCACTCTTTGAAAACGAAGTGAGTCGGCAGCGTGCCGCCGGAAGGGACGCGGACACGGCCTATCTTCTGGCCGAGCAGCGGGTCGGGACCCCGGGGACCAGCGAGCATCAGCTGGGCCTGGCGGTGGATGTACAGGGGACCGCGGCCCAGGAATGGATGCGGGAAAACGCCTGGCGTTATGGCTTTATCCTCCGTTATCCGGAGGGGAGCGAAGCCGTTACCGGCCGCAGCGCCGACAGCTCCCATTACCGTTATGTGGGCCTGACGGTGGCCGAGCAGATCTACAGCCTGGACCTCTCGCTGGAGGAATACATGGGCATGTTCTTCACCCAGGATGCGGAGATCGTGCTGGATAAATAATACTACTTTCAAATAGAAATCTTTAAAGTCTTGTGGCCAGAATTGTGCCATACTTCGTTGAAGCCCTTGAACATATATCTCCATTATGCTCTGCGGCCTTCGCCTCGTCTGGCGCAATTCTGCCTCGCAATCCTTTTTAAAGCTTCTTATTTGAAAGTAGTATAAAAGTACTGCGGATTCGTCACCAAGACGGATCTGCAGTACTTTTATTCGGACATCGGGATCAGTTCGCGGCGCGCATGGAGAGGTAGGCGTTGATGAAGCCGTCCAGGTCGCCGTCCATCACGTTCTGGATGTTGCCGGTCTCATACTCGGTGCGCAGATCCTTCACCAGCTGATAGGGCATGAACACGTAGGAGCGGATCTGGCTGCCCCATTCGATCTTCATCTGCACGCCCTTGATGTCGCTGATCTTTTCCAGGTGCTCCCGCTCCTTGATCTCGGCCAGACGGGCCCGCAGCATGTTTTTGCAGTTCTCCAGGTTCTGGAAGTGGCTGCGCTCCACCTGGGAGGACACCACGATGCCCGTGGGCTTGTGGATGAGACGCACGGCGGAGGAGGTCTTGTTGACCTTCTGGCCGCCTGCGCCGGAGGAGCGGTAGACCTGCATTTCAATGTCCTCGTCCCGGAGCTCGATCTCGTTGTCGTCGGCGGCGATCTCAGGCATGACCTCCACCGCGGCAAAGGAGGTGTGGCGGCGGCCGGCGGCGTCAAAGGGACTCACGCGGACCAGGCGGTGCACACCGTGCTCGCTGCGCAGGAAGCCATAGGCATTCTCGCCCTCAATCATGATGGTGGCGCTCTTGAGACCGGCCTCGTCGCCGTCCAGATAGTCCATGACCTTCACCTTGTAATCGTGGCGGTCCGCCCACATGTTATACATGCGGTAGAGCATGGAGGCCCAGTCCTGGGCTTCGGTGCCGCCGGCACCGGCGTGGAAGGTGAGGATGGCGTTGTTGGCGTCATACTCCCCGGTGAGCAGGGTGGAGAGACGGGTGGACTCCACCTTCTCGGCAAAGCTCTCGTACTCCTGCTTCAGCTCCTCCAGCATGGAGTCGTCGTTTTCCTCCAGGGCCATCTCGCAGAGGGTCATCATATCGTCCCAGGCGGCGCAGAGCTTTTCGTAGTTCTCGCATTTGCTCTTCAGAGTCTTCAGGCGCTTTTGTACCTGCTGGGACTTCTGCACGTCGTTCCAGAAGCCGTCCCGCTCGCTGGCGGCCTCCAGCTCCTCAATCTCCTTGCGGGCGGCGTCCAGCTTCAGCGCGCCCTCCAGCAGCTCCAGCGAGGGCTTGGCCGCATTGAGCTTGCCCTTGTATTCTTCAAATTCCAGCATATTTCAATCTCCTTCCTTATTGGCCCCCTTGCCTAAAGGGGGCTGTCAGCCGTGAGGCTGACTGGGGGATTTTCCTCAAAAAGTGAAGAAGGAATAGGGAAGAGAGAATAAGAATGGTATCGCCTCCGGCGATGATTTCCGATTTGTCCGCAAAGCAGACACCATACCTCTTCCGTATTCGTTTTTCCTTCTTCCTTCCGGCTCGCGCCCCTGCGCGATCTGCGTTCCCGTGAAAATCGTGTATGGTATTATATACAAAAAAACCTTACTTGTAAATCGATTTTTTCTTTGCTTTTCTTCGAATAGAAAATCACGCTTCCTCTTCCCATTTTCCGCGCTTTGTGTTAAAATGCAGAATGCATAATAGGGTCAGTCCGTGAAGTGACGGCCGGGAAGGATCCGGCGGGCGGGCCGCCCAAATTTTTGGAGGATAAGAGAGAATGATTGCACACGGCAAAGAGATTAAGGTTTTCACCGGCAACTCCAACCCCGAACTGGCGAAAGCCATCTGCTCCGAGCTTTTCATGGGCCTGGGCAATTCCGCCGTCACCCAGTTTGCCGACGGCGAATGCTCCATCTCCGTCTATGAACCTGTCCGCGGCAAGGACGTCTTTATCGTGCAGTCCACCTGCAACCACGTCAACGACAACCTGATGGAACTGCTCATCATGATCGACGCCATGCGCCGCGCCTCCGCCGGCCGCATCACCGCCGTGATCCCCTACTTCGGCTATGCCCGGCAGGACCGCAAGGCCAAGAGCCGCGATCCCATCTCCGCAAAGCTGGTGGCAAACCTGATCACCGCCGCCGGCGCCGACCGGGTCCTGACCATGGACCTGCACGCCGCCCAGATCCAGGGCTTCTTCGATATCCCTGTGGATAACCTGATGGGCGCCAATCTCTTCGTCAAGCATTTCGTCCAACTCTTCGGCAAGGGCAACGAGGACGTGATGGTGGTCTCCCCCGACGTGGGCAGCACCGCCCGGGCCCGCAACTTCTCCATGAAGCTGGGCTGCAACATGGCCATCGTGGACAAGCGCCGGGAGAAGGCCAACCAGAGCGAGGTCATGAACATCATCGGCAATGTGGAAGGCAAGACCTGCATCCTGCTGGACGACATCGTGGACACCGCCGGTTCCCTCTGCGGAGCTGCCAAGGCCATCAAGGAGCTGGGCGGCGCCAAGGAAGTCTATGCCTGCGCTACCCACGGCGTGCTCTCCGGCCCCGCGCTGGACCGTATCAACCAGAGCTGCATCAAGGAGCTGCTCTTCCTGGACACCATCCCCTATCCCAAGGATAAGCCCATGTGCGACAAGATCCACTATCTCACCACTGCCCCCGTCTTTGCCGAGGCCATCCGCCGCATCTACGAGGAAGTCTCCATCTCCAGCATCTTCGACAACGTCAACAATTAAAGGAATAAGGAATAGTGAATAGGGAATAGGTGTGGTGTCCGCTTCGCGGACGATTTATAAATCCATCCCCGAAGGGGACACCTTCCCTCTTCCTTCTTCCCTCTTACTTCTTCCTTATCCGAAGGATATCATATGTTGTTTTCATCCAGGGGCGGCCCCGAGTGGCTTGTGGTGTTCCTGGGCAACCCCGGCCTCAAGTATGAGGGGACCCGCCACAACGCCGGCTTCATGACCGCTGACGCGCTGAGCAAAAAGAAGAATATCGCCATCAACAAGGCCCGCTTCCAGGCCCTCACCGCCCAGGCGGACCTGGGCGGAGCAAGGGTCCTGCTGATGAAGCCCCAGACCTATATGAACCTCTCCGGCCAGGCGGTGAGCCAGGCGGCCCGTTTCTACAAGATCCCGCCGGAGCATGTGCTTGTGGTGTCGGACGATGTGAGTCTCCCTGTGGGGAAGCTGCGCATCCGCACCAAGGGCTCCGCCGGCGGGCACAACGGGCTCAAAAACATCATCGCCCTGCTGGGAACGGAGGACTTCCCCCGCATCCGCCTGGGTGTGGGCGCCCCACCCCATCCGGAATATGAGATGATGGACTGGGTCCTCTCCGTTTTCCGGGATCAGGACGCGGAGGATATGGCCAAGGCGGCCCAGCGTGCGGCCGAGGCTGTGGAATGCTATATCGAAAAAGGCCCGGACAAGGCCATGAACCTGTATAATACCAAGTAATAAGGAATAGTGAATAGGGAATAAGTGCGGTGTCCGCTTCGCGGACGGATTGTGAATCCATCGCCGCAGGCGATACCATCCCTCTTCCTTCTTCACTCTTCACTATTCCTTTAATTCCCCTTGTACTCTCTTCGAAAGAACTAAACATATAAGGAGGCTGTTTCATGAAGAAAAGCTGCATCGCCATGCTTCTGGCCGGCGGGCAGGGCTCCCGTCTCTATGCCCTCACCCAGAACGTGGCAAAACCCAGCGTTCCCTTTGGCGGGAAATACCGTATCATTGACTTCCCCCTGTCCAACTGCGCTAACTCCGGCATCGACACGGTGGGCGTGCTGACCCAGTACAAGCCCCTCCAGCTCAACTCCTACATCGGCACCGGCCAACCCTGGGACCTGGACGTGTCCGACGGCGGCGTATACATTCTGCCCCCTTATCTGGGCGCCCATGAGCAGGGTTCCTGGTTCACCGGCACGGCCAACGCCATTTTCCAGAACCTGGCCTTTATCGAGAACTATGATCCCGATAACGTGCTGATCCTCTCCGGCGACCATATTTATAAGATGGACTATGCCGACATGCTGCGGGAGCACCTGGAGCATGACGCCGCCCTCACCATCGCCGTGCAGCAGGTCTCCCTGGAGGAGGCCACCCGCATGGGCATCATGAACGTGGGCGAGAGCGGCTATGTCTGTGAGTTTGAGGAGAAGCCCAAGCAGCCCAAGAGCGATCTGGCCTCCATGGGCATCTACATCTTCAACTGGCAGAAGCTGCGCAAGTACCTCATCGAGGATGACGCCGATCCCAACTCCAGCAAGGACTTCGGCAAGAACATCATCCCCAACATGCTCAAGAACGGCGAAAAGCTCTGGCCCTACCGCTTCAAGGGCTACTGGCGTGACGTGGGCACCATCACCAGCCTCTGGGACGCCAATATGGACATGCTCTCCACCACCCTCATCAACCTCTATGATCCCGAGTGGCCCATTTCTTCCCGCAGCCCTGTCTGCCCGCCCCACTACACCGGCAAGGATGCGGAGATCATCCACTCCATCGTCACCGAGGGCTGCGAGATCGAAGGCCATGTGGAAAACTCCGTGCTCTCTCCCTCCGTGCGTGTGGGTAAGGGCGCCAGAGTGCTCTACAGTGTGCTGATGCCCGGCGCCGTGGTGGAGCCCGGCGCGGTGGTGGAATACGCCATCG
>CAMOXK010000068.1 GCA_946629065.1 uncultured Clostridia bacterium
TTCCCGGACAATGCCATTATCTCATAAAAGGTGTCCCATAAAACGGACTTGGTAATTTGTGGGAGCATTTTTTGCATACAGAAGCCGCGGGCCTGTATCTTCCCGGCAGAAGACTCACGCCCGCGGCTTTTTCTTTTTGTTCTGTTCCATTCCCCAAAATCAAGAAAAAATCGTTTTTGGGGAGTGGAGGATCGCTTCAATTCTTCAGCGCCGTAAGCGGAACGACAAAGACGCCGTCCGGCCTTCTGTAGGCCGCGTTGGACAGGCCGCAGAGGACGACCAAGGCAGAGGGCGCCGTCCCGCCGTCCTTGACGATCTCATCCCGGATGCGGATCAGGTTTGACGCGGCTTCCTCGATCTTGTTCGCGCCGAGCTTGATCTCAATGCCGCACCAGCCGCCGTCCGGCAGCTCAATGACGGCGTCCATTTCATTGCCCGCGTAGTCCTGATAGTGGTACAGCTTTGCACCGAAGCTCTCCGCGTAGATCTTCAAATCGCGCTCGCACAGCGCTTCAAAGAGGAAACCGAAGGTCTCCAGATCGCCGATCAGCCTTTCCGGCGTGGCCCGCAGCAGCGCGCAGGCCAGAGAGGGATCGCAGAAATGCCGCTTCTCCGCCTGCTTGACGCGGACGGAGGAACGCAGCTTCGTGGCGAAAGGCTCCTGGTTCTCGATGAGGAACAGACGTGTGAAGACATCCAGATAGGCTGCCACCGTCTCCACGTCGATATCCTCGTCGTCGATCTCCTTGATATCGTTTTTCAGCGTCTTGTTTGAAACGGTCGTGCTTTCGTTGCGAGCAAGGGAGCGCAGCAGCAAGCGTACCTTTCTGCTGTCGCGCTTGATACCGTCGATGCGGTTCACATCGTCGTCGATCACCGCGTTCAGGTATTCGTTGGGGAGCAGGGAAATATCCTTCTCGTCTGTCTCCAGATTCCCCGGCCAGCCGCCGCGCACTGTCAGCATGGCCAGCGTACGCAGATCAACCTCGCCGGACATAACGGGAGACAGCCTTCCGGCACAGAGCTCCTGCAGACTGATCATGCCGATGGAGTCTCCGGATTCATAGAGAGACATGGGTCGCATCCGCAGCTTGCCGATCCTGCCTGCCCCGCTGTGAAGGACGCCCTTGCGTTTTGGCGTAGCCGATCCGGTCAGGATGAACTGCCCCTTTTTCCCGCGCTGATCCACCGTATAGCGCACCGCGTCCCAGAGAGGCGGTACTTCCTGCCACTCGTCGATGAGACGCGGCGTATCGCCCTCAAGCACCAGCGCAGGGGACATCTCCGCCAGCGCGCGGTTCTGAAAGTTATTGGCAGGATCACCGATCATGATCTCGCTGTTGCAATGATAAGAGGAGGTCCATGTTTTTCCGCACCACTTCGGCCCTTCTATGCAGACCGCGCCGATCGTAGCCAGATAACGTTCCACGGTTTCATCGATCAGACGGGCCTTGTATTTCATTTTGTCCATGATTTTTTCCATGTGCATCACCTCATGCACCAACAGGATAACATAACCCGATGGATTTTACAAGTTCAATCCGATAGATTTTCACTTTTTAATCCGATTGATTTCGACAAATCTCTCCCTAAAAACATGCAGCGACTGAAATCATCCGTCCATCCGTCCCAGCGTCCTGCTGTCATGTTTTTTGAAATCGGCTTGTCCTGCCATTAGCCTGTTTTTTCGCTTTTTCCTCATAATATTCGTGGAGGGACAAACAAATCGTCCCTACTATCAATTTTATGGAGGATTGCTTATGACAATCTACGAAAAAGCGAAAAGCCTCGTCACAGCCCGCGAGGCGGCGGAGCACTATGGGCTGAAAGTAAACAGTCATGGAATGGCGCTGTGCCCTTTCCACGACGATCACAACCCCAGCATGAAGGTAGACGAGAGGTTCCATTGTTTCGGTTGCGAAGAGGACGGAGACGTCATCGACTTCACCACCAAGTTCTTCAACCTGACGCTGCCGGAAGCGGCGGAAAAGCTGGCCGCGGACTTCGGAGACGGAGCCGAGCTTTCGGCCTCGCCCGCGCCGCCCAAGCCGCCCGACCCGGCCGAACGCTGCCATGACGTGCTTCTGGCGCTGGAGGTCCAGCTCCACCGGCAAAAGCGGCTGACCGCGCCGCAGAGCATGGACGATCCCATCACAACGGAATATGCGCAGAACTGCCAGATGTACGATTTCATCGTAGGTCTGGCAGATTTGCTTTCCGGGGGCATAGAGCAGCAGAAAGAGGATGAGGTGTCCTATCTGACCGACGGCGTGCTGGATCGCTATGAGCGCATCCTGCAAAAGGAGGTGATCGAGTATGCAGACATTTTCTGAAAGCGAGCGCCCCATCTGGCTGGACGGGGACAAGATCGACGAGGTGCCGAGCTTTGACGTCAGGGGCGTCATCGCCGCGCATTTTGAGACGAAATCGCCGGGAAAGGAGACCATGGAGCAGAGCTACCAAGAGCTCCTGACCTTGCTGGACGCCGCCGGGATCGACGACGTGAGCGCGCTGCGCGGCTGCGCTTTGCCTCTGAAGGACGAGCACGACGCCCCGTCTGCCGAGGGCGTGGACTTTCTGATCCAAGAGGCCCTGCGGGACGATCCCCGGTCGCTCTTTGTCACCTGCCAGGGCGCGCTGACGGACGTGGCCGCGGCGCTCAACCGCTGCCCGGAGATCGCGTCCAAGCTGACCGTCGTCTGGATCGGCGGCTTTCCGTACCCTCACGGCGGCCCGGAATTCAATCTCCTGCAGGACGCTGCCGCCGCGCGCGCCGTGATGGCCTCCGAGGCTGAAGTGTGGCAGCTCCCGGTCAACGTCTACAGCACGATGGAGGTCTCCCTCGCGGAGCTCGCCGCCCGTGTGCGCCCCTGCGGAGCGGTGGGGCAGTATCTCTACGCCCAGCTGGAAGAATACAACCTCCAAAGCGAGGAAGCGCCCGGCCTGCGGCGGGGCGAGAACTGGTGCCTGGGCGATTCTCCCGTGGTCGGCGCGCTGCTGCAGTGCGAGTGGCGCGGGAATTTCCACAGCGAGACGGCGCCCCGCATCGCCGATGATCTGCGCTATCTGCCGAACCCGGGCGGCAAGACGATCCGGGTCTACGATTCTGTCGACGTGCGCTTTATCCTCGAAGACATGTACGCCAAGCTTGCCCTCTGCACCCAATAAAATCGACACCCGCGCCCTCTGCATGCCGCAGAGGGCGCGGGTGTCGCTGACAAAGGGGAAAAAACGCTATTCCGGCTCGGGAAAGCGCTCCTCCACGACGGCGGAGGACAGACGCTCCCGCAGATAAACGCTGGGGGAGCAGCCGTATTCCTTGAGAAAAGCGCGGTAAAAGCTGGAATAGTTCAGAAAGCCGAACTGATGATAGACGTCGTTGATGTGCTGCCCGCCCTGTATGGCGTCCACGCAGGCGGCGAGCCGCTTTTTTGTGATGTACTGATGCACGGACAGACCGGTGTTCTCCCCAAACAGATGGGCGATGTGGTACTTGTTCAGATACAGCTCGCGGCTCAGCGCGTCCAGGCTCAGATCGCCGCTCAGGTTTTCGGAGATATAGTCGGTGATGAGCTGGTAGCTTGAGCGCGTTTCCCGCTTCGCCTGCCGTTTTGTCTGCTGCCATACCGTACGGCTGAGGCTCAGCAGCAGCGTGCGCACATGCAGAGCGATCTGCGCGTCCCGGCCGAAACGGTCGGTGTGCAGCTCTTCGAGCAGCGTAAACAGCTGACTGCGCAGGCTGTTGAACTCCAGCGGATCCATGGGATGCACGTAGTCTTTCTTCTCCCGTGCGCGGTCAAAGAGATACAGGTACTCCGGCGCTTCGGCACGCAGCGTCTCGCAGAAACTCTCGCTGAGCCAGAAGACGAAGCGTCTATAGGGCGTTTCTCCGCTGCGGACGATCGCCCGGTGCTCGGTGCCGGGCGGGAGCACCAGCACGTCGCCGGGCTTCAGCGGACGGCAGCGGCCGCGGACCTCCATATCCACGTCACCCTCGCAGAAGAGATACACCTCGGTGTAGGCGTGACTGTGTTTCCCTACCGAGGAGAAGTGCAGATCGCTGTAATAATAGACTTCAAAATCCTGCGAGAGCATATACTGACGGCTGTTGAATTCACTGCGCAGTTTCTTTTTCATTTGCACGCGCTCCCTTCTCTCCACAGGATACCACAAGAACGGTAATGTATGCAACAATAATCGCAATTTCATCTCCGCGCTTCAGATGATATAATTTTTTTAGAATAACAAACTACAACAAACAGGAGGAACAGCAAATGCCGATGCAAATGGGTTTTCGCTGGTACGGCGAAGGAAATGACAAGATCTCTCTCGGCGACATCCGGCAGATCCCCGGCGTGAGCACCATCGTCTGGGCGCTGCACGACAAAATGCCCGGCGAGATCTGGCAGCCTGATGAGATCGAAAAGGTCGTCTCGCAGATCAAGGCCGCAGGCTTCAACGCCGACGTGGTGGAGAGCGTGAACGTCCACGACGACATCAAGATCGGTCTCGAGACCCGCGACGCGCTCATCGCCAACTACATCCAGACCATCCGCAACCTGGCCCCCTTCGGCGTGAAGGTCATCTGCTACAATTTCATGCCCATCTTCGACTGGACCCGCAGCGACCTCTTCCACCCGGTGGGCGACGGCTCCACGGCCCTGTTCTATCAGAAGGACATGATCCAGGACGACCCGAAGGAGATGGCCGACTACGTCATGGGCTTCACGGAGAAGTACCACATGACCTTCCCCGGCTGGGAGCCTGAGCGCATGGCAAAGCTGGACGAGCTGTTCGAGAAGTACAAGGATGTGACCAAGGAAAAACTCTGGGCGAATTTCAAGTACTTCCTCGAGGCGATCATGCCCGTCTGCCATGAGACCGGCATCAAGATGGCCGTGCACATGGACGATCCCCCCTGGGACATCTTCGGTCTGCCGCGTCTGCTGGTGGACGAGGCGAGCATCGACCGCTTCCTCAAGATGGTCGACGATCCTTACAACTGCCTCACGCTCTGCTCGGGCAGCCTCAACGCCAATCCCGAGAACAACGTGGCCGCCATCGTCCGTAAGCACGTTGACCGCATCGCTTTCGCGCATATCCGCAACGTCAAGCACTTCCCCAACGGCGACTTCTCCGAGGCCAGCCACCGCGACTGCGACGGCGAGACGGGAATCCTGGACATCCTGCGCGCCTATCACGACGGCGGCTGGGAGGGCTATATCCGTCCCGACCACGGCCGTCACCTCTGGGACGAGAAACCGGGCAACGTGCGCCCCGGCTACGGGCTGTACGACCGCGCTCTCGGCATCATGTACATGCTGGGCGCGTGGGATCTGATGGATAAGGAGGACGAGGCAAAATGATCCTGAACAACGAGACCTTGAAAAACCGGGCCGAATGGGAGGCCAAGGGCTACCGCCTGCCGGAATACGACCGGGAGGCCATGATCGCGCGGACCAAGGCCGATCCCGCCTGGCTGCACTTCGGCGCGGGCAACATTTTCAAAGCTCTGCACGGCATGGCCGCCGAGCGGCTCTTAAACGAGGGCGTGCTGGATATGGGCATTATCGCCGTGGAGCGGATGAACCGCGGCGGCGAGACTTATGACGATCTGGCGGTCGTCGTGACGCTCAAGGCCAACGGGACGGTGGAAAAGAACATCCTCGGCGCGCTGGCCGAGACCTGCTATCTCTACGGCGGCGAGGACCGCCTGAAGGAGATCTTCCGCGCTCCCTCGCTGCAGCTGGCGACCTTCACCATCACCGAGAAGGGCTACAGCCTTTCCGGAGACGACGTGAAGGCGGATCTGGCCCTGTCGCCGGACGAGGCGAAGAGCTACATGGGCAAGGTGGCGGCGCTGCTGCTGGCGCGTTTCCGCGCGGGCGCGTATCCCATCGCCATGGTGAGCACCGACAACTGCTCCCACAACGGCGACAAGCTCAAGACGGCCATGACCGCCTTTGCCGAGGCCTGGGGCGACGAGGGCTTCAAGGCCTACGTGGAGGACGGCGCCAAGGTCTCCTTCCCCTGGACCATGATCGACAAGATCACGCCCAGCCCGGATCTTTCGGTGGGCGCCATGCTGGAGGCCGACGGCCTGGAGGGCTTCGCCCCCGTGCGCAACGCCCGCGGCACGGTCAAGGCCCCCTACGTCAACGCCGAGGAGAGCGAATACCTGGTGCTGGAGGACGATTTCCCCAACGGCCGTCCGCCGCTTGAGAAGGCCGGCTTCTTCTTCACCGAACGCCAGACCGTGGACAAGGTGGAGCGCATGAAGGTCTGCACCTGCCTGAACCCCCTGCACACCTCCCTCGCCGTCTACGGCTGCCTGCTGGGCTATCGGCACATTTGGCAGGAGCTGCAGGACGAGGATCTGAAAAAGCTGATCTATACGATCGGCTATCAGGAAGGACTGCCTGTGGTCACCGATCCCGGCATCATCCGCCCGGAGGACTTCATCAAGACCGTTCTCACCGTGCGTTTTCCCAATCCCTTCATGCCGGACACCCCCCAGCGCATCGCCACCGACACCTCCCAGAAGCTGTCCATCCGCTTCGGTGAGACCATCAAGGCCTACCTCGCCTCCGACACGCTGGACGTGAAGGATCTCAAGCTGATCCCGCTGGTGTTTGCCGGCTGGCTGCGCTACCTGATGGCCGTCGACGACGAGGGCAAGCCCTTTGAGCCCAGCCCCGATCCGCTGCTGGAGACCGCGCAGGGCTACGTCGCCGGCATGAAGCTGGGCGAAAAGCCGGACTGCGCCAAACTGGAGGGGCTGCTGCGAAACAAGACGATCTTCGGCGTCGATTTGGTCGAGACCGGCCTCGCCGAAAAGGTCTGCGCCTATTTTGAGGAGCTGACCGCGGGCGTCGGCGCGGTGCGCGCCACGCTGCACAAGTACGTTACGGAGGAATAAACGATGAACGCCATGAACGAAAAGATCAGCGCGATCGGCGTGGTGCCGGTCATCAAGCTCAACCACCCCGAGCGGGACGCGGCCGGTCTTGCGAAGGCCCTGTGCGACGGAGACGTACCGGTGGCCGAGGTCACCTTCCGCGCCGCAGGGGCGGACAAGGCCATCAGGATCATGAAGGAGTGCTGCCCCGACATGCTGGTCGGCGCAGGCACCGTGACCAACACCGCGCAGATCGACGCGGTGATCGCGGCGGGAGGCGACTTCATCGTCAGCCCCGGCTTCGATCCCGAGCTGGTCACTTACGCCCAGGAGAAGGAGATCCCGATCTATCCCGGCTGCACCACCGCAAGCGAGTATCACCAGGCGCTGAAATTCGGCCTGGAAGTGATCAAGTTCTTCCCGGCCGAGCAGAGCGGGGGCCTGGCGAAGATCAAAGCCCTGTCCGCACCCTTCCCGATGTTCAAGGTCATGCCCACGGGCGGCATCTCGCTGAAAAATCTGAAAGAATACCTGTCCTGCCCGGTGATCGCGGCCTGCGGCGGCAGCTACATGGTCACCGCCGACCAGATCGACAACAACAAATGGGATGAGATCACGGAGCTGTGCAAAAAGTCCCGCGAGATCGTCAAGGAAGTGAGGGGCTGAAAAATGGAACTGAATCTGAGAGAGAGAAAAGCATGCGCCTTTGACGCCGTGTCCCTGGGCGAAGTGATGCTGCGCCTTGACCCCGGCGAGGGCCGCATCCGCACCGCCCGCTCCTTCCGCGCCTGGGAGGGCGGCGGCGAGTACAACGTCGTCCGCGGCCTGCACAAGTGCTTCGGCTTCAAGACCGCGGTCATCACCGCCTTCGCCGACAACGAGGTCGGCATGCTCATGCGCGACTTCATCGAGCAGGGCGGGGTTTCCACCGACCTCATCTGCTGGAAGAAGACCGACGGCATCGGCCGCGTCTGCCGCAACGGCATCAACTTCACCGAGCGGGGCTTCGGCATCCGCGGCGCGGTGGGCTGCTCCGACCGGGCCAACACCGCCATCTCCCAGGCCACGCCCGCGGACTTCGACTTCGAGTATATCTTCGGGACCCTGGGCGTCCGCTGGCTGCACACCGGCGGCATTTACGCGGCGCTCAGTGAGCAGAGCTGCGAGACCGTGATCGAGGCCTGCAAGATCGCGAAGAAGTACGGCACCGTGATCTCCTACGACCTGAACTACCGCCCCTCCATGTGGAGCGCCATCGGCGGCCTGGAGAAGGCCCGCGAGGTCAACAGAGAAGTGGCGAAGTACGTCGACGTGATGATCGGCAACGAGGAGGATTTCACCGCCTGCCTGGGCTTCGAGATCGAAGGCAACGACGAAAACCTGAAAGAGCTGAATCTGGACGGCTACAAGAAGATGATCGGCAAGGCGGCCGAGACCTACCCCAACTTCAAGGTCGTGGCCACCACGCTGCGCACCGTGAAGACCGCCACCGTCAACGACTGGAAGGCCATCTGCTGGGCGG
>CAMOXK010000069.1 GCA_946629065.1 uncultured Clostridia bacterium
GAACTGTATACCATGTGCCTTCACACCTGTTTACTATCTTACTTCACTGTACATACCCTCCCCCCTTCACAATCCCCCCATGCGTGTCCAAGCGTTGCCGCATAGGTTTGTCTACAGTCTGAAGCACAGGGCGGATTCGCATTTTGCGAATCCGCCCTGTGCTTTCTCTGCAGCCTTTCACAGCTCCCGCAGGATCAGGTCTGTCTCCCCCGGGTTCAGGCCCAGCTCAATGCGCCTGACCTTGGGGTGCTTGGCATAGGCTTAGTGGATACGAACCCCTGCCGGTTTTCGCGGGCAGATTGGGGCTGACACTTCGTTCCAGCCCTTGGAAATACAGGAGTATTCCCTGCGGCCTGCGCCTCGCCTCAGCCCCAATCTGCTCCGCGGAAACTGCGAAGCACCTGTGAGCTGGCAATTTTCGAGGGTTTTTTGCGCCCAACGAACGCCGCTGGGCTGACGCCCAGCAAATGAGGCGGGACAAAAAGCACCGAAAAGGGACGCTCACAGGCGGTAGGTGCTCGTATCCACTAAACCTACCTGGCCCGCACCGCATCCCGCAGCACCGTGCCGCCATGGTAGCCGTGGATCACCCGGATGCGGTAGACCCCGGCATTTGCCCGCCGCAGGGCTGCATCGATCGCCGTCACGGCCTGGACCTTCGTCATGTTGTGCACGTCCACTTCCTGAAAGGCGTTCATGGCTCGTCTCCGATATAGGTAAAGCGCCGGTACGTTTTCCCATCCCGCTCCACCGTCTCGTTCCACATGGCCGCCGGGCGGACCCAGAGCTTTCCCTCGCCGTAAAGCGGCCGGTAGACCACCATCTGCTCCTCCGTCTCGGAATGGGTGGCAAGGCCCAGCACCTCATATTCTTTTCCCTTAAAATGCCGGTATTTTCCGCATTTGATCTCTTCGCTCATGACTTCTCTACTCCTTTTTCGCCCTCTCTACCCTTTCCGGCAGCTCTCTACCAGCATACGCCGCCCCTCTCTTTCTGTCAAGGGAGGCTGGACGCGGCAGTTTTTTCGGGGTATACTTTTGGCGATTGCAAAACTGACGTTTCGCAATCGGGAACTCGCGCTTATCGCACACGGCGCACGGGAGATGCGCCGTGTTTGGTCGGCGCGAGGCCTCGCGATGCTCGGCTTAGGGTGTTTTTCCCGTGGCAAAGCTACGGCAAAAACGATTATGATTCCCTTTGGGGCATTGAACTGAGTTTTCTTCTGTCCTTCACTATTCCTTATTTCGAAATCATCAGAAAGGAGGCGCGTCCATGGAGGAAAGCAAACGGGAGCTGCACTGGATGCGGCTGGACAACGCCGCGCTCATCTTCCCCGCTTCCCTGCGAAAACACTGGAGCAACGCCTTTCGTATCTCCCTGAACTTCCCCGACCCGGTGGACCCGGCCCTGCTCCAGCAGGCCCTGGACCATGTGGCGCCCCGTTTCCCCTCGGTCTGCGTCCGTCTGCGGCGCAGCGCCTTCTGGTACTATCTGGAAGAGCTGGAGCGTCCGCCCCGGGTGCGGGAGGACAGTGCCCAGCCTTTGGTTGGCATGACACTCTCGGATGTGCGCCGCTGTGCCATCCGGGTCCTCTACTATCGGGATCGGATGGCTGTGGAATTCTTCCACGCCGTCACCGACGGCACCGGCGGCCTCCTCTTTGCCAAAAACCTGGCGGCGGAGTATATCCGCCTGCGCTACCGGGTGGAGATCCCTGCCGAGGAGGGGATCAAGGATCTCCGGGAGGCCCCTCGCCCCGAGGAATTCGAGGATCGCTTCCAGACCAGTGCCGGGCCTGTGGCCGCGCCCCGGGACAGCCGCGACGTCTACCGCCCCAAGGGGCGTTTGGAGCCGGACCGCTTCCTGCACGTGACCTGCGGCATTCTGGACAGCGAAGCCCTTCACGCCCGGGCAAAAGCCCTGGGCGTCACGGTGACGGCCTATCTCACCGCGGTGCTGCTCCAGGCGCTGCTGGACATGCAGGCAGCCGAGCAGCCCCAGCGGCGTCGGCGCCATCCCGTTAAGGTCCAGATTCCGGTGAATCTCCGCCAGCTCTACGGCGGTGACACCATGCGCAACTTCGTGGCAGTGGCCAACATCGGCGCGGATCCCCGCCTGGGGGACTACAGCTTTGAGGAACTGGTAAAGCTCGTCCACTACCAGATGAAGCTCACCATCACCGAAAAAAACATGCGGGCCATCTTCACGCCCAATGTGAACGACGAGGCCAATCCCCTGCTCAAGATCGTGCCGCTGGGCCTCAAGAGCGTCATCATGCGCATGGTGTTTGACAGCATCGGCGAGCGGGTGGCCTCCCTCTCCCTGTCAAATCTGGGCCAGGTCCGCCTGCCGGAGGCCATGGCCCCCTATGTGACCAGAGTGGAGTTCGTCCTGGGCCCCCAGGCCAGCTCCCCCTATAACTGCTCTGTTACCAGCTGGCAGGGCAGGACCTGGGTGAACCTGGTGCGCAATACCGTGGAGCCCACCCTGGAGCGGTATTTCTTCACCCGGCTCGTAAAGCTGGGCTTTGCCGTCAAAATCGAATCCAACGAAAAAGAATAGCCCCGGTTCTCCCCGCTTTGGGCTTTGGAGGTAACTGTCATGTATTGTGCGCGCTGCGGCGTTGAGCTGCAAAAGGGTGTGAAACGCTGCCCGTTGTGTTCGCTGCCCGTCTGGCATCCGGATCTGCAGGAGGAGCGGGAACCCTCCCCCTATCCCCGCTATACCGAGCCGGAGACCGTGAGTCACCGTGCCGTGCTGTTTCTTTTGAGCTTCCTCTTTCTGCTGCCCGCTCTGCTCTGCCTGCTGGTGGATCTGAAGCTCGATGGCTCCGTGACCTGGAGCGGCTATGTCTGTTTCGGGCTGCTGACGGTCTATATCTGGGTCTGTCTCCCGCTCTGGTTCTCCCGGCGCAATCCCGTGGTGTTCTTTCCCATCTCCATGGCCGCGGCTTTGCTCCTTGCCCTCTATATTTCCCTGAAAACCGGCGGCCATTGGTTTTTGTCCTTTGCCTTTCCGGTGGGAGGCGCCCTGCTGCTGCTTGCGGAGGCCATGATCGTCCTTCTCCGCTATACCGTGGGAGAAAAGCGGCACCGCTCGCTTTATATCCTGGGCGGCGGCGTGATCGGTCTGGGCGGTTTTTGCCTGCTGCTGGAGTTTCTGCTGCATGTGAGCTTCGCTCTGCCCATGCTCTGGTGGAGCCTCTACCCCCTTACGGTGCTGGTCATGCTGGGGATGATGCTTGTTATCATCGGCCTCTCTCCGCCGCTGCGCCGCTCGCTGCACAAGAAGTTCTTCCTCTGATACGGTTCCCTGACAGGAAGGCCGGAAAGGATCCGGGATCTCTGTCAGATACCCGTATGATTGACAAGCGGCCTCTGTTTTTTTATAATAACAGGGCATGAAGCTGTCCCATCCCACGCAGCTGAAAGAAAGAAGATTCTGCCAATGAAAAAGAACAGGAAAAAAATCCTTCTGATCGTCGCGGGCGTTCTCCTGGTCCTGGCGATCCTCGGCGTCGCCGCCGGAAGATACGCCTCCCGCTATCTGGATCAGAAGCTGGATCAAATCTCCTATACCCCCACCGGCACCTATGTCCACCCGGAATATACGGAGGAGGAGCGGGCGCTGCTGGAGGAGGAATCCCGGAAGGAACGGGAATCCGCCGAGGTGATCGAGACCTCGGACGCGCCTCCCGAGGGCGAGGTGGTCTGGGACAGTGATGTGATCAACATCCTGCTGCTGGGCACGGACGAGCGGCTTCCCTACGGCCACGATCCCGGCCGGGCCGACGCCATCCAGGTCATTTCCCTGAACCAGTCCACGGGAGAGGTCAAGCTCGTCAGCTTCGAGCGGGGCATCATGGTCCCGGTGCCGGATCACGACATTGACCTGCTGACCCACGCCTTTCGCTGGGCCGGCCCGGAATACATGCTCAGCCTGTTCCGGGACTATTTCCTGCTGGACATGGCGGGCTACGCCCAGGTGGATTTTGAGTCCTTTACTGCGATCATCGACGCCATGGGCGGCATCGATGTGGAGCTCAACGAGGTGGAAGCCTGGGCTATCGACAGGGAATATCACCACCATCTGTCGGAGGGTGTCAATCATCTGGACGGCACCCTGGCGCTGCGATTCGCCCGTCTGCGCAGCATCGACTCCAACTGGCACCGGGTGGAGCGGCAGCGCAAGGTGATCCAGGCCGCCATGAGCAAGGCCAAGAGCCTGAGCCTGAAGGAGCTGGACGCTCTGGCCGATACGGTCCTTCCTCTGGTCCACACCAATCTCACCAAGGAGCAGATCTCCGATCTGCTGCTCCATTCCTCCAAATTCCTGGGCGCTACGGCAGAGCAGATGACCGTTCCCCTGCGCATCCCCGGGGAGCCCGCCCACTGTGACTTCCAGTTTGAGGCTCAGCGCCTCCAGGAATTCATTTACGGCACCGGAAATGAAGAATAAGAAAAAAGGAACACCCTCGGGTGTTCCTTTTTTGCGTATCGATTGGGTTCAGATGAGGATCCCGCGCTTTTTCGCTTCGAAGGTCAGCTCGTCCCGGAAATTGGGGTGAGCGATGGCGATAAGCTGTCTGGCCCTGCTGGCCAGAGATTCGCCCCGCAGATGGGCCACGCCGAACTCGGTGACGATGTAGTCCACATCGTTCTTGCTGGTGGTGACCACCGCGCCGGGGGTCAGGGTAGACTTGATCTTGCTGATGGTGTCGTTCTTGGTGGTGGACGAGAAGGCGATGAAGCTCTTGCCGCCCCGGGACTGGGTGGCGCCCCGGACATAGTCCACCTGGCCGCCGGTGCCGGACATGTGCTTGGTGCCCACGCTCTCCGCGCAGACCTGGCCCCACAGGTCCACCTCCAGGGCGGCGTTGATGGAGATCATGTTGTCGTTTTGGCAGATGACGTTGGGATCGTTCACATAGTCCACCGGCAGAATGGCAATGCCGGGGTTATCGTCGATATAGTCATAGATCCGCTGGGAACCGAAGGCAAAGGTTGTGACGCTCTGGCCCCGGTGGATCTGCTTTTTGCTGTTGTTCACCGCGCCGCACTGGATCAGCTCCACCATGGAATCGGTGAACATCTCCGTATGGATGCCCAGGTCGTGCTTTGCCGTCAGGGCCGCGCCCACCGCGTCGGGGATGGCGCCGATGCCCAGCTGGATGCAGGAGCCGTCCTGGATCCGCTCTGCGATCAGGCCGCCGATCTGTTGGCTGATGGCGTCCTGCTTGGTGGGGGGCAGCACCGGCAGGGTATAGCTGGTCTCCACAAATCCGTCCACCTGGCTGATGTGGATCTGGCCGCCGCAGACGGCGCGGGGCTGGCGGTCGTTGACCTCCAGGAAGACCCGCTTGGCCTTTTCCAGCATGGCCGGGGAGTAGGAGCAGGTGGCGCCCAGGCTGAAATAGCCGTGCTTGTCCATGGGGGACACGGAGGCGATAAAGAGATCATAGTCCTCCCCCTTGCGGATCAGGCCCGGGCAGTCCCGGTAGTAATTGGGAATGGTGTCCGCAAAGCCCGCGTTCACGGCCTTGCGGGCGCCGCCGCCGGAAAACCAGGCCTCACCGGTCAGTTTCCCGAAGAGGCTGTTGTCCGCGTAAAAGGGATAGGGGTAGACGTCCAGCAGGGTCTGGATGCGCACGCCCTTCAATTCATCCTTCCCGGCCCGCTTGGCCAGGGCTTCCAGGATGCAGGGCGCGCCGGCCACAGCGGCGTCCATGCCGATGAGCCATCCGCTCTCCACCCGGGCTGCCAGATCCTCCGCCGTGCTGCGTTTCGCCTCGTACAGAGTTCCGAAGTCTGTCATCTTTCTCTCCTTTTGGCTGGGTGGGATGCCTGTTCCGGCCAGAGACCACCCATCCTCTAACATAATATAAGGAGCGCCGAAGCACTCCCTGTGTTCAACCAGGGCCGGAGAGACTCCGGCCCTGGTGAAACGCCATCCTCAGCGCCGGCGATTCCGGCTGCGGTGATCGGCATAGATGCGGTTATCCGCAATGCGGCTGTCCGACTCCTGCATGAACTTCTTCAGTCGGTCCTCAAACTCCACATTGCTGCTGGGCCCGTCGGCAGCCGTGCGCTCCGCGGCGGGTCTGGGGCTCTGCGCGGGCCGGGGCGCCGGATTGCTCCGGTGGAAGCCCTCCCGCTGGGCGGGAGCGGGGCTCTGCTCCTGGGCGCGTTTGATGGAGAGGTTGATTTTCCCCTCCTCGCTCACGCTCAGCACGCGCACCTTCACCGTCTGCCCCATCTGCACATGCTCGTGCACGTCATTGACAAAGCTGTTTGCGATCTCGGAGATGTGCACCAGGCCGCTCTTCCCCTCGGGAAGGGCCACAAAGGCGCCGAACTTGGTGATTCCGGTAACTTTTCCTTCTACGATACTTCCTACTTCCAGTGGCATAAAGGGTCCCTCTCTGTCTGTACCGACTTGACTGTTTCCTCTTGCGTGAACAGAAATACGATCTCTCCCGGCATCACCATGCCCAGCTCACGCCGGGCCAGCGCCTCCACCCGTTCGGGGCTGTCCCGCTGCAGCAGCAGTTCCCATTCCGCATGCTCCTGCTCCAGCAGTTCCCGTTCCCGTTCCAGTTGGGCGGCTGTGCGTTCCATTTCCGCAAGTGTCCTGCCCGCCCGGGCAAAGCACAGCAGCGAATAGACCAACAGCAGGGTAATGACGATCCGAACGATCCCCCTGCGGCTCGGCATGCTTCCGTTCCTCCTTTTGCGGTGGTCCGGAGGCCGAACCTACCGTTTCATAATAATCCATTCTTTCGGGTTTGGAAAGTTTTTTTTGCAGATTTTCGGAGATTTTTTTCAACTTTTTTAAATAATCGCATGGTATTGAACATCATGCGATACCAGCTCTCCAGCAGCGGCAGCACCCCGGGGCTCAGACCATGGAGATAAAGCAGAAAGCCCAGCAGCGTGGCGGCCAGCTCCCACAGGCCTGTCCTCCCTTCCTGCCTGCTCATGGCAAGGAGGAACGCCGCCCCTCCCGCCAGCAGTGCAAAGAACAGGTCCAGCAGGCCCGCGGCAAGCCCCCCGCTCCGCCGACGGGGCGGACGCAGCAGGTCATAGCCAAAGCCCAGGCCCAGACCCAGCAGCAGCGCCTCCAGCAGGCCCAGGGCCTGGGCGGACGGTTGATTCCCCATCTCAGGAAAAGAGGCGGGACAGCAGGCCGCCCCGGGCGGGTTCCTCATAGCTCAGCTCCCGGATCCTGCCGTGCAGCTCCAGGGCCCCGGTGTTCAGGTCGATCCGTTCGATGTGCAAGCCCTCTCCCCGGATGCAGAGCTCTCCCAGGCCGGTCTCCAGCAGCACAGTGCCCTCATCGAAGCCGGACACGTCCTGCACCCCCGTGATACTGAGCCTTTCCCGGCCCTCCAGGCGCAGGCCGTGGGGCAGCGCCGGTACCTGCAGCTTTTCCTCCTTGGCCATCCCATCACCCCCGCAGAAAGCATATGCGCGGCAGGGTACGGATAGAACAAAACGCTGGGGATGTGATCTCTCACATCCCCAGCGTTTTCAATATCATTTTTCAGCTCTGTTTCTTTTTCAGCTCATCGATTCGGGAGAGGATCATCTTCTCGTTATAGAGCAGGAAGAGGCTTGCGCCGATGAGGCAGGTGACGGTGGCCACCACCGCGGTGGTGCGGTACTGGGCGGGCAGGACCTCGGTCATGCCGGGACGGAGCGCCGTGATGGAGGTGAACACCACCATGGCGATGGCCTGGCCCATCTTAAAGGCGAAGGTGCGGGCGGCAAAGAACATGCCGCTGCGGTCCTCGCCGGTCTCCAGGCGGCTCAGCTCCGCCACGTCGGCCACGCAGGCCTGGGGCAGGATGCCCAGAATGGCCTGAGGCACGGCGGCGCAGATGGCCACGATGAAGCCCCAGTACAGGCCCTTGCCGCAGACGGAGGTGATGAAGAACACGAAGGCATAGGAGAAGAAGCCCGTCACGATCAGCTTTTTCTTGCCCAGCTTGGGGGCCAGCTTGTTCACCACCGGGTAGAGCAGCACGCTCACGAAGGTCATGGTGGCGGTCAGGGGGAAGGTCCAGGTGTCCTCAATGCCCATGAGCTTGGTCTCATAGAAGGCAAGGCCGGTCTGGAACAGGGTCAGGGCGAAGAAATAGATCACGTCGCTGTACACGAAGCGGCGGAACTGCCCGTTCTTGAAGGTCTTGAGCAGAGAGGAGAAGGCGGGCGTCTCGCTGGGCTTGGAGTCGATATAGTCCCGCTCCTTGATATAGAGGGAGGGCACCAGCATGGCGATGCAGGCGATGGCGCACATGGTGGCAACCGCCAGACGGATGGAGCCGGCCTGGCCCGCGAAGGAGAAGAGGCCCGCCACGTTCGGCAGCATGAAGGAGATGCTGGT
>CAMOXK010000070.1 GCA_946629065.1 uncultured Clostridia bacterium
TCGCCAAGCGCCAGGCCATCACCAACCCGGACCGCACCATCTCCTCCATCAAGCGCGAGATGGGCTCCAACTACAAAGTCAGCATCGACGGCAAGAACTACACCCCCCAGGAGATTTCCGCCATGGTGCTGCAGAAGCTGAAGGCGGACGCCGAGGCTTACCTGGGCGAGCCCGTCACCGAGGCAGTCATCACCGTCCCCGCCTACTTCACCGACGCCCAGCGTCAGGCCACCAAGGACGCCGGCAAGATCGCCGGTCTTGAGGTCAAGCGCATCATCAACGAGCCCACCGCGGCCGCTCTGGCCTACGGTCTGGACAAGGAGAGCGACCAGAAGATCATGGTCTACGACCTGGGCGGCGGCACCTTCGACGTGTCCGTGCTGGAGATCGGCGACGGCATCATCGAGGTGCTGGCCACCGCCGGCAACAACCGCCTGGGCGGCGACGACTTCGACGCCTGCATCACCCAGTACCTGGTGGATGAGTTCCGCAAGGCCGAGGGCATCGACCTGTCCAACGACAAGGTCGCCATGCAGCGCCTGCGCGAGGCCGCCGAGAAGGCCAAGGTGGAGCTCTCCGGCGTGACCACCTCCAACATCAATCTGCCCTATATCACCGCCGACGCCACCGGCCCCAAGCACCTGGACGTGACCCTGACCCGGGCCAAGTTCAACGAGCTGACCCACCACCTGGTGGAAAAGACCGCCGGCCCCGTGCGCCAGGCTCTGTCCGACGCAGGCCTGAACCCCAGCGACATCAGCAAGGTCCTGCTGGTGGGCGGCTCCAGCCGTATCCCCGCCGTGCAGGATATGGTCAAGTCCCTGGTGGGCAAGGAAGGCTTCAAGGGCATCAACCCCGATGAGTGCGTGGCCATCGGCGCTGCCATCCAGGGCGGCGTTCTGGGCGGCGACGTGAAGGGCATCCTGCTGCTGGACGTGACCCCGCTGTCTCTGGGCATCGAGACCCTGGGCGGCGTGTGCACCAAGCTCATCGAGCGCAACACCACCATCCCCACCCGCAAGAGCCAGGTCTTCTCCACCGCCGCGGACAACCAGACCTCCGTTGAGGTCAACGTCCTCCAGGGCGAGCGCGAGATGGCCGCTTACAACAAGAGCCTGGGCCGCTTCCACCTGGACGGCATCGCCCCGGCCCGCCGCGGCGTTCCTCAGATCGAGGTCACCTTCGATATCGACGCCAACGGCATCGTGAACGTCTCCGCCAAGGATCTGGGCACCGGCAAGGAGCAGCACATCACCATCACCGCCTCCACCAACATGTCCAAGGAGGACATCGAGAAGGCCGTGAAGGAAGCCGAGATGTACGCCGCCGAGGACCAGAAGCGCAAGGAAGAGGTGGACATCCGCAACCAGGGCGACCAGATGGTCTACCAGACCGAGAAGACCATCCAGGAGCTGGGCGACAAGCTGGAAGGCGCTGAGAAGGCCGAGGTGGAGCAGAAGCTCCAGGCCCTGAAGACCGCCCTCACCGGCACCGACTCCGCCGCCATCAAGAGCGCCACCGAGGAGCTGACCCAGGCCTTCTACAAGATCAGCGAGAAGATGTACCAGCAGGCAGGCGGCCAGCCCGGCCAGGGCTTTGATCCCAGCCAGTACCAGCAGGGTGCCCAGGGCGGCCAGCAGCCCGGTCAGGACTACTACGACGCCGACTACACCGTGGTGGACGACGACCAGAACAAGTAAGATAAAATCACGGAGGGGCTGGCGTCCTCGACTGCCCGTTCCCTACGAGCCATCTGTTTCCAACGGGCCGTCCGGGAGGCCGGCCCCTACAGACTCAGAATTCCCTCTCACAATCTTTCCCCCGCACTATCACGCCACTGAGCTGAGGAGCAATCCTCAGCTCGTGGTGCGTATCAAGGAGTAGTTCCATGGCAGAGAAACGAGATTACTACGAGGTGCTGGGCGTTCAGAAGGACGCCAGCGCCGAGGAGATCAAAAAAGCATACAGGAAGATCACAAAGGAGAACCACCCGGACCTGCACCCCGGCGACAAGGCCTGTGAGGAGCGCTTCAAGGAGGCAAACGAGGCCTATGAGGTCCTCTCCGACGACGAAAAGCGCCAGCGCTATGACCAGTACGGCCACGCCGCCTTTGACCCCAACGCGGGCTACGGCGCGGGCTTTGACGGCTTCGGCGGCTTTGACGATATTTTCGGAGGCGGCGGCTTCGGCGACATTTTCTCCAGCATCTTCGGCGGCGGCGCCACCCGCCAGAACCCCAACGCCCCCCGCAAGGGCGACAATGTGCGCGCCCAGGTGAACATCAGCTTCGAGGAGGCCGCCTTCGGCTGCGAGAAGGAGATCATCTACGCCCGCATCGAGCAGTGCCCGGACTGCAAGGGCACCGGCTGCGCCCCCGGCACCACCGCCGAGGTCTGCCCGGACTGCAAGGGCACAGGCAGCGTCCGCACCACCCAGCGCACCCCCTTCGGCATGGCCCAGAGCATGGGCCCCTGCCAGAAATGCCGCGGCACCGGCAAGATCATCCATCAGCCCTGCAAGACCTGCCGGGGCCTGGGCAATATCCGGCGCCAGCACAAGATGACCGTGAAGATTCCCGCCGGCATCGACGACGGGCAGAGCATTTCCCGGGCGGGCTTCGGCAACAGCGGCCTCAACGGCGGACCCGCCGGAGATCTGCTGATCTCCGTCATCGTCCGGCCCCACGCCATCTTTGAGCGGGAGGGCACCAACGTCTATATGGAGCAGGAGATCAGCTTTGCCCAGGCTACCCTGGGCGCGGAGCTGGAGCTGCCCACCCTGGACGGCAAGGTGAAGTACACCATCCCCGAGGGCACCCAGCCCGGCACCACCTTCCGCCTGCGGGGCAAGGGCATCCCCTACCTGCGCAGCCCCGCCACCCGGGGCGACCAGTTCGTCACTGTGAAGGTGGGCGTGCCCCGGAACCTGAGCGGCGCCCAGAAGGAAAAGCTGCGGGAATACGCCGCTGCCATGGGCGAGGGTTCCGTCGGCCACAGCGGCGGCATCTTCGGCAAGAAGAAAAAGTAACATAGCGGCTCATTTGAGAAAAACTGCGGATCGCCGCACCGGTGACGGATGTCATCGGCGCGGCGATCCGTTTTTATGTGAAATTTCAAAAAAATACCACAAGATTAGTTAAATTTCTTGTAATTTCCCGATGGATAAGGTACAATACAAACTCGGAATCCACAAAAGAGGAGGAGCCCCATGGAGGAACAGTACAAGAAACGCTTTGGCGATCGCCGGGACGCCCGCTGGGTGCGGGACGTGCCGGGTCTCACCACGGTGATGATGCATATCATGCCCCAGCGCACCGACGCGGAGGTCTATCTCAACGACAAGATCGACGTGACGGAGCTGCTGCAATATCTGGAAAAGAAGAACGCGGAGCACCCGGACTACAAGACCACGGTGTTCCACTGCTTCATCGTGGCCATTGCCCGCATGATCCGGGAGCGGCCCAAGATGAACCGCTTCATCCAGGGGAGGCGCATGTACGAGCGCTATGACATCAGCCTGAGCTTTGTGGCCAAACGCCGCTTTACCGACCATGCCGAGGAGGCCCTCATGTTCTTCACCCCCAAGGATGAGGACACCCTGGATACCCTGAGCTACCGCATCGCCGGCCAGGTGAAGGAGACCAAGAAGAGCGAGCACTCCACCGGCGGCATCGACGCCACCGTGGACGCCTTTGCCAAGATCCCCCGGCTGCTGCTGATGCTGGCCATCCGCATCATCCGCTATCTGGACTTCTGGGGCGTGAATCCCAAGGCCCTCACCGACGGGGACACCAACTATTCCACCGTCCTGCTCTCGAACTTGGGCAGCATCAAGGGACCCGCGGTCTACCACCACCTGAACAACTACGGCACCAACAGCATCATGGTCACCATCGGCACGATCCACAAGGAGGAGATGGTGATGGAGGATGGCAGCAAGCAGATCCGGGACGTGGTGGAGATCGGCGCTACCCTGGACGAGCGGATCGCCGACGGCTTCTACTTCGTGCGCAGCCTCAAGCTTCTCAAGCACGTCTTTGCCCACCCCGAGCTGCTGGATCAGCCCATCGGCCAGCCCAGCGGGTTTGAGTACAAATAAGGAACCCCTATCGGCCTTCGGCCACTTCCCCCTGAGGGGGAAGCAAGAACAAGACCTTCCCTGAGCAAGGGAAGGTGGCATCCGGCGATCCTACGCGAGCCGGATGACGGAAGGGTTGTCGATCACGACTACACGAAGGATCGGCTGATCGAACGAGCGGGACAACCCCTCAGTCCCAGTGTGCGCACTGGGACAGCTCCCCTTAGGCAGGGGAGCCTATAAGGAAGGAGATTGTAATATGGACAAGATCACGGCCAGGACGCCCTGGGAGCCCTGGATGGGCAGCGTCCCCATGCACCTGGACTATTTTCAGGGGACCATGTTTGAGGCGGTGGAGAAGATCGCTCGGCAGTACCCGGAGAACATCGCCTTTGACTTTATGGGCACGCCCACCGGCTACCCCGAGATGATCCGGGAGATCGAGCGCTGCGCCAGGGCGCTGAAGGCTCTGGATATCAGGGAAGGGGACAAGGTCACCATCGCCATGCCCAACTGCCCCCAGGCCATCTACCTGTTCTACGGTGTGAACCGCATCGGCGCTATCGCCAACATGATCCACCCCCTCTCCGCCGAGAAGGAGATCGAGTTCTACCTGAACGTATCGGAGAGCGAGACGGCCATCACCCTGAACCAGTTTTACCCAAAGTTTGCCCGCGTGCTGCCCAACACCGGGGTGAAGCACCTGGTCATTGCCGACATCGCCGACGCCCTCTCGCCGGTGCTGAAAGTGGGCTTTGCGGTGAAGAATATCATCGACCCCATCACCAAAGCCATCAAAAAGCACACCAAGCCCCAGTTTATCCGGAAAGTCCCCCGGAACGCCGACAAGGTGCTGCTGTGGAAGGACTTTCTGGCGGGAGCCGACAAGGTGACGGGGGACTATGCCGTGAAGCGGGAAGCAGAGGATCCGGCTGTTATCCTCTACTCCGGCGGCACCACCGGCACCACCAAGGGCATCGTGCTGACGAACCTGAACTTCAACGCTTTGGGCCAGCAGGTCATTGCGGCAAATCCCATCTTCACCCCAGGGGACAAGATGCTGGCCGCCATGCCCCTGTTCCACGGCTTTGGCCTGGGCGTGTGCGTGCATACCATGCTCTCCCAGGGCGGCAGGTGCATCCTGATCCCCCAGTTCACCGCCAAATCCTATGCCAAGGACCTGGTGAAGCACCGCTGCAACTTCATTGCCGGCGTGCCCACCCTCTATGAGGCCCTGCTGCGCCTGCCGAGCATGGAGGGGGCGGACCTGAGCTGTCTGAAGGGCGTCTTCTCCGGCGGCGACAGCCTCTCCATCGAGCTGAAAAAGAAATTTGACAAGTTCCTGGCCGAGCACGGCGCAACCATCCAGGTCCGGGAGGGCTACGGCACCACCGAGACCGTCACCGCCTGCTGCCTGACCCCGCTGACCAAGGCCAAGGAGGGCAGCATCGGCATCCCCTTCTCCGACGTGTACATCAAGATCGTGGAGCCCGGCACCGACCGGGAGCTGCCCTACGGCAAGGAGGGCGAGATCCTGCTGGCCGGCCCCACCGTGATGAAGGAATACATGAAGCACCCCGAGGAGACCGCCCAAACCCTGCGGCGCCACGCCGACGGACTCACCTGGGTCTACACCGGGGACCTGGGCATCATGGACGAGGAAGGCTTCATCTTCTTCAAGGGCCGGGCCAAGCGGATGATCATCTCCTCCGGCTATAACGTCTATCCCGCCCAGATCGAGAACATCCTGGACGCTCACGAGAAGATCCAGATGAGCTGCGTCATCGGCGTGCCCGACTCCTACAAGATGCAGAAGGTCAAGGCCTTCGTAAAGCTGGCAGCCGGGGTCCCCGCAAACGATGAGACCAAGGCGGAGCTGCTGGACTACTGCCGGAAGCATATCGCCAAATACGCCATGCCTTATGACATCGAGTTCCGGGAGGATCTGCCCAAGACCCTGGTGGGCAAGGTGGCCTACCGGGTGCTGGAAGAGGAAGAGCTGGAAAAGCTCAAAGCGGCAGGCTGAAAGAAAAAAGGGCTGTGTGTGAGCACAGCCCTTTTTTGAGATTTCTGCCTTGGGAGGAATCCGCTTCACAAAGCGATAAGGGGATGTGGAAGCTCACATCCCCTTATCGTTTTGTATGCTGTTTCGGTCAGTCAGCAGCACCCACCAGAAGCTTGCGGAGGAGGATCAGATCCTTTGTGTCTACGCTGCCGTCGCCGTCCAGATCAGAGTTGGCATTGCTGATCGACGTGGAGTTGACGACCAGATACTTACGCAGCCGCACCAGGTCCAGGAGATCGACAGCTTCATCGCCGTTGACGTCACCGGGCAGATCCTCAGGAAGAAGGGTAAAGGGAGCGGTGGCCGAGGGAAGGCTTTCCTGCCGGGGGTCGTCGAGCTTGACATAGACCTGGTACTTGCCCGGCACAATCCTGCCGTCCTCCTTGAGGAAGGAGAAGGGGAACACCGCCTGGCCGTTCCGGTTGGTCATGATACCGATGAGATCATAGCGCTCATTTAGGGGCTTTGTGGAAACAAATTGTCCCATCTCATCCTGAATCGCGAAATACACCACCTCGCCGCTGACGGCCCTACCGTCTTTGTCTGTCACGGTTGCGGTCATGGTGAACTCCTCGTCATAGTGGAAAGCCGCGGGGTCAATGGTGACGCTGATGCTGCAGCTGTATAGATCCACGGGGCCAAGCCAGCGGGTGAGCACATAGTCCGATTGTTCCACCTCTTCGCGGCTCAGGGTCCTGCCCCAGTGGATGCTGGAGTTGTAGTTGCCCTCGGCCACCTCCACATGATCCGAAAAGACCTGCAGGACGATGACGCTGTGCTGATCGTTGTTGACCCGGAGAATGTCGCCTGGACGGAGGGCTTCATAATCCACATCCAGCATTTGCGCAGGAAGCTTACCGAAGGCCGCATCACTCAGCAAAAAGGCAAAGCCCGCGCAGCCGAAGCCGCCGGAAAAGATGCCGCCGTTCCAGGCATAGAAATCGTCGTTGGTCCAGTGCAGACCCTCGGGAAAATCGGCCTTCTTAGCCATCATCGCCTGATAGACACGATCATCCGTCAGATCCTCCAGCTTCACATCCGGAACGTCGATGGTGTGCTCCGTGGAATTGATCTCGTCTGCGGCAGGGAGCTCCCAGAGGGGAAGGGCCCAGCCGGTTTTTTCTCCCGGAAGGGGTCCGGGCTCGGCAGGGGAGATGACGCCCGTGTTCTCTTCCTCAGGCTCCTCCGCCGGAGCGATAACGCCCGCAGGCTCCTCGGCCAGGGCGGCAGGGAAGAGGGAAAGGCAGAGGATCAGGGCGAGCAGGAGACTCAAAAGCTTCTTGGCACGCATTTTCAGACACGTCCTTTCTGGTCGGATGGGTTGAGGTGTTGCAACAATAATACTATACGGCCTGAAAGGAAAATGCGCAAGCGGATTCGACGACGAAAGGCAAAATTCTGCTCTGGCGGTTCCCGGCAGATTCTTTTTCTCAAATCTCAAAACTGCCCAAGGGAACTATGGACATTTGACAGCGTCTAAAAACTGGCGTATGATAGCGCCGAACAGACCCGACAAAACAGAGAGGAGGGGATCGGTATGGAGCAGGAGAAAACCGGTCTGGCCGTTCAGGAAGAGACGAGCCCGGTGCCATCTGCTCAGAGCGCTCCGGAGGAAACGGAGCCGAAAAGCGAAGAAGAAAAGAAAAAAGATAGAAAGAAAAAGGCCATCCAGGCGGGAGTGGCGGTGGTCGCCTCGGCAAGCGTGCTGGTGGGGGGCCTGTTCTCCTCCCCGGACGCCCTGCTGGCCCCGGAACAGGACCTGAATCCCGTGCCCATTTCCCAGAATGACAACGACAACGACCAGGACGGGGATGAGGAGGACGAGGAGTCCCAGGAGGAAGAGGAGGAAATCGAGAGCGAGGCCATCGGCCTGCTGGCCAGGCTGCGCCTGAAGCTGCTGCAGC
>CAMOXK010000071.1 GCA_946629065.1 uncultured Clostridia bacterium
ATTTTCCGGGAGGCGCCGCAGACGATTTGATCAGCGTTTACTTGAGGGGAAGGTGGCAACCGCTGATCTCCCGCGAGGCGGATGACGGATGAGGTGTCATCCTCGCCGTCTTTTTTCATCCCGCCGTTTACAAGCGGCGGGAAAGGGAGTAAAATACAGCTATCCTATTGGGAAAGGATGATCCTCATGTTCAAGAAAAAGACGGCGGAGGGCCCGGTCAACGGCGGCCTGAAGCTCAATGTCCGGCGCACGGCCCTCATCGGCTTTGCCTTCTTCGGCATCCTGCTGCTCTGGCAGGTGTACGACTCCTGGTGCCCCACGTTTTTGACGGATATCTTCGCCCACCACATTTACGGCATGACCTCTGCCGAGCTGAAAGCCAGCGATCCGGATAAGATCCTGAACGTGCAGTGGATCGTGGGCATCATCATGGCCTGCGATAACCTGGCGGCTCTGATCCTGCTGCCCATCTTCGGCAACCTCTCCGACAAGACCAGGACCCCCATCGGCAAGCGCATGCCCTATATTCTGGTGGGCACCTTCGTTTCCGCGGTGGCCTTCCCCTTCATCCCCCTGTTCTTCCACCGCAACAACATCGTGGGCATGGTCATCACCATGGTGATCGTGCTGATCTTCATGATGATGTACCGCAACCCCGCCGTGGCCCTGATGCCGGACATCACCCCCAAGCCCCTGCGGGCCAAGGCCAACGGCATCATCAACATCATGGGCTACTTCGGCGGCGCCTTTGCCACGGTGCTGGGCATCTTCATGGTGCTCTCCAACTACATCAACGCCCGGCCCGAGGACCGGAACATCTGGACCATCGAGCTGCCCTTCATCATCGCCTCCGTGCTGATGGTCATTTCCGCCCTGGTGCTCTTCAAGACCATCCGGGAGAACGAGCTGGCCGAGCAGCTGAAGGACGAGCTGGCCCTGGGCGAGCAGCTGGCCGCCGTGGAGACCCCCATTGACGACGACAAGCCCATGTCCAAGGCCAACCGGAACATGCTGCTGGCCATCCTGGGCGCGGAGTTTCTCTGGTTCATGAGCGACAATGCCCTCGGCACCTACATCGGCAACTATGTGATCTACTATCTGAAATCCGTCTCCAGCTCCACCATGATCCTGACCATTCTGGGCGGTCTGGCCTCGGTGATCGGCTTTGCCATCGCCGGCTCCATCGCCGAAAAGGTGGGACGGAAGTGGACCATCTCCACTGGCCTCATGATCACCTTTGTCGGTCTCATCGTCATGTGCTTTGTGCGCCCCACCAACAGCGTATCCGCTACCGCCGCCCACGGGGAGTTCACCTTCCCAACGCTTCTCTATGTGGTCTGGGTGCTGAAGGGCTTCGGCATGGCCCTGGTGCACAACTGCTCCTTCCCCATGGTGGTGGAGCTCTGCTCGGCCAAGAAGATCGGCCGCTTCACCGGCTTCTACTACGCCGCCAGCATGTCCGCCCAGACCGTCACCCCCGTGCTGCTGGGCCTGGTGCTGAAAGCCGCCATGGCCTGGCGGGCCCTGCCGGTGTACGCCTGCATCCTGACGCTTCTGAGCTGCACCGTGTTCACCGCCCTGGTCAAGAACATCAAGGCCGGCAAGGTGGCAAATGTCACGGGTCTGGAAGCCCTTGGCGCGGACGACTGATCTCACTGTCAACAATCGGAGGACATGGATAACATGAAGAAGAAAACAGCTTTTGGTCTATTTCTGGGCGCGGCTGCCGCCGTGGCGCTGCCGGTGTTCCTCTCGGCCCCCGGCCGGGTCGGCAAGGCGCAGAAGGCTTCCTTCCTGGGCTGGAACTTTGCCCACCGGGGTCTGCACCGGGCGGACAAGTCCGTGCCGGAGAACTCTCTGGAGGCTTTCCGTCTGGCAGGCGAGGCGGGCTACGGTGCGGAGCTGGACGTGCAGCTTTCCAAGGACGGCCAGGTGGTGGTCTTCCATGACGACACTCTGGATCGGGTCTGCTCTGTCCACGGGAGAGTGGACGCCTTCCCGTATGAGGAGCTGCGGCAGATGTCCCTTTGCGGCACGGAGCAGCACATCCCGCTCTTCTCCCAGGTGCTGCAGGTCTTCGGCGGCCGCGGCCCCCTGGTGGTGGAGCTGAAAACCGGCCCCCGGAACAGAGAGCTCTGCGAAAAGACCCTGGCCCTGCTGGAAGGCTACCGGGGCGATGTGTGCATCGAGAGCTTCGATCCCAGGATCGTGGCCTGGTTCCGCCGCCATGCGCCCCAGCTTCTCCGGGGTCAGCTGGCAGCTCCCATGGAGGAATACACCAAGGACGGCCGGGGCAAGGCCCAGGCTTTCATCCTCAGCCGCTGCCTGCTGAACTTCCTCGCCCGGCCCCAGTTCATCGCCTACAAGATCGGTCCCCGGCCCCTGATCGTGCGTCTGTCGGAGCGGCTTGGCGCCCTGAAATTCGGCTGGACCTCCCACGGCCAGGAGAACGAAGCCGGCCGGGACGGCGTGATCTTCGAATTCTACCGCCCCCGCCTCCGGTTCAAATAAGTTTCTAGTTTTTAGTATTTAGTTTTTAGGGGAGGCAGTCGAAACGCTGCCGCGCTCGGTTTCTCTCCGCTAAAAACTAAAAACCAGAAACTAAAAACTGAATAAGGAAAAGCCACCCGCCAGAGGGTGGCTTTTCCTTATTCGTCGGTAACGGCGTCGCTGCGGAACAGCAGCGAGATGCACCAGATGGCCGAAAGGCCCACCAGGGTGTAGATCACCCGGCTGACCGTGGCCGTCTGGCCGCCGAAGAGCCAGGCCACCAGGTCGAAGCGGAACAGGCCCACGCTGCCCCAGTTGATCC
Organism: uncultured Clostridia bacterium; assembly: GCA_946629065.1. Taxonomy (GTDB): domain Bacteria; phylum Bacillota; class Clostridia; order Oscillospirales; family Oscillospiraceae; genus Limivicinus. The sequence goes on from CAMOXK010000071.1 coordinate 2,813, forward strand.
CGCCGATGATGGCCAGGCTCAGGGCGATGCGATCCATGATCATGATGATACTCTCCTCTCTTCCCGCAAGCGCCCCGTTGAGGACGGGCGCGGTCATGTTAACGGCCTTAGTTTATCCGTATGGAAAAGCTTTATGCAAAAAAGTTCCTTTCGACAAAACTGGTGCTCCTTCGCTCTTTACAAAAATACGGCAAAGGATTATGGTATAGGCACAGCTTATCCAATGGGTCTTCCGCGGGAAGATCGGCTCATATCTTTATCCCACAACCCTGTTTTGGCGGATCGGTCATCGATCCGCCTCTTTTTTTTGCCAAAATGTGCTGAATTGTATAAGGAACAGCTCTTGCATTTTGCCGCATAGAAGACTAAAATAGCGTGGCGTTTTTAAAGGAGTTGATACTATGACAGAGCTTTTGTCTCTTTCCGTCGCGATTTTCGCGGGTCTGATGATGACCCGTGTGATGAACCGCTGGCACCTGCCGGACGTCACCGCCTATCTGGTGGCGGGCGTGCTCATCGGTCCCAGTCTCATCGGCCTGCTGCACATCCCCGGGCTGGGCTTCGGCAGCTATGAGGAGCTGGAGAGCCTGGGCCTCATTTCCGATGTGGCCCTGGGCTTCATCGCCTTTTCCATCGGCAACGAGTTCCGCCTCTCCCAGCTGCGGGAGACCGGCAAGCAGGCCATGGTCATCGGCATTCTCCAGGCCGTGCTCACCACCGTGGTGGTGGACCTGGCTCTGGTGATCATCCACCTGGTGGCGCCCGAGGCCCTGAGCCTTCCCGCCGCCATCACCCTGGGCGCCATCGCCGCTGCCACCGCCCCCGCCGCCACGCTGATGGTGGTGCGCCAGTACAAGGCCAAGGGTCCCCTGACGGACCTGCTGCTGCCCATCGTGGCTCTGGACGACGCTGTGGGTCTGGTGCTCTTCGCCGTGTCCTTCGGCATTGCCGAGGCGCTGGGCAGCGGCACCGTGGATCTGTTCTCCGTGGTAGTGAATCCCCTGCTGGAGATCTTGGGCTCCCTGATCCTGGGCGCCCTGGCCGGCTGGGTGCTGACGCTGCTGGAGCGTCTCTTCCACTCCAACCGCAACCGCGTTGCCATGACCATCGGCTTTGTATTCCTGACCGTGGCTCTCGCCAAGCTGGAGCTGCCTCTGGGCCGGGCCAGTCTGGGCTTCTCTCCCCTGCTGGTGTGCATGATGCTGGGCAGCCTCTTCTGCAACCTCTGCCCCCTGTCCGATGAGATCATGGAGCGGGCGGACAAGTGGTCCTCCCCGCTGATGGTCCTGTTCTTCGTGCTCTCCGGCGCGGAGCTGGAGCTGGGGGTCTTCGCCAAGCTCAGCTCTGTCATCATCGGTCTGGTGTATATTGCCTCCCGCTGCCTGGGCAAGTATCTCGGCGCCCGGGAATCCGCCAGGATGATGCACTGCAGCCCCACCGTGACCAAGTACCTGGGCATCACCCTCTGGCCCCAGGCGGGCGTGGCCCTGGGCATGTGCGTCACCGCCGCCCAGCTTCCGGGAGACGGTCCCCTGATCCGCAACATCGTGCTCTTCGCCGTGCTGGTGTATGAGCTGGCCGGTCCCGTGATGACCAAGTGGGCCCTCACCAAGGCGGGCGACATCAAGCCCAAGAGCGAAGAGGTCCTGCGCCGCCGGGAGCGGAAGCTGGCCGCCGTGCAGCAGGGCAAGTAAACGAAAATGGGATGTGAATGATCACATCCCATTTTCGTTTCAGTTTTTCGTTTTTAGAACGGAGACAAGAAACTAAGCCAGCAGCTTCAATCCCACGATCCCCGCGGCGATAAGGGCCACGCAGAGGCCCTGGGGCAGGGTGATGCTCTCGTGAAAGAGCAGGGCGCCCAGCACCGTGGTGCCCAGGATGCCGAAGCCCGTCCACATGGCGTAGGCCGTGCCCAGGGGCAGCTTTTTCAGCGCCAGGGCCAGAAACAGGGCGCTTGCCAGGTAGCCCGCCGCCGTGATCAGGCTGGGCCAGAACTTGGTGAAGCCCTCCGCCGCCTTCATGGCCACCGCCCAGGTGACCTCCAGCACACCCGCCAGCAGCAAAAAGATCCATTCCATGTCCCGATACCTCCAAAAAAGCAAAAGTCGCCGGCGCCCCTGTCTGCTATGGCCTGACGACAGAAGCCCGACGTTTACGCCACCCGGCGGCGGCGCAAAGCTATGATACCAGCCCTCTGCCTCTCTTGTCAAGGCAGAGGGCTGCATTTTCCGCAAAGCCCCCCTTACCTACGACGGCGCGAAGCGCCTAGTCCTTTAGGGAAGGGAGGCGCCCCGCAGCGCCGAGCATTGCTCGGCGGCACACTGGAGCGGGGGATATGCACTCGCCACCTTCGCCGCAGATGCCGTCTCCCCTGACTCCCCCCTCGGGGGGAGCTGTCACGTCGGCTTGCCGGCGTGACTGAGAGGGGGACCCGCATGATTCCGAACTCCGAATTCCGAATTCTCCCCCGCTTCAGTCCCCCAGCAGGCGGCGGAGCTGCTTCTCTGTCGCCTCCGGGAACAGGCCCCGCAATTGGGCATAGACCCGCTCTTGCGACCTGGCCGGGTCCTCCCGGTAGGCCTCCTCCAGCCAGTTCTCCCCGAAGCGGTGCTCCGGCGTGCCGTAGCAGGCGACGCCCCAGCCGTATTCCCGCCCATAGCGGTCCATGTCATAGACAAAATCCGTAATGAGCAAATAGGTCTCCATCTGCAGGCGGGTGACAAGGCCGTCAAAGCCCTTTTCCCCGCCCTTGCCGTAGCCCGCCAGGTTCCGCAGCGCTCTGGAGGAGAGGCTGCCCCGCTCCGCCGCGATGTCATAGAGGCTCTTGTCCCGCAGGGAGGCCAGGCCGTCGTCAAAGCGGGCGTCGAAGTCATAGCCATCCCGGCGATAATTGGCCAAGACGGCAAACCAGTCCCGGCGGAGAAAGCCCGCCCTGCCGCGGAAAAACTTGCCATAGACCAACTCCGGATCCCTGGCCAGTTCCCCCTTCCACTCCCAGGGGCCGGGGAGCTCCGTGAACCACAGAGCCGGGGGCGTGTGCTCCTCGATGGAAAAGCCGGGGATCTCGTTGCGGAAAAAGGGCAAAAAGCCCAGGCTCCGCACCGCTTCCCGGACGTCCGCCGGGGATTCCATTGTGGGAAGCTGCATAGGCTTACCTCCTTGCTGCGCTGTTTCTCTGTCTCTCAGGATACCCTCTTTCCCGGCTCCCGGCAAGTCTCTTTTTTACCGTTTTGTTGCTTTACATGCCGGAACGGGAGCGATATAATGTAAGGTGAAGCAATATCCAGCAAGCGAATCCTTGGAAATCGCGTTTCGCAAGATCCCAAAGAAAGGAGTGTTTCCATGAAGATCAGCAAATGGCTTTCGGTCCTGCTGGTGCTGGCGCTGCTGCTGTGCCTCCTGCCCGCGGCGGCCCTGGCCGATCCGGCAGGCGCTAAGGAAGACGAGGAGCAGGCCGAACCCGCCGATGAGGATGCGCCGGAGGACGAACTCCCCGTCGAGGAAGACGAGCCGGAGGATGAGGACACGCTGCCCGTCGACGAGGAAGAGGATGCCTCCGCGCCTCTGGTAAACGAGGAAGACGAGACCTGCTACCCCATGGAGGGAGAGACTGTCTACAACAACGGCGGCACCGTCTACAACAACGGCGCCCTGGTGTACAACAACGGCGGCGTCGTTTACAACAACGAGGGCACTGTCTACAATAACGGCGGCGTGGTCTATGCCAACGGCGGCGTGGTCTACAACAACGGCGGCACCGTGTACCGCAACAGCGCCACGGTTTACACCTTTGCCGATGACGTACAGCAAAGCCGCATTTACGGCGCCTTCCACGTGGCCACGGCGGAGGACTACAGCGCCATCGCCGAGATCGAGGGTCTGGATGAAAACGGCATGCTCCTGGAGGGTCAGAGCTGCACCATCCGCGTCCGGGAGGGTCTCATTCTCCGCAGGGTGGAGGCGGACGCCGGCACCCTCACGGAGAAGGAGGACGGCAGCTGGACCCTGGAGGCTCTGGACGCCGACGCCACCCTGACCTTGGCGGTGCAGGCGGAGGCCCCGGTCTTCGATCTGGCGGAGGGCTGCTATGCCGAAGCGCAGACCCTGACCATCACCGGGCCAGATGGCGCTGAGCTTTACTACACGCTGGACGGCAGCGCCCCGGATGAAGAGAGCCTCCTTTATGAGGAGCCCATCCAGCTCACGGAAGGCTGCACCGTCCGCGCTGCGGCTCTGCTTCCCGGCGTCGAGCCCAGCGAGATCACCGAAGCGGACTACGCCTTTGTGAGCATCACCGCGCCGGAGCTGCCCGACGGTACCCAGGGCGAGGAGCCCCCCGAGGCCGCGGCCTTCACCGTGGAAAACACGGGCAAGACCCCGGCAGCGATCGAAAGCGTCAGTCTCTCGGGCAGGAGCGCCAGCTACTTCAGCCTGAGCACCGAGGACGGCGCCACCCTCAAGGCCGGTAAGAGCGACAGCAAGACCTGGACCCTGCAGCCGGCGTCGGACCTGACCCGGGGCAATTACAAGGCCATCGTGGTCTTCACCCTGGCCGGCGGCCAGACCGTGCAGTTCGAAGTCCGCTACAAGGTCAAGTAAGTTTTGTGTTTTGAGTTCCCAGTTTTGAGAGAAGAACGAGGGCCGGTGCAATGCACCGGCCCTCGTTCTTCTCTCAAAACTCAATTCCAAAAACTCAAAACTCAAATCTCAAAACTGATACTACTGTCAAATGAGAAGCTTTAAAAAGGATTGCGAGACAGAATTGCGCCAGACGAGGCGAAGGCCGCAGAGCATAATGGAGATATATGGTCAAGGGCTTCAACGAAGTATGGCACAATTCTGGCCACAAGACTTTAAAGATTTCTATTTGAAAGTAGTATGAAACACCGGCATGGGAAAAGCCGTTTTCCCATGCCGGTGTTTTTATCACAGATGCTCAAAGCCGTCGTCCTTCTGGACCACCACTTTGCGCTCCATCTGCTGCAGGTTTTGCAGCAGGATCCAGTTATACAGCAGCATCTCCCCCGCGGTGCCCAGCAGGATCATCTGCATACCGGTGTAGCGCTCATCAGCCAGGGACATGATGCAGATGCTGGCGCAGAGCATGC
>CAMOXK010000072.1 GCA_946629065.1 uncultured Clostridia bacterium
ATAATAGGGTGAACGCAACGCGAAAACCCTGTATAACCTTTGCATAGACGGCGGTGAATATGGCTGTATAAGGCTATACATCGCCGCTGTTTTTGCCCTTTGTGCATATTGCGCAATATTGCAAGGTTATTTTTGTAGCTACATAGGCTATCTATGCGTAAAAGGATTGTTTTACGAATAGATATGGGGGTTTTGGTAACAAATCAGCGCAAAAAACCCATAACGGAGCGCAACGTAAATGTATAACGCTATGCAACGCCTTTATGTCACTGAAACATCACACAAGGGGGCGATCCTGTGACGCTGACAGCCCTGGCGGACCAGCTGAACACAACCACCATGACCATATACCGGCGATTGAAGCGGAACGGCCTGACCATCGACGAACTGAGGGACGCCACCACCGGCGACCTGACCCAGGCGGGCGTCTCCACTATCGCCGCGCTATTCGACGCAACGGGCGGAACATCGACGGAACCAGCGGCGGAACAGGGCGCAACGTCTGAGGCGGAACAGGGCGCAACGGGTGACGCCCTGGCCGTGGCCGTGCTGGAGGCGAAGCTGGAGGGCGCGGCGGCTCTGATCGAACAGCTACAGTCCGAACGTGACGAACTACGGCGGCAGCTGGCGGCGGCCCTGGCCGCGCTGGCGGCTGAACAGGCAGACCGGCAGCAGGAACGGCGACTATTGACCGGCGCGGCAGCTGATCCGGGCGACCCTGTGAACCAAGGGTATAACAGGGACAACAAAGAGACGGAACACCCCCGGCGCAGCTGGTTTTTACGCCTGTTCAATAAAAATTAATATTTGCACGTCCACCGGGGACAAAATGGGATAATTTGATACACTTTGCGAGACAGAACCGTCATAAAGGCGGGAATTTCCGGGAATTTCCGGGACCCCTTCACCTGGACAAAAACCTATAATAGGCGACCCCGGCTTGCAATACCCCGCGATATTATGATATAATGCGGATGACAACAAAAAAAGGCTTCACCGGCGCGTCAACGATGCTGGAACATCTCGACGTCAGCAAAGCCAAATCGGTTTTTAGTCCACCGGGCGGGCGGGCTGAAATAAGTATATCACGGGATATTGCAATCTGTCAATCCCGATGACCCCTTATTTAACCGGCGAAACCTGTTTTTGTTGATCTTCAAGCAAAGGCAGGTTTTTTCTTATGGCGAACACCACGACACCCACCACCAGCAGCACCTACCGGCGACCGGCGACCGACGAAGCCCGAGAGAATCGTAACGCCTACATGAGGCGCTACCGTGCGGAACACCCCGACAAGACCCGCGCCTGGCGGCAGAATTACATAAAGCGGGCAGCGGCCAGGCTGGCGGCAGCGGCAGCAGCTGAAGGGGGCGCGGGCGAATGAAGCAGCTTCAGCAGGAACGGCGCTGGTGCCTGTGGCGCCTGGAACCGCGCAGCAAAGAAAAGCCCGAGGAACTGACTAAGGTCCCATATCAACCGAACGGAAAGAAGGCCATGTCAAACGCCCCGAGAACCTGGAACACCTATAACACAGTGGTGTCTGCCCTGGCCCGCGATCCTGGCAGCTACAACGGCATTGGCCTGTTTTTTAGTAACGGGAAGTGTGGGATTGACGTAGACGGTGAACACAAGGAAGGCGGGCAGCACAACCCGCTTGAGGCTGAAGTGTTGGAACTGTTCTCCGGGACCTATGCAGAGCGCAGCCCCTCCGGGGCTGGCGTGCATATTGAGTTTTACGCTGATCCTAACCGAATACCGACAAAATTTGTCAAGGATAAGAAAACCGGGGAGGATAAACTGGTCCTTGACGGATATTATTGCAAGAACCAGAAAAACGGGCTTGAATTTTACGCGGGCGGCCTGACCAATCGTTTTTTCACCTTCACCGGCGACCGCGTGTCCGTTGACGACGCTGTAACCGATCAGACCGAGGCCCTGCTGACCTTCCTGGACAAGTACATGAAGCGCTCCGAGCGCAAGGCAGCGAAACCCGCTGACAGCCCTGGCGGCCCCGCACAGCCCGCACAGCCCGCGCAGCCTATGGACATACGCATACCGGCCAGGCTTGCGAAAGCCCGCGCGGCGGCCACCGGCGAAGCCTTCCGGGTGCTGTATGACCTGGGCGACCTGACCGCGTATAATGGCGACCATAGCGCGGCAGATATGGCCCTGTGTGGTATGCTGGCCTTTTGGCTCGACGCTGACCCTGTGTTGATGGACGAAGCCTTCAGGGCGTCCGCGCTGATGCGGCCCAAATGGGACGAACGCCGAGGCGCTGAAACCTATGGCGAGATGACGATCCGCAAAGCCATAGAGAACACTACCGAGAAATACCAGGAACCGCAGCGGCCAACGGCGGCCCAGGACTTCGCCCCGCGCGTGCTGCAATACCGGCCAGGCGGCCGCGATCTGACCGACGCGGGCAACGCTGAGTTATTCGCAAGGATGAACCGGGACCGGCTCCGCTACTGTGACGCCCTGGGCTGGCTGGCCTGGACGGGAAAACACTGGGACAACGACGACCACGCAGCGGCCCGCCTGGCGCTGGACTTCAGTAAAGCTATGCTGAAGGAAGCGGCGGCGAACTTTGCCGAGGCTACCGGCGACGACGGAGACGCCAACCCGGCGGCGAAGGCATACCTTAACCACGCTATGAAGCTGAGAAGCGCCAACGCCCAGCGGAATATGCTGGAACTGGCAAAGGCCCGCCTTGCGATCCATGCGCGGGAACTCGACGCAGACCCCGAGATTTTGAACACAGTGGCGGGGATCGTGGACCTTCGCTCCGGGCAGCTGACCCAGCACGACCCGAAACGGTATTGCACGAAGCTGGCCCCCGTGGCCCCCTCCGGGCGCGGCGCTGAAATGTGGGGCGCCTTCCTGGACCTGGTGACGTGTGGGGACCGGGATCTGAAAGACTACCTTCGCCGCGTGGCTGGTATGGCTATCGTGGGCAAGGTCTACGAGGAAGGCATACAAATCACCATAGGCGGCGGGCGGAATGGCAAAAGCACCTTTTACGGCGCTTTGTCCAAGGTCCTGGGCGACTATGCCGGGACGCTGGACCCTGACACCCTTATTACCAAGCGCAATGAAAGCCGGTTTGAACTGGCCCCCCTGAGAGGAAAGCGCCTTGTGATTTGCAGCGAATTGGAGGACGGGCAGCGGCTTTCAAAAAAAGCGCTGAAGCGCATTTCATCCCGCGACGAGATAAACGTCGAACGGAAATTTAAGGACCGGGAGACGGTGACGCCCACCCATCACATAATTCTGCATACCAACGTGTTGCCTATCGTGGGCGATGCCCGAGACGGCGGAACCTGGCGGCGCTTGACGGTGATCCCGTTTAATGCTGTCATGCCTACCGGCAGCGGGGACATAAAGGCTTATGACGACGTGCTGGTGAAGGAAGCGGGCGGCGCGATCATGCAATGGATGATCGACGGCGCGGGGGAATACCTGGCAGCCGGCGGCAGCCTGGGCGAATTGCCCGAGGCTGTACTGAAGGCAACCAACCAATACCGGGAGGGCGAGGACTGGTTACAACCCTTCCTTGACGAGTGCTGCATATTTGAAGCGGGCAGCACGGCCCAGGCCGTGGAGCTGTTCAACGCATACCAGGCCCACGCAGCGCGAAGGGGCGACCGCTATATCCGCAAGGGGCGGGAATTTTATGACGCGCTGGCCGAAGCCTTCACCTCGCGGGGGCTGGTGTGCAAAAAGCCAGGAAATAAAGTCACCTGGTACGGTGTGCGCGTGCGCTTGATGCCCGCATATCCGACACCAGACGCGGCGACTGATTTTGAATGGGACACTATGATGAATTGACCGCGAAAACGGCCAGGGCGGGAGCGATCCCGCCTTTTTCATGCCCCAAAGGGCAAAAAGTTAGGTTAGGTTAGGGACTTACTAAAACTTTCTATAGTGACGCCTTATAGGAACTTTTAGAACATACCTAACCTAACCTAACAAGCCCCGCCGAGAGACCGCGCCCAGCGCAATCCACTGTGTTCAATCCCGAGAAATCCGAGGCGATACGCGCGGGCGAACCAATACCGGCGCGAATTGCGACGGAAAAACCGCCAAAACGGCAGCTTTCGCCGTTTTGACAGAAATCGGAGAAATCGGAGGCCCTAAAAAGGGCGACAATCCGAGAAATCCGAGGCTTTAACGTGTGGGGAACGCGCGGAATCGGACAAATCGGACCCTTTACGCGCGGGCTATTCGGACATTTCGGACACCCTAAAAGGGCTTGACATATGTAGCTACATATGTTATCATATACCATGAAAGGGGGTGATTTGCAGATGTCGCCGAATGAGAACGGCATGGGGCGGCCCTTTGCGGGCGGGGATCGACGCTCTACCACTATCCGCCTGAGGATGGAACCCGTCGAGGTGGAGCGCCTGGACCGGCTGGCCGACAAGTTGAACACCACGCGCAGCGGCGCGATCCGGGAGGGCTTGCGACGGCTGGAGGATCAAATCGACAGGGAACAGGAATAAGAAGGCCCCGGCGGCGCAGCAAGTAGGACGGCAGCACCACCAGGGCAACCCACCACGACACGGGGGGCGAGGCTATTATATCACAGCTTCGCCCCTGGACGCAAGGAAAGGAGCGAACATCATGCAGACTACATATAGCATTACTGATAAAGACATTACGGAGATTTTGCAATCCCTGAGCGAACAGCTGGAGGCCAACCCGGAAACCGTTGACGCGCTGAACCTGGCAGCCCTGGAGGACTACACCAATAAACGGCGGGAAATGGGAATAAAGGGCAAACTGACCACGCTGAACCAGTTTCGAGCCATTGCCCGTTATGCCTATTTGGCGGGCTATGGGCTGGCCCTGGAGGACACAAAGACCGCGCTGGAGGCCGCCACCGGCGAGGCGGGGGACTTTTCCCTGTGTGTTGATTCTGACGGCATGGCCCCGGCCTTCCATGCTGGCGACGTGCTGACGATCCGACGCGCGGCTTTTTCTCCTGAGATGCAGACGCGCCCCGGCGCGGTGATCTGCCAGGGCGGGCGCTATGTCCTGGGGCGCGTGGCTATTGAGAAGGACGGCAGCGGGACCCTATACAACGGCGGCGGCGCGATCCACTTTGAACCTGATGATTTTGTCGGCTATACTATCGCCGTACAGCGCGACCTTTGAAACCGACAAAGAACCGACAAAGAAGCCCGAGGAACCCCCCGGGCTTTTGCTATGCCCTGGCGCGGCGCGGCGGGAGCAACTTCCCGCTTTGGGAATGTGGCCGAGGAACAGGCCCACCAATCCCCGAGGGGCTGACAGGGGCATTTCTGGCCGTCTGATGACGTGCGAATAGCATACCCTTCGGTATGCAATAGCATACCCTTCGGTGTGCATAGAACCGGCCTAAAAGTAGCACGAAAACGGCGCGTCTCAGCGAAAAGATAAACGTAAAGATATTGACCCTCCTGGCCGTTTATGGTATACTGGTATCGAACATATGTTCGGTATGGTATCGAACACTTGTTCGATAATTTGACCGGGGGAGGCGGCCACCATGAACAGGAAAAACAAGCTATATGAAGCGCTGACCGGGGAACAGGCCGAGGCGGCTAAACAGCTGGCCAGGGCGGCCCGCGCTGCATATATGCGACGATACCGACGGGAACACGCTGACCGGATTAAAGCGATCAATGAGGCGTATTGGCTCCGCCGGGCGATCCGGGAGGCCCGCGCCAACGGCTGGAAGGGGGAATAGGCGATCTTATGGGAAAGTACACGATACAACAGCACTGGCCGAGTGATTTGAAAATCCTGGCGGCAGCTGTGACCCGCGCCAAGCTGGAGCGCAAATGGAGAAAGCGGAATGTGCTGACCTTTGACGACGCCGAGGGCGGCAGCCTGAAGTATTGTATTGACCGCTATATGGAAGCAGATACCGCCTTGAGAGAAGCAAAAGCCCGCTTTGATGATCTGTATTATGATTATAAGCAGATAGGCGAGGTATGACGTCCAGACGACCCGACGGAGGCAGCGCGAATGTATGAGGAACTATACGCGGGGAACCGTGGATTGCTTCACACAGTGGCGCGGAGGTATGCAGCAGCTTGTCAGCATGACAGGGCGGTATCAGTGGAGGACCTGGAACAGGCGGGCTTCTTTGGGCTTGTGAGGGCTTCTCAGACCTTCGACGCCGAGGGCGGCGGCAGCTGGCCCACCTGGGCGGCGCGGTACATCCATAAAGAGATGCTGAAGGCCCTGGGCTATCGCTGGCGACCATCGACGGGGGGCGACGCCGACGGCTACCGATACCGGCCCACCAGGGCGCACACCGGCGCGTATAGTCTCGACGCGCCCCTGGCCGACGATCCCGAGGGCATGACCTGGGCGGACACCCTGGCCGATGACAGCTTGCCAGACGCCGACGAAGCGGTGAACCTGGCCGCGCTGCAAAGATACGTCCGGGAGGCCGTGGAGCGCCTACAGAGCCACCAGCAGCGCGTCGTGATGGACCTGTGCGGCCTTCAGGAATTGCCCTATGAGGCGGCAGCGGCGGCCCTGGGCGTCTCGGTGGAGCGCGTGCGGCAGATACGCGGCGCGGCGCTGAAGAAGCTGAGGGACGACGCCACACTGAGGGCGAACGCGGCGGCAGACGTCGACCTGGATCTGTGTACACCGTATTATGCCCGCGTCACCGTGGCGGCCTTCCAATCTACGCATACCAGCGCCACCGAAAAGGCGGTACTTTGGAGGCTGGACCACGAAGAACGCATGAAGCGGGAGCGGGACCGGCTGATACAACTTGAACAGGCTTTATCGTGTGATCCACGCGAAGCACAACACGACAGGCCAGAGGGCCAGAAAGGACAATGAGAGATGAAAACCGCTATTCAGAAAAGCAAAGACGCGATCCTGGAATACCTGGGCAAGGCCCAGCAGACCGAAAAGAAGATTGCCGAAGGGCGGCAGATTTACCAGCCCGACAGCATGGAGAAGGAAGAAAAGCGCCTGCGCGGCGAACTGGCGAAGGCCAGACAGGAGACGGAGGCGAAGATCGACGCCATTATCCGGGAGAGAAGCCGAGGCGCGGAGGAATGGGGCAAGCTGGACGGCGCGAAGCTGACCGCCGACGTTCAGCTTTTGCAGGGCCAGGGCGTCACCCCTGACCAGTGGCGCGACCTGGTAGACCGCTACCAGGACAATTACACCATGCTGGATCAGCTGAGGAAGTACGGCGAGGCCAGGAACGCGGAGGCCAGCGAGAAGGGCCACGCGGAGGGCGACCACTTCAAAGCCCCGGTCTACGACGTGACGCGCATCCCCGGCCCTGACGCGAAGGTGCAGGAATGGGAGCAGATGCGGCGACAAGCGGCCTATTTCCTCAACGTGGCAGACGGGACGGGCTACAGATCGGAGTTTGAAAAGACCTTTGCCCGCAACACGGCAGACCGAGCCTTTGAAGCCTGGGGAGCAGATGCCCCGACGCCGACGAAAACCGGCGACGAAGCGGCCAGACTGTCGGCGGCCTGGGGCTTTGTACCGAAAGAAGGCTGACGCGATCCGCGCCCCCCTTGTGTGAAAAGTGCTTGCTTTTCATGGTAAAATGAGGTATCATAATAGGGTGAACGCAACGCGAAAACCCTGTATAACCTTTGCATAGACGGCGGT
>CAMOXK010000073.1 GCA_946629065.1 uncultured Clostridia bacterium
ACGTGAAGGACGCCTGGCGCAAACGCTTCATCCAGGAGCGGCGCAACAGCTACGAAGTGGACGCGGACATTCTCATGAACCCCCGGGTCTGGGAGGCCAGCGGCCATGTGCAGAGCTTTTCCGATCCTCTGCTGGACTGCAAGGAGTGCAAAATGCGCTTCCGTGCGGACAACCTGATCGACGACTTTGACCCCAACGCCCACGCCGACGGGCTGACCAAGGAGCAGATGTTCCAGTACATCAAGGATCATCATATCCCCTGCCCCAACTGCGGCAAGCACAACTTCACCGACATCCGGGAGTTCAACCTGATGTTCCAGACCTTCCGCGGCGTCACCAACGACGCGAAGAGCATCATCTACCTCCGTCCTGAGAACGCTCAGGGCGAGTATGTAAACTACCCCAACGTGCTGCGCTCCATGCGCACCAAGCTCCCCTTCTCCATCGGCCAGATCGGCAAGGCCTTCCGCAACGAGATCACCCCGGGCAACTTCACCTTCCGTACCATCGAGTTTGAGCAGATGGAGTTCCAGACCTTCTGCAAGCCCGGCGATGACCTGGATCTCTACGCCTACTTCAAGGAGTTCGGCAAGAAGTTCTTTGAGGACCTGGGTCTGCCTGCGGAGAACCTGCGCTTCCACGACCATGAGAAGCTGGCCCACTACGCCAAGGCCGCCTGCGACATCGAGTTCCTCTTCCCCTCTCTGGGCTGGGGCGAGATCAACGGCACCCACGACCGCACCGACTTTGACCTGAGCCGTCACCAGGAGTACAGCGGCCAGAAGCTGGAGTACATCGATCCCTTCACCGCCGAGCGCTACATTCCCTACATTGTGGAGAGCACCTACGGTCTGGACCGCACCGTGCTGGCCCTGCTCTGCCAGGCCTACGACGAGGAAGTGGTGGACGCGGAGAAGAACGACGTGCGCGTGGTGCTGCACCTGAATCCCGCCATGGCCCCCATCAAGGCCGCCGTGCTGCCCCTCTCCAAGAAGCTGGGCGAGAAGGCCCTGGAGATCCGGGACGAGCTGGCCAAGAGCTTCATGGTGGAGTATGACGAGACCGGCTCCATCGGCAAGCGCTATCGCCGGGCCGACGAGGTCGGCACGCCCTTCTGCGTGACCTATGACTTCGACTCTGAGACCGACGGCTGCGTCACCATCCGCGAGCGGGACAGCATGGAGCAGGTCCGCATCCCCATCGCAGAGGTCAAGGACTACATCGCCTCCCGCGTGCAGTTTTAAGCTTATCTGGCTCCCCTGTGCAAGGGGAGCTGTCGAGCGCAGCGAGACTGAGGGGTTGTTACCCGTGACACCCCTTCGTCTCCTTCAGGGGCTTCCCCCTTTAGGCAAGGGGGCCAATACGGAAGAGGAGACCCCTCAGTCATCCGGCGGAGCGTTACACGCCGGATGACAGCTCCCCTTAGGCAGGGGAGCCTATAAGGAAGAGGAGATTGTATTATGAAAGACGGTTTTATCAAGGTCGCTGCGGCGTCTCCCATCATCAAGGTGGCCGACTGTGACTATAACGCGGAGCGCGTGATCGAATGCATCCGCGAGGCGGATGCAAAAGGTGTAAAGCTGCTGGTCTTCCCCGAGCTCACCCTCACCGGTTTTAGCTGCCGGGATCTGTTCGGGCACCGGGTGATCCTGGACGGGGCGGAAAAGGCCCTGATCCGGGTGGTGGAGGCCACCGCCGGCACCGATACCCTGGTGTTCGTGGGCCTGCCCATGGCCATCGGCCCCCGTATCTACAGCGTGGCAGCCGCCATTTGGGACGGAGAGCTCATTGCTCTGGTACCCAGGCGCACCGCAAGCGACTCCTTCAACGGCGGCGACGGCGAGTACCACGAGATCGAGATGGAGAGCTTTGGCACCGTGCCCCTCTGCGGCGACGCCCTCTTCACCTGTGACGCGCTGCCTGAGCTGAACGTGGCCGTGGACCTGGGAGACGGCATCCAGAGCATCTGGTCCGACACCACCCGCCACGCCCGGGCCGGCGCCCAGATTGTCTGCCAGATGGCCTCCTTCCCCGCCACCGTCACCAGCACCCGGGACGCCGAGCTTCTGGCAAAGGCCAGCTCCAAGCACCTGAACGCCGGCCTCGTCCTGGCCGCTCCCGGCAAGGGCGAGAGCAGCACCGATGAAGTCTACTCCGGCCTCTGCCTGGTGGCGGAAGCCGGAAAGGTCCTTGCCCAGGACGAGCAGATCGGCGCGGCACGGACGAGCCTCGCCGTCAGCGAGATCGACGTGCAGCTGCTCACCGACCTGCGGCGGGCCAGCGGCGAATATGACATGGTGGACGAGGACTACACCAGCTTCTCCTGGGGTGAGGACGCGGCAGAGACCACTCTCACCCGGAAATTCAACAAGCACCCCCATCTGCCGGAGGATCCCAGGGACCTGCCCGCCTACTGCGAGCGGATGCTGGACATTCAGGTCTCCGGCCTTGTCAAGCGCATGGAATACGCCCATCTCACCCACTGTGTGGTGGGCATCTCCGGCGGTGTGGACTCCACCCTGGCCGTGATGGTCTCCGCCATGGCGGTGAAGCGCATGGGGCTGCCCGCAACCAACGTGGTGGCCTGCACCCTGCCCTGCTTCGGCACCTCCAGCCGCACCAAGTCCAACGCCATCGTGGTGGCCGAGCAGTGGGGATGCGACGTGCGCGTCATCGACATCGGCAAGAGCGTCTACCAGCACTTTGACGATATCGGCCACGCCCATGACGATTACTCCATCGCCTTCGAGAACGCCCAGGCGAGAGAGCGCACCCAGGTGCTCATGGACATTGCCAACAAGGTCAACGGTCTTGACGTGGGCACTGAGGATCTCAGCGAGTACATCGACGGCTGGTGCACCTACAACGGCGACCACACCAGCATGTACGATGTGAATCTGGGTCTGACCAAGACCCAGGTTCGCGCAAACGTCAGCTATATTGCCCAGACCACCGAGGACAAGGTGCTGAAGGCCGCCCTCTACGACGTGCTGGACTGCCCCGTGACCCCGGAGCTGCTGCCCATCCACGACGATCTGATCGAGCAGAAGAGCGAGGACGCGGTTGGCTCCTATTCTCTGCAGGACTTCTTCACCTACCACATCCTGCAGGACGGCTTCTCCCCCGCCAAGACCTTCCGTCTGGCCAAGGCCGCTTACGGCGACGAGTTCACCGACGAGGAGCTGAAGCGCTGGCTCACCAGCTGGTGCAAGCGTCTCTTCTCCCAGCAGTTCAAGCGCAGCTGCCTGATGGACGGCCCCGCGGTGATGGCCTTCTCGGTCTCCCCCCGCATTGGCTGGCTCATCCCCTCCGACGCGGAGGCGGCGCTCTTCCTGAAGGATCTGGAAAAGCTCTGATCGAAAGAAGACGAAGGAAAAGGATCCCGGATGCATTCGTTGTGAATGCATCCGGGATCCTTACTCTACGCTGCTTCCCTCACGCGGGCAGGTATTCCAGCGGGTTCCGGTCCACACCGTTGAGGCGTACCGCAAAATGCAGGTGACTCTCCTCGCTGACCTCACTGAGGGCGCTGCTGCCCACAGTACCGATAACAGAGCCGGCCTCCACCCAGTCCCCGGGATTCACGGCGGGGTTCTCCTCCAGGTTGGCATAGACTGTGGAAAAGCCGTCCTCATGGCTCACGATGACCACGGTGCCCAGCAGATCGTGGTGCAGCACGCTCTCCACCCGGCCGGCGTGGGCGGCGGTGACCGTTTCCCCCAGAGGCGCCAGGATATCGATGCCCTGGTGGGTGCGCCAATCGCCCAGAGTCTCGTCATAATGCAGGGTCTCCGGATCGTGGTAGCGGGCCACCTCACCCTGCACGGGCCAGACATAGGTCGGGTCCACTGTGACAGGCGTCTCGTCAAAAACCTCTTTGGCCTCCTCCGGTTCTTCCGGCGCAGAGACGACGGGGGCAGTGTCCCCGTCCGTCTCCCGGAACACCGGCAGATCGTCCCGGCGGGGTGCAATGACCTCCTGCTCTTCCCGGAACCGGGCGGGGTCTGTGTTCACCACCTCCACCGCCTTCTCCGTCAGGGGCTTGTCTCCCACCGCCAGCATCCAGGCCGAGGCGCCGATCACCGCGGCACAGAGGACGAGCACGATGTAGAAGCCCTTTCCCATGAAGAATCTCTCCAGCCAGTCGGCGGAGCTTTTGCTGTTCATGCGTTCAACCTCCAAACAAAAATAGGTTTGCAAGCCTATTTTTGCCTGGAACCGGCAAATCTATACAGAAAGCGAAAAAAGAACCTCCCGGAGGAGGTTCTTTTTTTGTTGCTTGATACTTTCTTACTTGATGTTGAAGAAAGCGGCCTTGCCGGGGTACTGAGCCACGGTGTCCAGCTCTTCCTCGATGCGCAGCAGCTGGTTGTACTTGGCAACGCGGTCGGTGCGGGAGGGAGCACCGGTCTTGATCTGACCGGCGTTGACAGCCACGGCGATGTCGGCCAGGGTGGTGTCCTCGGTCTCACCGGAGCGGTGGGAGACGATGGCGGTGTAGCCGGCGCGGTTGGCGGTCTGGATGGCGTCCAGGGTCTCGGTCAGGGTGCCGATCTGGTTGACCTTGATGAGAACAGCGTTGGCAGCGCCAAGCTTGATGCCCTGCTTCACGCGGGAAGCGTTGGTGACGAACAGGTCGTCGCCCACCAGCTGGACGCGGTCGCCCAGGCGCTTGGTCAGGCGGACCCAGCCGTCCCAATCGTCCTCACCGAGGCCGTCCTCGATGGAGATGATGGGGTACTTGTTGACCAGGTCTTCCCACATGTCGATCATCTCGTCGCTGGTCATGACGGTGCCGCGCTTGGGCAGATGGTACTTGCCGTCTTCCTTGTCGAACCAGTCGGAAACAGCGGCGTCCATGGCAATCATGAAGTCCTCGCCGGGCTTGAAGCCGGCTTCCTCGATGGCCTTCACGATGACCTTGAGAGCGTCCTCGTCAGCAGCCAGGTCGGGAGCGTAGCCGCCCTCGTCGCCAACACCGGCGGCGGGAGTGCCGTTCTCCTTCAGGGTCTTCTTCAGCTGATGGAAGACCTCGGCGCAGCGGCGCAGAGCCTCGCGGAAGCTGGGGGCGGAGACGGGCATGATCATGAACTCCTGGATGTCCACGCTGTTGGAGGCGTGGGCGCCGCCGTTGAGGATGTTCATCATGGGCACGGGCAGGGTCTTGGCGTTCACGCCGCCAATGTAGTTGTACAGGCTGTTGCCGGTGGCGAGAGCGGCGGCCTTGGCGCAGGCCAGGGACACGCCCAGGATGGCGTTGGCGCCCAGACGGGTCTTGTTGGGGGTGCCATCCAGGTCGATCAGGGCCTGGTCGATGGCGGCCTGGTCCAGAACGTTCATCTCAATGATCTCATCGGCGATCTCGCCGTTCACATTCTCAACGGCCTTCAGAACGCCCTTGCCGCCGTAACGGGCCTTGTCGCCGTCACGGAGCTCGCAGGCCTCGTGGATACCGGTGGAAGCGCCGGAGGGAACAGCCGCGCGGCCGACGGTGCCGTCGTCCAGGGTGACTTCAACTTCAACAGTGGGATTGCCGCGGGAGTCCAGAATCTCGCGGGCCAGAACATCAACGATGGTGAAAACGTCTTTCATAGTTAACCTCCTAAAATTCGGGTTTGCTCGGTCGAAGGGTATTATACCCTATCCCCTGCAAAAAGGGAAGAGGTTCCCGCTAAAAACTTGACAAAAACCGGGGATTTTGTGGAAATTGACCAGTCCTATTTTACGAAAAATCCCGGACCGCGCAAAAGGGCGTGCAAATGAGGGAGACGATAGGTTTTGCGCGGCCCTTTTCCTCCCATCCATCACAGAAAAATCCGGAAATACAGCAAATATTTCTGGATTTTTCTATTTCGTCTGGACGAAAAATGCCTCACGCAAAACTGCTTCGCACCGCAGACAGAGAGATTTTTGTGTCAAGCGAGGCGACTGGCGCAGGAATACTGGACATGTATTCCGAGCACAGGCAACGATGCTTGGCGCGAAAAGATCCTGTTTGCGGCTGTCGTATCCCTCACTTGCGCGCCCTAAGGGTCCGGGACGATCCTCATGGCTTTACCACAATGATGGTGGGTCCACCCTCCTCCGGCGGCTCCGGGTCCGCGCCGGGATCCGGTTCCGGCCCGGGGTCCGGGTCTCCGCCGCCTTCGTCGCCGGGGGTGGGAGCGGGCGTGGGAGCCTCCGTCGGCGCCGGACTCGGGCTGGGTGAGGGCGAAGGGGAAGGCGAGGGGCTGGGCGAGGGTGAAGGGGAAGGACTGGGAGCGGGCTTGTAGTAATCCGGGTCCTGCAGGCTGCCGGTGCAGCCCACGCCATCGCCCTTGAGATAGACGATGTCCACATTCCGCCAGCGAATGGGCGTGTCATAGGGATTGAAATACGCGTTGATCAGCTCCAGCCAGGGGTCCACCTGCAGGAGGACATAGCTGCGGTCGGCAAAGGTGGCCACGTCCACTGGGGCGATATGGAAGCGGATGTCCTCTTCCTTGCAGGCCATATACTGCCGCAGCAGGAAGGCCATGTTGGCCGCGCTCAGATCGGTGTCCATATTCTCCGAAAGGAGCTTGACCAGTTCCCGGGCCTTGGGCACATTCCCCAGGGACAGAAACTGGGAGGCACAGGCACTCATAAACTGCTGCTGCATCTCGATCCGGCCCAAGTCGCCGGTGATATAACCGCTGCGGAAGCGGCACAGGCACATGGACTGATAGCCGTCCAGCAGCTGATACCCGGGCTGCAGATGGATATAGAGGTCCTGGTACTCATCGTCATAATCCATCTGGATGGGCACATCGAACCAGACGCCGCCGATCAGATCCACCGCGTCCACGAAGACCTGCAGGTCGATGACAGCCACGCTGTCCGGCTGGAAGCCGGTGAGCCGGCCGATCTGCCATTTGAGAGCGCCGATGCCGTCTCCCCCGCCGTGCTTGGTACCCCAGTAGACGGTGTTGACCCGCCTGGTGTCCCAGGGAGAATTGATCAGGGTATCCCGGGGAATGTTGACGAAGTCCATCTGATGCTGCACGGTATCGATCTTGCCGAGAATGATGGTATCGGTATTCCCGTTGCCGTTGTCATTGCCCACCAGCAAAACGGTATAGACCCCATCCTGCCGGCTGGTCTCGATGGCCTCCCCCTCCGGCAGCGGCTCCATGGTGGGCGTGGGCGCCGGGGTCTGGCTGGGCTTTGCTGTTTCCCGCGGGCTCTGGGTGGGCGGCGCGGGGCTCTCCGCCGCTTCGTTCAGATTCTGCAGCGCCGCTGCGCTCAGCTCCGGCGGTTTTTCCCAGATCCGATAGGCCCAGAAGGCCGCCAGCGACAGGGCCGCCGCAGTTGCCAGGACGATCACCGCGATGCGCAGGAGCTTCTTCTGATTATCCTTCATGTTGATGCCTTTCCGCTTTCTTCGGATTTTGTCGACAGCCAGATTATACCTTTGTTTCTCCGCTATCGCAAGGCCCTTCCGTTGAGAATTTGATGTCGGGCGCTTCTATGCTGCTTTCTGATAGAAATCCCGGATTCTTTCCGGCTTTCCTAGCAGATAGCAGCCTTATACTACTTTCAAATAGAAATCTTTAAAGTCTTGTGGCCAGAATTGTGCCAT
>CAMOXK010000074.1 GCA_946629065.1 uncultured Clostridia bacterium
TTCACCATGGAGGCCATCCGGGAAAAGGCCCCGCTCTGCGCCGCGCTCTCCCCGGAGCGGGTGCGGGACGAACTGGAAAAGATCCTGCTTACCAAGGCGCCGGAGAAGGCGCTGGAGGCGGTGGAGCTGGGCCTGCTTGACGCCTATCTCCTGTGCCGTCTGCCCCCAGAGATCCCGGAGCGGCTGGATGCCCTGCCCCGCCGCATGCCGGACCGCTGGCTTGGCTTTGCCTGGCTGCTGAAGCATTACGGCTGCATCGCTTCGGTGGAGGAATTTCTCCGTGCCCTGCGGCTGGACAGCCGGAGCATCCACGTCTCCGCCATGGCTGCCGCCATTCTGGACCAGCCCCTGCCCGAGACGGAAAAGGACTGGAAGCGGTGTCTGCGCCGCAGCGGCATCGAGGCCACGGTCTGCGCCGCTCGCTGTGCCGACGCCTTCTCTCTGGGAGAGGGGAAAAACCGGGACGTAAAGACTGTGCTCAAAAGCGGGGAGTGCTTCTCCCTGCGGCAGCTGGCCGTCACCGGGGATGACCTCATGGCCCTTGGCCTGAAGGGCAGAGCCGTGGGGGAGATGCTGGACTTTCTGCTGGATTATGTGATCGACTATCCGGACAACAACCGCCGGGAGCTGCTTTTGAGCCTGGCGGCGGGATCGGAGGAATAAATGGATTCCTGGGACGCACTGAAAAAAGAATGCTTTACCTGCCAAAACTGCGAGCTGTGCCGGACCCGGACCAACCTGGTCTTCGGCGTGGGAAATGAGAGGGCCGAGGTGCTTTTCATTGGTGAAGGACCGGGGGAGCAGGAGGACCTGCAGGGGGAGCCCTTTGTTGGCCCGGCGGGCAAGCTCCTGGACGACATGCTCAGTCTCATCGATTTGGACCGCAGCAAGGTCTATATCGCCAACATGGTGAAATGCCGTCCGCCCCGGAACCGGGACCCGCTGCCGGAGGAGCAGCAGGCCTGCGCCTCCTGGCTGCAGCGGCAGATCGCCCTGGTGGATCCGAAGATCATCGTGTGCCTGGGGCGGATCGCCGCCATGGGGCTGATCGATCCGGAGTTTCGCATCACCCGGCAGCACGGCCAGTGGTTTGAGAAGGACGGCCGCCGCTGGATGGCCATTTATCACCCCTCCGCCCTGCTGCGGGATCCGAGCAAGCGGCCGGAGACCTTTATGGATCTGAGACAACTGCGAAAGGAGATCCGGGAGACCTGCTCCCGTACCTATGCCCCATGACAGAAGCCCCCATCACCTTCAAAACCGTCACCCTCTGTGACAAAAGCTGGGTGGACCCGCTGGTCCTGGCTGAGAACAGCCCCAGCGCGGACTACAACTTCGGCAATATCTACATCTGGGACAAGCGCTACCGCCAGCTCATCGCCCGGGTGGGGGACAGGATGCTCACCAAGCTCCGTTACGAGGGCAAGCCCGCCTTCGTTTTCCCCATCGGGACAGGGCCCCTGCGCCCGGCCATCGACCTGCTGCGGGACTTTGCCGCCTGGCGGGGCTATCCCCTCATCATCCGCGGCATCACAGACGTGCACTGCGAGCAGCTGGAGCGGGAATACCCGGGCTGCTTTACCTACTCCCTGGAGGAGAACAACCTGGACTATATCTACCGGGCGGAGAAGCTGGCCACCTATGCCGGCAAATCCCTCCATGGCAAAAAGAACCACTGCAACCGCTTTGAGGCGGAGCACGACTGGCAGTTCCTGCCCCTGACCCGAAGCCTGATCCCCGGCTGCATGGACATGCTGGACGTGTGGACCGAGGATAACCTCCAGCGCCTGGACAAGAGCGTGGCCTACGAGCACGATGCCATCATCCGCGCCTTTGCCGCCTTCGAGCGCCTGGGCCTGGAGGGAGGCGTGCTGCTGGCCGAGGGAAAGATCGTGGGCTTCTCCCTGGGGGAGATGTGCGCCGACGATACCTTTGACGTGCACTTTGAAAAGGCCCAGATCGACATGAACGGCGCCTACCCCATGGTATGCAGGGAGCTGACCCGAATGCTCCTGGAACGCCACCCCGGCCTTGTGTACATGAACCGGGAGGACGACATGGGCCTGGATTCCCTGCGCCAGTCCAAGCTGAGCTACAAGCCGGAATATCTGCTGAACAAATACATCGCGAGGTGGATCGATGACTGAGCCGATCATCCGTCAGGTCCGGGCGGAGGACGCAGGGGAGCTTGCCGCCCTCTGGCACCGGGCCTTCGGCGATCCGGCAGAGCTGGCCCGGGCCTTTCTGGCAGAGCTTCCGGCCCTGGGCGGCGGCGTCTGCGCCGAGGAGGGGGGAAAGCTCCTGGGTGCTGCCTATGCCGTCACGGACTTCACCCTGGAGGACCGCCGCGCCGCCTATCTCTATGCCATCGGCGTGCTGCCGGAGGCAAGAGGCCGGGGCCTGGGAAAGCGCCTAACGAAGGCGGCAGCCGCCCTGGGCAGAGAGCTGGGGGCGGATCTTGTCTGCACCCTGCCGGCCAACGCCCCGCTCTACCCCTGGTATGAGAAGCTCATCGGCGTGCGCTGCGCGCTCTGCCGCCGGGAGGAGCGGATCGAAAGCCGCCCCGGTGTAAAGCCGCTGCCTCTCTCACCGGAGGCCTACGGCCTGCGCCGGGAGGAGCTGCTGCGGGGAAAGCCCCATGTGACCGTGGGCCCTGCGGCCCTGCGCTATGAAAAGGAAAACTGCCGCTGCTTCGGCGGCGATCTCTATGCGGTGGGGGCGGGCATTGCCGCAGCGTATCCGGACGAGGGGGAGACCCGGATCCGGGAGCTGCTGGCCCCGGCAGGGGAGGACGCGCATGCGCTTGCCGCAACCCTGGGCGCTCACCTCGGCACGGAGAGGGTGCTGCTGCTCTCCGCGGCTGCTGAGGGGCATCCTTATCTCGCCGCCGACGTCCCGCTGCCCTCGCATCTGATCTGGAACCTGACCCTGGACTGAGCGAGGAATAAAGCCAGGGAAATACGCCTATGGATTTGCCGAAACGAAAGCAAATTCGCCTGCCTGAGTACGATTACTCCACGCCAGGCGCTTATTTTGTCACGATCTGTACGCAGAATAGAAAATGCATTTTGTCCGACATCGTTGTAGGGGACGGCGTCCTCGACGTCCCGAACGTTCGTCTCTCGCCATATGGAGAGATTGTCGCAGAAACGCTGCGAGAAATTGAGAAAACATATTCATGGCTCTCCTTGGGTCATTATGTCATCCTGCCGAATCATGTCCACCTCTTGTTGCGGATCGAAGGCAACGGGCCGTCGAGGACGCCGGCCCCTACAAACATGGATAACGGGCCGTCGGGGACGCCGGCCCCTACAAATGAGACGCTGCCCAAGCTTATCTCAACGTTCAAGCGCTTTACAAATCGCAGGTGCGGCGCAAAGCTCTGGCAGCGATCCTACCACGGGCACGTTATCCGAAATGAAAACGATTACCGCGAGATCTGGGAATACATTGAGGGCAATCCTGCCAGGTGGGCTGACGATCGATACTTTGCGGAACAATAAAAAACTGGCTACTCCGGCATGCCGGGGTAGCCAGTTTTTTTGAACGCAGGAAGCAGGAGAGTCTCAGTCCACCAGTTTTTCCATCTCGTCCACCAGCTCGCCGAAGAGGGCCAGGGCGGAGTTCACGGGATCGGGGGTGGACATGTCCACGCCGGCGATCTTGAGCAGACTGATGGGATCGGTGCTGCTGCCGCCGGAGAGGAACTTCTTGTAATCCGCCACGGCGGGGGCGCCTTCCTTGAGGATCCGGTTGGCGATGGCCACGGCGGCGGAGAAGCCCGTGGCGTACTGGAACACGTAGTAGTTGTAGAAGAAATGGGGGATCCGGGCCCACTCCAGGGCGATCTCCTCGTCGGAGACCATATCGGGGCCGAAGTAGAGCTTGTTGAGGGCCAGGTACTTCTCGTTCAGCGCCGCGGCGGTGAGGGTCTCGCCCCGCTCGGCCATGCGGCCCATCTCCAGCTCAAACTCGGCAAACATGGTCTGCCGGTAGACGGTGCCCTTGAACTGATCCATGAAGTGGTTGATGAGGTAGGCCCGCTCCTTCTTGTCGGTGGTCTTGGAGAGCAGGTGGCGCATCAGCAGCACCTCGTTGCAGGTGGAGGCCACCTCGGCCACGAAGATCACATAGTCGCTGGTGCTCACGGGCTGGTACTTGGTGGAATGGTAGCTGTGCAGGGCGTGGCCCATCTCATGGACCAGGGTGAACATGCTGTCCAGGGTGTCCTTGTGGTTCAGCAGCACATAGGGGTGGGGACGGGAGTTGCCGGAGGAATAGGCGCCGCCCCGCTTGCCAACGTTTTCATATACGTCGATCCAGCGATTGGCGAAGCCTTCCTTCAACAGGTCGGTGTAATCCTCACCCATGACGGCCAGCGCCTCCAGTACGGTCTCCTTGGCCTGCTCAAAGCTGATCTTCTCCGCAGCGTCGGCGACGATGGGCGTGTAAACATCGTACATGTGCAGCTCCTCTACGCCCAGCATCTTCTTGCGCAGTGCCACATAGCGGTACATCTTGTCCAGATTTCCGTGGACGGCCTCGATCAGGTTCAGGTACACGGGCACGGGCACCTCGGTCCGGTCCAGCGAGGCGGCGATGGTGCTCTCGTACTTGCGGGCGCGGGAGAAGAAGCAGAGCTGCTTGAACTGGGCGTCCAGAGTGGCGGCCACAGTGTTGCGGTAGTTGCCAAGCTGCGTGTAGTAGGTCTTGAAGGCGCTTTCGCGCAGCACCCGGTCGGAGCTCTCCAGCAGGGGCACGAAGGAGCCGCCGGTGAGCTGGTGCTCCACGCCGTCCTTGTCCACCGCGTTGGGGAACTTGAGATCCGCGTTGCGGAAGACGCTGCCGATGTTCTCCGGACCACGGGCCATCTCACCCACGGCGGAGAGCAGGCGCTCCTCGGCGGGGGAGAGGATATGAGCCGCCCGGCGGCGGATCTGGTAGAGGCTGCGGCGGTACTCTTCCAGGCCCGGCTGGGCAATGTAGAAGAGGTTCAGGGTGTCCTCGGGGATGGCCATGATCTCAGGCGAGGCGAAGGCCGCCGCGGAGGAGACCGCCACGATGGTGCTCATGGCCTTGCCGCGCATGTCCTGGTAAAAGCCGTTGCCGGTGTCCTGGTCGCTCTTGCAGCTGGCATAGCCGTAGAGGGTGCCCAGGCGCAGCTCTACCTCATCCTGCTTGCGGAAGAAGCACAGCAGGGTCTCGGCGTCGTCCCCCAGGTGGCCCTGGAAGGCGGCGATCTCGGCGGGCAGGGCCTTCAGCGCTTCGTTCTCCTGAAACCAGGCCTCGTCGCTTTCGAACATATCCTTCAGATTCCAGGTAAACTCCTCGGGAACCTGGCTGCGTTCGGGGATCTTGTTGTGGTCCATGGCGAATAACCTCCTATATAATGATTCTTCAGGCCCAGTATAGCACAGCGCTGCCAAGGCCGCAAGGAGCATTTCCGGGCACAATTCGCCATTGACGGAAGGCGTCGAATGGATTACAATAGTTGGCACGAAATGGGGAGGAATGCAAGCATGAAACCAAAAATCAACCCGTTCTGGGGCTTTGTCACTCTGGGACTGCTGCTCCTGACCTTTGTCCTCTGCGTTGTTGGCGCGAAGCACGGCGTGCTGGTGCTGAAGACCGACGCCAAACCCGAGGACACGGTGGAGACGTTTTTTGAGTCCATAGTCATCGGGAAATACGAGGACGCCAACGCCTGCCTGGAAAACTACAGCAGCCTGGGCCTGGAGCGGAGCTCCGACAATGCCAAGTGGAACGCCCTGCTTGCAAGCTACGACTATGAACTGGTGGGCGAGACGGAGCGCAAGGGCGATACCGCCGTGCAGACCGTGCGCCTGCGCTACCTGGACCTGGCAGCCCTGGAGCAGACCCTGACAACGCCCCTTGCCGTCATCCCGGCGGCGAACGAGGGCGAGGAGGACCGGGCCATCTATTACACCCTGGAGGAGCTGCTGGCCCACCCGGAGAGCTTTTATACCAGCGCCATGCTGGAGCTCACCCTGCATTATGTGGACGGACAGTGGCTGATCTACGCGGATGACGGTCTGCTCAACGCCCTGGCCGGCGGCAAGTAAGGGGGGAGAAGCATGAGCGAAAAAGATTTTGAACTGAACGATATCCTGAACGAGTTTCAGGACGATATTCCCGCTGCGGAAGAGACCGCTCCCCAGCGGAGACCGGCCCCCGCGCCCGAAGCGCGGCAGGAGGACCCCGCCCCCGCGCCCCGCTATGCCGCAAGACGGCAGGCGGAGGAGCGACCCGAGGCGGACCTTGGCCCGAAGCTCCGGGAGCTTGGGGGAAAGCTGGGCGACGGCGCGGGCAAGGCCGCAGGCATTGCCGCCCAGGGCTTTGGCAAGGCGGCGGATGCGGCCAGCCTGGGCTTTGGCAAGGCGGCCGAGGGCGCAAAGCGCCTGGGCGCCCGCCTGCGGCAGCTGCGGGAGGAACATGAGGCCGGAAACAGCCCCGCCTGGCTTCCCCGGGTGATCACCGGGGTGCTGCTGCTCCTCTCCTGCCTCTGCGTCCTGTGGGTGCTCAACAACGTCCACCCCGGCTCTGGCACCGTGGTGCGCGGCAAGCCCAGGATCGACCTGGCCACCCGCATTTCCCCGGATGAGATCGCCGCGCAGGAGAGCGAGTCCGGCGAGCCTGTGACGATCAAAAAGCACTATGTGATCGATGAGAACGCCGTGGTGGCCCCGGCCCCCAACCCCGCCTGCTTCGGTACCATCAGCATTGAGGAGCCGGAAAAGGTGCTGGAGATCATCCAGCAGGCCCGGGACTACGGCCTCCTGGGCGAGGATGAGACCGTGGCCTTCGATCCCAATGTGACCTTCTATTACGACGAGCAGATCGAGTATTACCTGGACGAAACCATCCTGGTCATCTGCTGGAAGGAGGTCATCGAGGGCAACACCTGCAGCTTCGCGGAGATCAAGGTGGCCGACGCCTCCCAGTTCCGCCGCAAGTTCGCCGACGACACCTTTGCCTCCGCCAGCCAGTACTACTCCACTGAGATGCATAAGAGCACCAATGCGGTGGTGACCCTGAACGCCGACTTCTACCAGAACCGGGACTTCGGCGTGGTGGTTTATAACCGCAAGCTCTATCGCTTCCCCACCTCCACCTACACCGGCAGCTACAAGAAGTACAACTGCCTGGAGACCTGCTATGTGAACGATCAGGGCGACTTCCTGTTTACTGAGCTGGGCCAGCCCTTCACCCAAGAGGAGCTGGAGCAGTACATTGCGGACAACAACATCCTCTTCTCCATCTCCTTCGGACCCATCCTGGTGCGGGACGGCCAGGTCCGGGAATGTGACTGGTATCCCGTGGGCGAGATCGACCGGGGCTACTCCCGGGCCGGCATCGGCCAGGTGGATAAGCTCCACTATCTCTACATGTCCCTGAACCACTCTCCCGAGAAGGAAGCCCGCTGGACGGTGAATGAGTTCGCCCGTCACTTCGGGGAGAAGCCGGTCATCAACGCCTACTGCCTGGACGGCGGCCAGACCGGCGAGATCGTGTTCCAGG
>CAMOXK010000075.1 GCA_946629065.1 uncultured Clostridia bacterium
GCAATTGAAGTCTCGCAATCCTTTTTAAAGCTTCTTATTTGAAAGTAGTATAAGAAGCAAATCCCTCCGACAGATGCCGGAGGGATCTACATTTTTATGGATCAGATCTTGTATTTCTCCGCGTAGCTCTCCACCAACTGCTCAAACTGCTGGGAATGGAGCTCCTTGAGATTGATGAGATAATCGTGGGTATCAAAGGCATCGGACTCCAGCTCGATCATGGCGATGGCCAGGTTGGAGCAGTGATCCGCCACACGTTCGAAGTTGGATAGGAGATCGTTGAACACGAAGCCCTGAGACAGAGAGCACTGGCCCTTCTGCAGGCGATCCACGTGACGGAGCTTCATGGTGTCGCAAAGGTGGTCGATATGCTCTTCCAGCGGCTCTACCAGACGGGCTTTCGCCTTATCCTCCTCCATGAAGGCGCCGAAGGCCAGGTCCAGGATCTCGTTGATGGCGGCTGTGAGCACATCCAGCTCCTGATTTGCGCCGCCCGAAAAAACGATCTGCTTCTCCTTGAGCTCCCGTGCCACATCGGCCACATTCATAGCGTGGTCGCTGATACGTTCAAAATCGCTGAGGGTGGTGAGGAATTTGGAAACGCTCTCGTTCTGGCGGCGGTCCAGCTCGTTGGTGTTGAGCTTGACCAGATAGGTGCCGAGCTTGTCCTCATAGCGGTCCACCAGATCCTCGGTCTGCTCCACCCGGCGCATGCCATCCTCGGAATAATGCTTCAAAAGGGCCATGGCGTCCCGGATGTTCTGCAGAGAGGTGCGTGCCATGGCGTTCACGGTGAGATGGCTCTGCTCAACGGCAAGAGCGGGATGCTGGAGGAAGCGCTCGTCCAGCCGGTCCAGCTCGCCCTCGGCCGCCTGCTCCTCTGCCTGGGGCTTGATGATAGCGGAGACCAGCTTGATGATCAGAGCATCGGCTGGCAGCAGCAAAACAGCGGTGGCCACCCGGAAGAGGGTGTTGACCAGGGCGATGTTCACCGGGTTCATAGCCATGTGATCGATTCCAAAGGAGAAGATCGCGTTGAGAATGTAATACAAAAGCCCGATGACCAGAGCGCCAATCAACTCAATGACGAGATACGAAAGAGCCGTGCGGCGGCCGTTCACCTTGGCACCCAATGCCGAAAGCAGCACAGGCAGCGAAGAGCCGATGGCAATACCAAGGATCAAAGGGAAAGCGGTGTCAAACTGAATGGCCCCGGTCATGGAGAGGGCCTGCAGGATACCGACGGCGGCAGAAGCGCTCTGCAGCACCGCGGTAAAGGCAGCGCCCACCAAAACGCCCAGCAGCGGGTGGGAGAAGGCCGTCATCAGCTGGAGAAACCCTTCATTGCTCTTGAGGGGCTCCACCGCACCGCTCATATCCTGCATGCCGAACATGAGCACCGCAAAGCCCAGGAGGATATCCCCCACATGATGATGCATCTGCTTTTTGGAAAACATACGCATCAGAATGCCGATCACCGCCATGACGGCGGCCAGGGTGGAGGTGGAAAAGAGCGTAGCCCAGTTGGAACCGGAGACGCTGGAAAGGGCAATGATCCAGCCGGTGATGCTGGTGCCGATGAGAGCGCCCTGGATCACCGGGACGGCCTGCTGCAGCTTCATCATGCCGGAGTTCACAAAGCCCACCACCATCACAGAGGTGGCGGAAGAGGACTGGATCACTGCGGTAACGCCGGCGCCAAGGATCGCCCCGCGCAGGGGCGTACCGGTAAGGCGATAGAGCACCAGTTCCATCTTGTTGCCGGCAACGCGCTTCAGCCCGTCCCCCATCAGGCTCATGCCGAAGAGGAAGAGTGCAACGCCGCCCAGAAGGGCGAGGATATTGGATATACTCATTACTGAACCTCAATCAATTTTTTTGGAAACACTATCAAACATAGCTTGTCACTAATATACCATACAGAGGATGCATAGTGCAAGTATTCTTTCGATCCGTAAAATCGAAACGCAACTAATATGTTCATCACTCTATTGTTGATCCCATTCTTTCTTTTATCATAGCTGGATCTTTTTTCGTGAATTTTACTGTTTCCTTTTCTTTCCGCTGCGAAGTGTAACGCACGTAAATCATTTTTCAGAATAGATTTGTATTTCTTGAAAACGCATGCAGAATATGCTATAAATAACTGGAATGCGGTGAAAGAGACATGCTCCTCCAGAGATTTCTTTATTCTCTGTCCCAATACAGGCCTGTGCGTTATCGCAGCTTTTTGAAATCCAATTTCTGAGTGATTCATGCTTTTTCATCGTGATGTTTTTTCTGACCTGACCAGAAGGTCAATGCGTCATATTGGATTTAATTATTTAACAGGAGATCAAAATGAGCTTCCAGCAGCAAATTCGTCAAAGGGCAGTTTCTATATGGACATCCACCCTTCTTTATCGTTCTATCGATAAGCTGATTTCAAAACGATTCCAAAGGAGATTACACAATGACAACTTTACAATTCTGTGCTCCAATTGTATTGGTGGCGTTATTTATCACAGATTGGGCAAACGTTTCCTAAGTCCCACCATCAATCTGTTTTTCTCGCAGCCTGATTTTGTTTCTTTCTGCCTTTATCTGGACTATTACCTGAGCAAAGAATTGACATTTGTGGAAACCGATTTTCCATATCCAGTCGCCCAGTTAGTAGGAAACGGAAAAGAGATTCCAACCATCACGATCCATTTCAATCATGACAAGGAAGAAGCGACTTCACGCACTCACTGGGAAGATCGGAAAAAACGAATTCGCCGCGACAATCTATTCATTATCTTGTATATGCTCGATGGGGTGACCATTGAGCAATTGCGTCAACTTGAGCAAGTTCCATGCAAAAACAAAGTGGTGTTGTCTGCAAAACCTCTGCCCAAAATATCATGGTCTTATTATATAAAACCGATCTTGCGTCATCACTATGCGTATAGTTATTTGCAAAAAAACCTGTTTGGGGTGCGGTATTTTGAGCGCAAATTCGATTTTGTTTCTTTTTTGAACTGCAGTTGAGCAGAGAATCCATTCTTACCTGCTCAACTCCATTCAGGGCCTTGGCACAAACAAAACGATTTATTCCCCATCCAAAACGAACAGACGAGCCAGTAGTTGTTGTATACTATCATCGGTTCGTCTGTTTTTCCTTTACGAAATGCAGCGTAACAGTGGTCATCATTGCATTTTCATCAAAATCTTCCAGAACAAACCAATATCCAGCTGATAACAGCTTTCTTCTTTCATGAGGAACCGCGTTCCTCGAAAAGATTCTCAACATGAAAAAGGGCTGGAATTTTCGCGGGATATGGATTACAATTTTGGTTGGGTGGTAACATGCACATTCTATATGAAGACAAAGCCCTCGTCCTCTGCGAGAAGCCGGAGGGTGTTCTCTCCGAAGAGGGCGGGATGCCGGGGCTCCTGCGGGAAGCGCTGGGCACGGAGGAGATCTACTGCGTGCACCGACTGGACCGGGAGACCGGCGGGCTGATGGTATATGCCAGGACAAAGAAAGCGGCGGCAGCCATCTCCAAGGCCATCGAAGAAGGCCGGATGCAAAAGGAGTATCTGGCTGTCGCGGAGGGCGAAACACCGACGGAAGGGATCCTGCGGGACCTCTTATTCCGGGACGCGGCAAAGAATAAATCTTACGTGGTAAAACGGATGCGAAAGGGTGTGCGGGAGGCGGAGCTAAGCTATGAAAGGCTTGCATTTCGGGAAGGACTCAGCCTGCTGCGCGTGAAGCTGAAAACGGGGCGCAGCCACCAGATCCGGGTGCAGTTTTCCTCCCGGGGCTTTCCCCTGGTGGGCGACAGAAAGTACGGAAGCAGATACCGGGACGCAGACCTGGCCCTTTGGTCGACCCGGCTCAGTCTCCCCCACCCCGGGAACGGCGAAGCACTGTGCCGGGAGCTGACGCCGCCGAAGAGCTGTCCATGGACGATGTTTGCCGACCTGCTTTAAGCATAAAAAATCCCACGTCAAAAGACGTGGGATTTTCAAGCTGTCGACAAAGTGTCGACAGCTTGAAACGCAAAAATGGGAACTACCGAAAAAGTTCCCATTTTTGCGCGGATTGAACGTGAAGGGGGGCATACCCTCCCCCCTTCACAATCCCCCCATGCGTGTCCAAGCGTTGCCGCATAGGCGAAGGGTTGTCTTCAGTCTGAAAATCCCACGTCAAAAGACGTGGGATTTTCTCATTCATGTCAAGGCTCAGGCAACGGAGCTCTCCATCAGGTGGGTGAGCTGCTGCTCATCCAGGTGCAGGCCCTGGGCCAGGAAAGCCACGGTGTCGTGCAGGTCCATCTCATGCAGACGCTCGAAATTGGTCTTGCGGTGACGCAGAACAGGTTCCACCCGGCGGCCTTCAATATAACCACACTCATAGCACATCATCAGGTCGATCTTGCGATGACCGTCCATCTCCATCTCATGACCGCAGCAGGGGCACTTCATAGCTCTTTCCTCCTATAGAATAATCGGCATAGCCGACAGATTGTTATTTCTTTCACTTGCAGGAGGAAATATAGCACTTTGTCAGGTTTCTGTCAATCGGCGTTTGTCACAAATCTGACAAGGCGGAGAAGGCTGTTTTCCTTGCTCAATTGTGCAATTTTTCACAGGTTCTCGCAGCGAGTAAAAAGAGGCGATCTCCCCTGCCCTTTTGCCGCGGTTTCCGTACGATAACGCCGGTCTCGCGGCCCCTCTCCGTCACTTCGTGACACCTCTCCCCGGCGCGGGGAGAGGCAAGCACGCGGCTGCGTGAAACCTTCCCGCCCTGTGGTGCACGGAAATCCCATCGGCCTTGCTGTGATCATCGGGATTTTCGACCGCTGCGGAGATTGCGGGTCGTCTCTTTCTGCCACCGGCAGCGCGAAGTCGGCATTCTCCGTTAGCGGGGGGCTTTGACGCCTCTTCCGTCATCCGCCTCGCGGGGGGATCGGCGGCTGACAGCTTCTCCACAAGGAGAAGCCGATACTACCTCATCCGGCCGCTGCTATGACACCTTCCCGTGCGTGGGGAAGGTTCGGGCGAGATTCGCTTTTCGTCGGGAGAGCTCTTGCGGAGCAGGCCGTGCTTTGCTATAATCGCTGCAGGAAATCCATTTCTGAAGGAGAAACAAGATGCGCTATATCGAAGTGATCGTGGATACCCCGTCCAAGGATATCGACCGCCGCTGCGAGGAGATGACCGCCATGGGCGTAGGCGGCTTTGTCATCGAAAACGAAGAAGACTTCAAGGATTTTCTGGAGCACAACCACGCCTATTGGGACTATGTGGATGAAGACCTGGAGCAGAAGTACGCCGGGGTCAGCCGCATTAAGTGCTACCTCACAGATGACGAAGAAGGACAGAACTGCCTGCGGCAGATCCGGTCCGCCTACGGTGACATTCAGATCAGTTACGTGCAGGACAGTGACTGGGAAAACAACTGGCGGGAGTATTACAAGCCCATTGAGGTGGGCGAAAAGCTGGTCGTCGTCCCGGAGTGGGAGGAGATCCCGGCAGATGGGCGGGTCCCCCTGCGCCTGGACCCGGGCCTCATCTTCGGCACCGGGAGCCACGCCACCACCCGGCTGTGTCTGGCTGCTATGGAGCCCTTTATCTACGCCGATACCAAGGTACTGGACCTGGGCTGCGGCAGCGGGATCCTGGGCATCGGGGCTCTGGTGCTGGGGGCGAAGAGCTGCCTGGGCTGCGACATCGACCCCAAGGCGCCGGACGTGGTGCGCTCCAACGCGGCGCTGAACGGCATCGGGCCGGACCGGCTCAACGCCTGCGCGGGCGATATTCTCTCGGACGCTTCCCTGCGAAGGAGTTTCGGCAGCGGCTATGATCTGGTGCTGTCCAACATCGTCTCCGATGTGATCATTCCCCTCTCCCGCTATGTGCATGACTTCCTGGCCCCCGGCGGGACCTGGATCAGCTCCGGCATCATTGAGGGGCGGCAGGACGAGGTCCGCGCCGCCATTGAGCAGGCAGGCTTCACGATCCTGGAGCACCGCTGCGAAGAGGAATGGCACTGCTTCGTGGCAAAATAAGTTTTGAGCCTTGCGTTTTGAGTTTTGAGAGAAAAAACTATTCTCTTTCGTGGAGCCAATGCAGCGCGTCAGACAGGGTGCCCAGACGGTCGATCAGCCCCAGGTGCACCGCCTCTTCCCCGTTAATGACACTGCCTACGTCGTTCGCCAGCTCGTCGGTATTGGTCATCAGCCGGAGATAATCCTCCCGGCTGATGTGGGAATGCTCCGTCACAAAGCGGACGATGCGTTCCTGGATCCGGGCAAAGTAGTTGTAGGTCTGGGGAACGCCGATCACCACCCCATTTAAGCGCACCGGGTGCACCGTCATGGCGGCGGATGGCGCGATCATGCTGCACTGGGCAGCCGCGGCCAGAGGCACGCCGATGGAATGCCCCCCACCCAGCACCAGGGAGACCGTTGGCGTGTGCATGCCGGCGATCATTTCCGCAATGGCAAGGCCCGCCTCCACATCTCCGCCCATGGTGTTGAGCAAGATGAGCAGGCCACGGATCTCCTCGCTCTCCTCGATAGCGGCGAGAAGCGGCAGGATGTGCTCATATTTTGTCGCCTTGGCGTCTTCGGGCAGGATCTGGTGTCCCTCGATCTGCCCTACGATGGTGAGACAGTGGATGCTCCCCTGCTTCACCGCAGCCAGCTCTTTCAATTCATCCATCAAAAACACCTCCCGGGTAGTGTGCCCAGTTTTCCATCCAAACAACCCACCTGGATAGAGAGGAGGCAGTCTCATGCTCTTACCGCGCAGAGATTTAGAGTGGAATACGTACAAGGATCTGGATACCGTCATGCGCACGGTAAACAGCATGACAGAAGCCACCTCGAAGCCGTGGAAAACAGAGTCTTCCCGTCTGTTCTGGGGTTCTGTCGGGACGGACAGCTTTCAGATTGGGCCATACTTCGGCACTATGGTGAACTATTCCACCTGTATTCGGATCACCGGAGCAGTAAGCGCAGCGGAGCAGGGAACGCACATTCGATTGATTTTTGAGATGAATCCCTATGCCCGTATATTTATGCGGTTCTGGTACGGCGGGCTCCTGTTTTTCTTTCTGCTGTCGCTGCCGCTCCAGCCGCATGCGCCAATGGGGACTGTCGTTCCTGTTTGTATGTTCTTATTCGGACAGGCCTTGACCCGAATTTCTTTTAAGATTCAAGCCGACAAAGCAATTCAAATCCTTCAGAACGTTTTGCCGCCAATATAGAAACACCCCTCCGTCTACGGAGGGGTGTTCAGACTGTAGACAAACCTATGCGGCAACGCTTGGACACGCATGGGGGGATTGT
>CAMOXK010000076.1 GCA_946629065.1 uncultured Clostridia bacterium
GGATCAGCACGCTGTCCGCCGCCACCAGGGCGTCCACCGTCAGCAGCTCCAGAGAAGGCGGGCAGTCGATCAGGATATAATCGTAGTCCGTATACAGCTGCTGCAGAGCGGTTTTCAGCACATATTCCCGATTTTCCTTGCCGATGAGCTCCACGGAGGCCGCGGCCAGCTCCTTGCCGGTGGGGATCACGTCGCCGTAGGGGGTGTGGACCACGCATTCCTCCGGGGCGGCCTGGTTGATCAGCAGATCATAGGTATTGGGACGGCTGGTCTTCTTCACGCCCATGCCGGAGCTGCCGTTGCCCTGGGGATCGCAGTCCACCATCAGCACTCGATAGCCCAATCCGTGCAGGGCCGCGGTAAGATTCACGCAGGTGGTGGTTTTGCCCACCCCGCCCTTCTGATTTGCGATTGCAACGATTCTGGCCATGTCGACTCTCCTGTTTCAGATGAAGGTATTATACCAGCATGGGGCTCGGTTTTCAATGTTTCACGTGAAACTTTTTGATGTCGGAGGAGCAGGAAAGTTTGGACAGAATGACGAATCCATTCGGAATTGAGGGACAGAGGTAAAACCTCCCCTGAGCAAGGGGAGGTGTCATTCGACGATCTCCCGCGAGCCGGATGACGGAGGGCTTGTACAATCGGCCAACATAGTGAGATTCTGAGTGAACTGAACGACCCCACAGTCAGCTTCGCTGACAGACCCAAGACCCCTTACGCAGGGGAGCTTATAGGGAATGGAGCGGATGGAACAATCCCTAAAGCGATTCGCGCCAGCTACCGCCTTGCGGTGCCCGAAAAACCGTACGGTCGGTGCTGAGTCTCCGGTATTTCAAGCCTTGCGGAAACAACGGGGCATTTCGCGTAGGGAGCAATCCCCTGATCGATCCGTTGTGTCATCCTGAGCGAGGGGAAGCGGAGCCGAAGGATCTCGCCCCCGGCGGAAGCGGAGGGGAGCGGCTTTCCTTACCCCTCACGCTTCTCCCGAATCAAAGCCCAACGGAGTGGGTTTGATTCGGCAAAGGAAGAGGGAAGCCGCGGATCCGGAGCTTTCGCCGCCCCGGCGGAAGCGGAGGGGTGCGGCTTTCCTCTGACGTGTTTCACGTGAAACAATTTACCCATTCAGCAGCTGACTCATTTCCTCCGTGGTCAAACCCTCGTGCAGCGCCAGGTTGACGCCCCAGGCGATCAGCTTGGCGCAGGCGCGCACCTGACTGTCGATGCTGCGAGGTGTCACGAACATGCCGCGAAGCGAAGAGTCCGGAGACAGCGCGGAAGCGTCCACCACCGTTGGGACACCGATAGCCAGCACCGGAATACCAAGGGTCTCCCGGTTCAGCGCCTCACGGCAGTTGCCAACGCCGGAGCCGGGAGCGATGCCGGAATTGCAGATCTGCACCGAACGGCAAAGCAGCTGCAGATCCGCTCCCGCCAGAGCGTCGATGGCGATGACCAGGTCCGGATTTGTCTCGCGGCAGAGTGCCCGGATCTGACGGGCGCTCTCCACCCCGGAGGTACCCAGGACCCCGGGGCGGCACAACAGTGTGGCGCGAAAAGAGGCAAAAGAGTCCGGGTCAGTTTGTTTCAGGTGCTCCGTCACCAGCAGTTGTCCCGCCGCCAGGGATCCCAGGGCATCCGGAGTAATATCGGGATTTCCAAGGGCCGCCAGTAAGATCCGGGGCGGCAGTGTGCCTGCGCAACGACGGATGAGCTTTGCCAGGACCTCTGCCGCGGGGGAGAGGCAGTCCAGCAGGCGGGAAGGCAATTCCATGGTGATATAGCGCCCCTCCGGTTTGCCAAGAGCCCTGACACCCCTTTCCTCCAGGATCTCAACTGTGGTGACGGGAAAAGCACCGAAGCGCTCTTCCCGCGCCAGCACCCCGGGCAGTTCCGTCACCGAGGCTCCGTCACAAAGTCGACGGCGCACCTCACTTGCCAGGTCTGTTCTTCCATTTATTACCATTTTCTTCCTCCTGTCAGCGTTTTTCCCTATATATTGTGTTGAAAAACCTCGTTTTTCATGCGGCGCAACAAGAGAAAAAAAGTGAAAAGAATTGTAAAAAAATGCTTGCTTTTCAAGGCTTTCTCTGCTATACTTACGAAACGCGGGTTATGTATTAACTCAATTTTGTAGGAGGAGGTGGCGAATCAAACATGGCCAACATCAAGTCTTCTGCCAAGAGAGACGAGAAGTCCAAGCAGCTCAGAGCCAAGAACCGCGCGGACAAGACCGAGCTCAAGACCATGATCAAAAAGTTTGACGCAGCCGTTGCCGAGGGCAACCGCGACACTGCCGTCAGTGCCTATAAAGTTGCTGTTAAGACTGTTGACCGCGCAGCCGGTAAGGGTCTGCTGCACAAGAACAATGCAGCGCACAAGAAGTCCGCTATGGCTACGAAGCTCAACGAGATGGAGTAAGCTCTATCCTCTGCAGCGAAAAGGGACGTTGGAAACCTCTGTTTCCGCGTCCCTTTGGCATTTTTATCCGAAAAAGCACTGCGCGGATGCAGGGACTGACGGCCTCGGCATTCCGTAAGGCAGAAAAATAACAGATCAAAACTCCGGCGAAGATGGGAAGAAAACCCATATTCGCCGGAGTTTTGCTTTCTTTTAGGCTGCGGCTTTTCACAGTTCCGTCGTAATACTACTTTCAAATAAGAAGCTTTAAAAAGGATTGCGAGACAGAATTGCGCCAGACGAGGCGAAGGCCGCAGAGCATAATGGAGATATATGGTCAAGGGCTTCAACGAAGTATGGCACAATTCTGGCCACAAGACTTTTAAGATTTCTATTTGAAAGTAGTATAACATGTATTCAGAAGCCGCCATTGTTGAGCAGAATACCCTGAAGCAGGAAGCTGTCCGTGTGAATGACCTGGAGCTTCGCTTCCGCCTGACTGCTGACCGCAAGGATCACGCCCTGGGGAACCCTTACCGAATATGGAACGGAAAGCAAGGGATAAGAGGAATATGCAGATCCTCCGTGCGGTAACATATTCAAATCTGTTTCGCAACAGAATCTCCGGGAAATGCGGAATTTGCGTGCGGAATGCTGAATTGTGGAATAGCCTTGACTGGTTGGACGGGAGAGGCTATAATTGATTGAAATTTCCTTGAAAGGATGACGCAGAATGCACCGCAAACTGCTTTTGATCGTGAACCCCGCCGCAGGACGGGGCGCCTATAAAAAAGATTTAGCCGACGCGCTGAAAACGCTGGACGACGGCGGCTGCCGCACCACGGTGGTCTTCACCGGGCACCGGGGCGATGCCACGGAGCTGGCCTCGGGTCTGGGCTCGGAATATGACCTGATCGCCTGCGTCGGCGGAGACGGCACCCTCAGCGAGGTGATGGCCGGGCTCATGCAGATGAAAACCCC
This sequence comes from uncultured Clostridia bacterium, assembly GCA_946629065.1. Classification (GTDB taxonomy): domain Bacteria; phylum Bacillota; class Clostridia; order Oscillospirales; family Oscillospiraceae; genus Limivicinus. The sequence goes on from CAMOXK010000076.1 coordinate 3,382, forward strand.
GCCTCTCCTGGGGTATATCCCTCTGGGCACCGCAAACGACGTGGCCACCACTCTGGACCTGCCCAAGAACAACGCTCCCCTGGCCGCCCAGCGGATCCTCTCCGGTACGCCCCATCCCTATGACGTGGGCGGCTTCGGGGAGAAGGACTTTTTTGCTTATATCGCCGCCTTCGGCGCTTTCACGGAAGTGAGCTACGCCACCCCCCAGAATCAGAAAAAGCTGCTGGGCCACCTGGCCTATGTGCTGCAGGGAGCCATGTCCCTGCCCAATCTGGTAGCCTACCCCACCCGGGTGGAATATGACGACGGGGTGGTGGAGGCAAACCTGGTATACGGCAGCATGTCCAACTCCACCTCCGTAGCAGGAATCGTGCATCTGCCGGAGGAGATGGTCGCGCTGGGAGACGGCCGGTCCGAGCTGGTGCTGGTGAAGGACCCGGGAAATCTGGTGACCCTGAGCGAGATGGCGGACAGCGTGTTCTCCGGCCGTTTCGACAACGACAATGTGTTGATCCTGCACACGAAAAAGGCCCGCTTCCACTTTGAAAAGCCCGTGCCCTGGACCCGGGACGGGGAGGACGGCGGCTTTCATCAGGATGTGGAGCTCTGCAACTACAACGCCCCCATTCAGCTGATCTTTTGATTGAAAAAAGGAAACAATCCGGGTATAATACTTTCCCAGGTTCAGAAAGAGAGGATGTCTTAACCATGCTGATGCGTCAGAAAATCGCCGGCATCTTTGCCGACGCCGCCCGTTTTGACGGGCAGGAGATCACGGTCTGCGGCTGGGTCCGCACCGTGCGGGATATGAAAAACTTCGGCTTCATCGAGCTCAACGACGGCAGCTGCTTCAAGTCGCTGCAGGTGGTATTTGAGCGGGGAAGCCTGGAAAATTATGACGAGATCGCCCACCAGAACGTGGGCGCTGCCCTGATCGTGCGCGGCACGCTGGTGCTGACCCCGGACGCCAAGCAGCCCTTTGAGCTGAAGGCCGCGGAGATTCAGGTAGAGGGCACCTCCACGCCGGATTATCCTCTGCAAAAGAAGCGCCACAGCGTGGAATTTCTGCGGACCATCCAGCATCTGCGCCCCCGCACCAATCTGTTTTCCGCCGTGTTCCGGGTACGCAGCGTGGCCGCCCAGGCGGTGCATGAGTTTTTCCAGAGCCGTGGCTTCGTATATGTGCACACCCCCATCATCACCGGTTCCGACGCCGAGGGCGCCGGCCAGATGTTCCGGGTGACCACCCTGGACGCGGATAACCCGCCCCGCACCGAGGACGGCAAGGTGGACTTCTCCAAGGACTTCTTCGGTAAGCCCACCAACCTCACCGTCTCCGGCCAGCTCAACGGCGAGAACTTTGCCATGGCCTTCGGCGATATCTACACCTTCGGTCCCACCTTCCGGGCCGAGGTCAGCTACACCCAGCGCCACGCTGCCGAGTTCTGGATGATTGAGCCGGAGATGGCCTTCTGCGACCTGGAGGGTGACATGGAAGTGGCCGAGGCGATGGTGAAATACATCATCAACCGGGTGCTGGAGCGCTGCCCCCAGGAGATGGAATTCTTCAACAGCTTTGTGGACAAGGGTCTGCTGGAGCGGCTGCACAACGTGGTGTCCAACGACTTTGGCCGTGTCAGCTATACCGACGCGGTGGAGATCCTGAAAAAGAGCGGCAAGAAGTTCGATTATCCCGTGGAATGGGGCATCGACCTGCAGACCGAGCATGAGCGCTACCTCACCGAGGAAGTGTTCAAAAAGCCCATCTTTGTCACCGACTACCCCAAGGACATCAAGGCCTTCTATATGCGTCTCAACGACGACGGCAAGACCGTGGCCGCGGCGGACTGTCTGGTGCCCGGCGTGGGCGAGATCATCGGCGGCAGCCAGCGTGAGGAGCGGCTGGACGTGCTCACCGCCCGGATGAAAGAGCTGGGACTCAAGGAAGAGGATTACTGGTGGTATCTGGACCTGCGCCGCTACGGCAGCTGCCGTCACGCGGGCTACGGTCTGGGCTTCGAGCGGATGGTCATGTACCTCACCGGCGTCTCCAACATTCGGGACGTGGAGCTGCACCCCCGCACCACCGGCAACGCGGACTTCTGAGAGCCCCTATTCCCCAGTGTGCGCACTGGGGACTTCCCCCGGAGGGGGAAGCAGGATGGGATGGATTAATCTTCATTCGATCAATATATGGAAAACGGGCGCTGCGGCGCCCGTTTTTTCGGGGAACATAGATAGATGAAAGTATTGAAAGTCATATTTCTGGTGCTGCTGATCCTGATGGTGCTGCTCTTCGGCGTCCTGGTCTGGCAGCAGCGGGGCGGAGAGGAAAGCCCCTTGACCGCCCTTTTCCCCACACCCAGCCCCGCGCCGCCCCTTTTGGAGGCGCCCGCTCCCTCCGTATCCATGACTGAAGACGAAAACCAGCGCCTGCTGGAGCTGGCCTACGCCGACTGCTGGCGTGCGGAAGCCTTGGGCGAGGCTGTTTCCGACGGGGAAGAGGCCACGCTCCCGGTGCAGGTGACCCTGCTGGACGCCGATGCCCTGGCGGGCAGCGGCGCAAGAGAGGCCATGCTGGAAAAGCTGCAGGAACGGGTGGCGGAGGCCCAGCGGAGAAGCCTGATTTTTGAGGAGGACGGCTCTTACCGGCAGGAGATCCTGCAGGACTGCTTTGACGCGCTGCTGCGGGAGAGGCTTGCGGAGAAGGAAAACTATCTGACTTCCCGGGCAACCGAGCTGCGCTACCGCCATGACGGCGAGAGCTGGCAGCTGCAAAACCCGGAGGAACTCTATCCTCTCGCGCCACAGGCGGCTGAGCTCTTTGCCGCGGTGACGGCGGAGCAGCCCCTTCTGCCCCTGCGCTACACGCTGCCCGAGGACGCCCTCTGGGGCCATGTGCCCAAGGAAGAGAACTTTTTAGAGACTGAGGACCCCTATGAGATCGCGGCCCTGCTGGAAAAGCCGGAGGCCAAGGCCCTCATTGGAGAAGAAACGCTGGTCTGGAACCCGGAGCTTCCCTTTGTACCCGGCACCCTGATCCGCTGCTACCTGGACGAGAGCATTCTGTGTATTCTGTGGCAGGAGCCGGAAAACAACTGCATGGGCACCTTTGCGGAGACCTTTATCTCTGACGGGTCCCAGCTGCGGCGCAAGATCTCCAGCGATGAGCCCTGGAGCTTCTGGTTCGAGCGGACCAGCGATTTTGCCCGGGACACCAACGCCGTGCTGGCGGTGGGCGGGGATTTTTACTTTCACGACCGCAACTGCGGTGTGGCCGTCTACCAGCGGGAGATCATCCGTTTCCGCCCGGATAACGCGGACACCTGCTTCATCACCGCCGACGGGGACATGCTCTTCCTCTACCGGGGAGACGGAATCAGTCAGGAGGAGACGGAGCAGTTTATACGGGACAACGATGTGGTCTTTTCCCTGGCCTTCGGGCCGGTGCTGGTGGACGAGGGCGTGAACGTGACGCCGGACTTCTATCCCTGGGGCGAGATCGACATGTACTATGCCCGCAGTGCCCTGGGTCTTTTGGGGCGGCATCACTATCTTACCATGAACATCAACTGTGACACCAGCCGCCGGGAGCTGGACCACCTGCCCAATCTGGAGGACGCGGGCTACGCCATGGCGCGCCGGGGCTGCTGGAAGGCCTATACCCTGGACGGCGGCCAGACCGCCTCCACCGCTTTCCACTATCAGCTCATCAACCCCGTCCAGTTCGGCCAGGAAAAGGCCATCAGCGATATCATCTACTTTGCCTCCGCCGCACCGGAGGAGTAAAATAGGGAAAAGTGAAGAGTGAAAAGTGAAAAGATATGGTATCGCCTGCGGCGATGATTGAAAAAGGACGCTGATTTCCAATCAGCGTCCTCAAGCTGTCGACAAAGTGTCGACAGCTTGAAACGCAAAAATGGGAACTACCG
>CAMOXK010000077.1 GCA_946629065.1 uncultured Clostridia bacterium
CGCCCGATCCGAAAGCGCACGCGGCGTATGAGCAATATCAGGCAGTCTACGACGCGCTGTACGATTCTACAAAGGAACTAGCGCACAAGCTCAGTTCTTTTGTAAGAGGATAGCATGGAAGAAACAGCACCTTCGTTTTGGAAGACAACCACTGGCTATGCCAGTGGGAAAAAGTGCTTTAGCAATGGACAAAAAGAAAGCTCCCCATTAGAGCAGGTGAAAGGTTTGCCGACCAACACCAACAAGAATGAGGAGGTCTTCCATGGAGAAAGACATAAGTAGCAAGCCCAATTTTCCGATCACCGCAAACAATGAAGAATTATTAGATGCATTTAAGGAAAAAGGCTGGATTTACGAATATGTAGAAGATGCCGATCGGGATGGCTTCTATAAAATTAGGAGGAGGCCCATCAGTAAGCCTACCCCAGCGTCAAAGTAATCGCAAAAAAGTATTAGTCGAATACTTACTGTGATCATTAATGGAAAATTCTCGCTGATTTCTTTTAAGGAAAGAAGTCAGCGAGAATTCTTTATAAGCCTTCATTCGTTATGATCTAGTTCCGATGCGATTTCAAATACTCCTCCACGTCTCCGCACAGTACCAGTTCTGCGTATTCCAGCGGGGCGTTATAGACTAGGTAGTCCAGTGCTGAGCGCTGGCGGATGGTTTTGGCGTACATGTCCTCAACGCCATCGCAGTCTATGGCCAGCTTAGAGCCATCGGAATACTTCAGCTCCACGCAGGCCATGTCGATGTTGAACTCGCAGGATAACAATTTCTTCATGATGATCTCCTCCATATCTTCATTTTGGCTTGCGCTTACCGTGTTTGCGGCTGGATTGGAAATCATCGATAATAAAGCAAAATCCGAACCCATCTCCGATTGAGAAGATGTGGTTCGGATTATCTTGCTTTGGTGGAGATAAGCGGGATCGACTCGCTGAGCTCCTGAACCCCATTTATGCACACAACGAAAACAGCGGAGACCAGTTGGCCTCCGCTGCATTGGTCATATCCGTATGTGTCGCTTGACCACCTGGGTCAGCTTGACGGGCAGTTGGCTGAGATCGGTGATATCCAGAAAGGAATCCCCGTAGATCCGTTCGATACTGGGCTTGTCGTCGCCGATGGCGGCGGCCACGAAAAGGATGTGTTTACGCTGATATTCCTGCTTGATGCCGCGAAGGTCTTCCTCGGCTGCGGTGCCGTAGTACCCGGTGTCCGCGGGCTGACCGTCGGACACCAGGATCAGGAGCTTTACTGATTCGGGACGCCGCGAAAGCTGCTCCGCAACATAACGCAGAGCGGCGCCGTCCCGGTTGCTGTCCCGGGCGGAGATGTCCATCATACGGTAGCGGTCGTTCCGGTCGATGCTGTCAAACTCCGCATAGGAGTAAAGCTCCACGGAATTATGATCGTTGCAGTAACCGGTGGAGTGACCGTAGACCATGATTGGGATCCCGAGACTCTGACAGAAATCATAGAGGATGATCGCCGAAGCTCTGGCATAGGTGCAGCGGTCGCGGGACCACATGGAGCCGGATTCATCCAGCAGCAGACCTACCGCAAGCTCCGGGATCTCGTTTGGCAGGTTGTTCTTGCAGAAAACCTTGCCGTCCGTCCGGTGAAGCGTATGGGAATCCAGCCGCCGCCCTATAAGGAGGCCGGTCTGTTTTCTGCCGCGCCGCTGATCCTTCAGCTGACGGATCAGACTTTTCTGGAGCTGCCGGGAGATATCCAGCAGGGGAGCGGAAATCTGATCGTATTGCTCGATCAGCTCCTCATCAACAGAGGAGATGCGATTGACTCGCATGGTGACGCCGGAATGGATGTTGCCGTAGGAGATGCTCTGCGCTGTGTCATTGAGCTCCTGAAGACGCTCGTTCTCCAGCTCCTCGCAGGCGGCGTGCTCGGCCATCTTGTCCAGGATACGCTCAATGTCGCTGGCAGCCTTCTCGCTTTTGTGGTGCTCGTAGTCCTCATTGCGCTCGGTCGTACCGTCGAGCGGAACAGAGCACTTGTCTGTCTGCTGCAGCGGGATTCGGCCTCCTTCCTGCTCGCTGGCGCCGTCTTTGGCTTCTCCGTTCCCGCTTCCGCCGCCGTATTCTCCGGAGGGCATGGGCGGGGGAGAAGCAGGCACTTCTTCCTCAGAGGCTTCAGTGTCGGCCGGAGCGGGTGACTCCGGGGTTTTCTCCTCGGCGTTTTCATTCACCTTGGAGAGTCCTGCGTCTCCGTTACCATCCGGGGGATTGCTTTCTTCCGCATCCTGGTGGGTCATAGAGCGAACACCGGCGCTGGCGTCCTGTCCCTCCTGCTCTTCGCTGTCAGGAACAGGAGCAGAGCTGCCGGAGGCAATGCTGGAGCTTCCTGCGATGGCCTGCAGCATCTGAGAAAGCGTCTCGGCTGCCGTTTCGGTTCCGCCGGAGGCTGCGGCCTCTTCCTGCTTCTGCTTGCACAGCTCCAGAAAGTCCTTGACCGTGTCCCAGCAGCGAATCAGAATCAGTGTGACGACCTGAAAACGTTCCTTGGCGGAGTGCGTCAGGAGGGCGCGGTCGATGTTGTCCATCAGACCGAAAACCGTCTGGATGCGCTCTTCGGAAAGAGGCTCATCGCCATACTTGATCATGCCGAACTTGGCATAGGAGAGCATGATCTGCAGGAGGCTTTCAAACTTGTGGATCTCTCCGGCCTCCTCGCGCTCAATGAGCTGTGTGACGCTGGCCATGCTTTCTTTCTGCATCTTCCGTAGCTCCTCCAGCCCGTAACCGAGCGTGCCGGGGAAGGCGTTGAGCATGCGGTTTTCAATATACCCGTCCTCCAGGACGTTTGCAATGTGATGGGAGACCATCTGGATCATCTCCAGATTCTTCTGATCGGCCTTCAGATAGCCCCAGAAATCAAACTCACGGTTGATATCCGAAGAGGTAAACTTGGGGGCGGAAGGATACCAGCGTTCCATAGCCAGCGCGTTGTGATAAGTCTGGGAGGCGAGAAAGTCCGTAAAGAGCACGTGTCCCAGCTCGTGGGCGAACATGCCGGTGACGATCTGATAGCGGTTTTCCCGGCCGCGCACTTTCGTGACGGCCGGGTTTCCCGCGTTGATGATGATATTGGTGTTGTCGGTTGCCGCTGTGGTGGGGTTCCTGGGCTGCCAGATCAGATTGACTCGGATGCGCCGGTTATAGTGATAGCGCCGGGTCTGCGCCGCGGCCAGATCCTCGTAATGCCCGGCAAGGATGCGGGAGGAGAAAAACTGGCGGTCGGTGATCTTGCTGCGCTTTTCGTTGAGAAGCTGCTTGACGCGTTTGTGATTCACCCTGCTCAAGGGTCAAACCTCCTTTTCGTGTATTATGCCGTCTTGCGATGTGCCTTTGGAGCAAAGATCGGCTCCAAAACGGAGCTGATCAGCGCCTCCCGATCGGCCTCATCCGCGGTGGCTTTGCTGATAACGGTATAGAGCGCGGACTGGTAAGGGTCGCCGGTAATCTCGGCACTAACGATCCAGTCCAGCAGACTGCGCATGCCGACGGCGCCGTCCGTGATGCTGTTCTTGCGGCAGTAATCCGCCATGTCGCTTACGACCTGCACCATCTTCGACACCTGGTATTCGTCCGTCGCTCCGGTCACGCTCATAGCGCGCTGCACCATGACCTCGGGATCGGGAAGCTCAATGTCCTGCACCAGACTCATACGGTCGATGATGCTCTGGTTCATGCCGCGGCAGCCCTCGTAGCTGATGTTTGTGGTGACGACTACGACGGCGTCCGGATGGCGTTCGATGATTTCACCGGTGGGCAGCGTAATGGAACCGCCCTGCTCCAGCAGAGAGTTCAGACCGACCATGACGCCCGGCTGGGCGATCGTGGTGGGCTCCTGAAGCTCGACCACATAGCCGTTCTTCAGTGCTTCCAGGAATTCAGTCTGGGTATAGGTGAAGGTCTGACCGCCGGCCTTCTGGCGGCTCTCCTCGCGTTTGCTCAGCGCCTGTACCTTTTCGGTCACCCGGTTGAGCACCAGCGCCATGCAGTCCTGTGAGGTCGCGTCGGGCTTCTCCTGTCCCGTCAGTGCCAGATAGACTCCGGCGGGATCATAGTCCATGTCGTCCAGCTCGGGAAGCTGCAGGAGCTTTGCCACATTGGCGTAGCTGACGCCGCCCATGGCTTTCAGCTGCTCGCGCTCCTGATCCAGCTGCGCGTCTCCCGTGGAGGAGGCGGCGGAATCCGGAAAAAGCTGGCCGATCAGGTCATAGATCTCGGTGTTGGCGTTGCAGGTGTATTTCTTGTAGGGGAGACCGAGTCCGGCGGCAATGGCTTTCGCACCCATGGTCTTGCCGGTACCGGCAGGGCCGCGCAGAAGAAAATTGCGCATCTGCGTGGGCTTTCCCGTCGTAGCCTTTGCGTGCTGGCAGATCTCCACGATCTCCTGGGGAATGATGTACCAGGCGGGAAGCTTCGGCACCTGTGCCTGCTCCAAGGGAGAGAGCGTGCGAGGATGAAAGGCGTACTTCCCGACAAAGTCCACGGGATCCACCGTGAGCGCCGCCTTCTTGATGATCGTCGCACCGGTTTTGGCGAAGATCGTAAACTCCCCGGCGACGACTCTGGTGGGAGCCAGCGCGCCGGAATCCAGCTGAGACTGCCCGACGCGCATCACATTGCCGGACTTGTCCAGCGTCACGTTGATATGTGCTGGGCAGGTGTCGTCCTTGACGCGGCGGTAGGCGTTATCGCAGAGGACGGCCATCAGTCTGGTCGCCTGATCGAAGTCCGGGAAACCGGCACTGAACTGCCGGTAATACCCGTCAAAGGCGGTGCTGAACTCTTCGTCGTTCATGAGAATGGGGAAGAGCGCCATGAGGATCGCGGAGGCGTCGTGCTTGGCCTTGTTGGCCACATAGGTCTCCAGAACCTCGGTGGCGCGGTCATAGACGCTGGCCATCAGGCTGCCGCTGTTGCTGTCATAGACGACCAGATGATAGGCGTCCGGCCCGGCGGAGGATTTGTACTCTGCAACGGTGCGGTGGTCGATGACGCCGACCGCGCCTTCTCCGGTGCCGCTCATGCAGCGGCATACAGCATGGACCGCCTTGATAACCGAAGCGCAGAGCGTAGAGATCGTCCCGTCTCCGTAGGTGGAGGTGACGGAGATCTTCTTGCTCTTGAGTGTGTCGAAGGGCGCGGGGAGCGCACGGTCGAAGGCAAACAGATTTGTGGTAGAGGTGCTCATTCTTGAATCCCTTTCTGCAGCGTTACTGCTCTATGATGATGTGGATGCCGGATTCGTCGGCGGTGACTTGCTCCAGCCCGTTGCGCTGAAGCTCCTGGCAGATATCCTCCCAGCTCTCCCGAACAGGAAGCGTTTCGGGGGCAAGGAGATGCTCTGCCTTGCCCAGGCCGATCGCCTCGTTGATCTCTTCATTGAGCCGAAGCAGGTTGGCCTCGACCCACTCGAAGGCGAGAAGCTCGTAGTTCTCCGGAAGGGGTTCCGCTCCGGATTCCGGTTCGGCCTTTGGGGCATCGGGAGAAGGAGCGGGAGCCGCTTCACCGGAGAAGTAGATTACGCCGGTCACCTGGTAATTCACGATCTGTACCTGAGCCTTTCGGTAGCCGCCGGCGCGGTTGAGAAGGATGCATACCGGTTCTCCCGCTTCGATCAGACGACGGGCGTTCGGCTTCTCCCAGATCCATCTGGCGTTCGGGTAGTCTGCCAGTACGCGATCTGTGATCTGACGGAGCACATGGGCGTAGCCCTGCACCTTCAGATCCGGCTCCTGCGCTGTCGAAGCAGGAGCCGGCAGGAGCGGCGTAGGCTGCGTGGTTTTTACTTCTCTCGGAGAGAGAAAGAGCAGGCGCAGCGCGGCGACGAAGATGCCGAGGATCACCAGCAGCAGGATCGGCCACAGGCGTGTGATAAAGAGCAGCAGGGCGAGCAGACCGAGGAGGATCAGCGCCTCATAGGCCATGCGCCGCTTCCATTCTTTTTTGTTCATAGATCCTTGTTCCTTTCTTGCCCCGGGAGGGCGGAATAAAAATGTGCAGCTGACGCGTACCGACAGGGTCCTTTACACTCCAGGTGACCACGGCAGAAGCACCGCCGGGGCTGCTCGGCGTGAGAACCGGGCGGATGCGGATGCTTCTGTCCAGAGAGAGCACATGCCAGTAGTCTGCGTTGCTCCGGTAGAGCTTGACGGTGTACTGCTGCCGGAGCGGCAGCGCCTCGGCGATCCTCTGAAGCTCTGCGGCATAGAGGAGACCGTTGGTCTTGCTGTCAAGTACGGATGAGATCTTGGCTTCTTTTTCCGGGATACTCAGTTTGCTGAACGCTTTGTTTTTCATACATTCCTCCTAAACGCAAAAACGGCGCACATGAGCTTGCTTCTCATGTGCGCCGTGCGCGGGTATTCCTCCTGGCGGATCAGTCGCTGAAGAAAGAGCTGCCTCCGCCAAAGCTGCCGTAACCCTGAAAGTTCTGGCCTGCGGGAGCGGAGGAGGGGGCGGGGTCATTGCCGTAAGAGCCTTCACCGTCTCCGAAACCGCCTCTGCTGTCAGACTTCTGCTCACCCTTGGAGCGGGAACCGGCAAACTCAATGTCGCTGAGATAGATGACAGGCTGGCTTCTGGCCTCGCCGGTCTCCCGGTCGGTCCAGACATCCTCGTCGAAGCGGCCGATGAGGTTTACAAACGAGCCCTCCTTGAGCTGCATTTTCTTGATCCGCTCGCAGAGATTGCCGAAGGCCTTGACGTTCAGGTTGATCCAGCGGGTGTTGTTCTCGGCGTTCTTGTCATAGACGCGCTCACCGATGCGGAATCGGACGATGTTGCCATCGTCGGAGAATTTGAGGGCGGCCTTGTTGTCAAAGCCGCGGGAGATGACGGCGTTGGTTGCGATAAACTGTAACATGGTGGTGCTCCTTTCTGCAGGAATTGTCCTGCGGCAGAATGATGTATTTCAGCCCTTGTTCCGGGCGGAAACCGAAATAAAAAGTGCCAACAAGCACGCAGGTGCTCATTGACACTGTGAAACAAGAGAACGGGGATTCCGAGAACGGGAATCTGGAAACTGTCATTCTCTTTTATATCATAAGGCTTTGAAGGAGTCAAATTTCAGGGA
>CAMOXK010000078.1 GCA_946629065.1 uncultured Clostridia bacterium
TTGCCCTTGAGCAGGGGCTTGATGTTCAGGACCATGCCCACGATGGCGGCCACGTTGGAAAGTCTGCCGCCCCGGCGCAGATGCATCAGATCGTCCACGGTGAAGACGTTGAACATCCGCTGCACCAGGTCCCGCAGCTGCACGGCGGCCTCCTCTGCGCTCAGATCCAGGTCCCGCAGACGGGCGGCCTCCAGCGCCACCAGGCCTTCGCCCAGGGAGGCGCCCAGAGTGTCCACCACCTCGATGCGGCGCTCCGGGTACTCCTCCAGGATCATCTGGGCGCCCAGACGAGCGGAGTTGCAGGAGCCGCTGATGCCGGAGGACATGCAGACGAACACGATATCCAGGCCCTGCTTCAGCCAGGGCTCATAGAATTCCATATACTGATGGGGGGAGATCTGGGAAGTGGTGACCTTCATCCCGGCCTTGATGCGCGCATAAAAAGCGTCCCCGTCGAAGGAGTCGGTGTCCAGGCAGGTGAATTCCTCGCCGTCGATGAAATAGGGGAAGGCGATGATCTTCAGATCGGCCTCGCGGATCCGCTGCGTGGGAAGGTTTCCGGAGGTGTCGGTAACAGCAACAAAACGCATGGGTATTCCTCCTTAGAGCGCAGATTGGGTTCACAGCGCAGAATCATACATTTTGCATATACATCCTAACGCACTTTGACTAAGAAAAGCAAGCTACTGGCCCGATCCCGCGCCCTACTGGGCCTTCTCCGAGAGATAGAATGGGGAAAACGGGACTCTACGAACCGTAGAATCCCGGTATTTTCAAGGCTTTGCTGGCTGTGCTCAAGACCGGAGGCGATTCATCAGCTCACCCCAGGCGTCCACCAGCCAGAAGCGGAGGGCATAGCCCGTGCCGTCGGTGACGAGCGCGTAATCCTCGCCCTCCAGGGCACTTTGCAGATCTTCCGTCTCCACCGCTTCCAGGCAGAGCGTGGGGAAAAGCACACACCACCAGTTGTGGCCCGCACCCTCTCCCAGGGTGATGCGCAGGGACTCATATCGCCCGGCGGGGAGACGGAGGCCGCCGTAGCTGCGGAGAGGGTAGTCCTCCTGCCCCAGGGCCACGGACACCGAACGTCCCTCGCTGACCTGCTCGGCGGCAGCTTTCACGCCGGGAAGCGCCTGCTCCAACAGCCGATGGGCCTCCTCAGCGTCTGCGGCGGAGGAGAGGAGCGGGCGGAGATAGCCGAGCACCGCGTCCCTCACCCGCAGCTTCAGCGCTTGCTCCGGCGCAGCATCGGAGACCGCGATCACATGCAGGCGAATGAGATCCGAGGCCAGATGCTGCTGGCGGGAAGTGGCCCAAGTGCCGCTGAGAAGCGTGAGGCAGAGAGCCAGCAGGGCTGCCGTCTCCCAGGGGCGAAACGTGTTGCTGTACATAATAACACCGTCCATCCTATGTTCGTTACCCATAGGATGGACGGTTTTTCGAAAAACTAAACAGCTCAGCCTTTTTTGGACATGCCGCAGTATTCGCAGACGTCGCCTTTGCCTGGGGCGCCGCAGTGGGGGCAGACGGTGACGGGAACCGGCCGGGGCGTCTTTTTGACAGGGGCGGGCTGGGCGGAAGCGGGCTTGGATTGGACGGAAGCGGGGCGAAGGGTGACAGGCTCAAGAACGGCGTTGGCCGTGCGGAGTTCCTTGCGGCGGCGGACCACATAGGCCGCGCCCAGGATCAGACCGGGCACCAGGCCGAGGGCCACATCCTCGCCTCCGTCAGCGAGAGCGACGAGGCAGACGACCCAAAAGAGCAGGGCCAGGAGGAAAAGCAGGAGGGTGAGACCGCCGATCTTCACAGACTGCCCCCGGGCCTCTCTGCGCTTGCGCCAGAAAAAGACTGCGGCCAGGGGGATCGCCGTGCCGAAGCCCAGGAGAATGCCGGCTTCATCATCTCCCAGAGAGGTCAGGCCCACCAGCAGGAAAAGGGCGGCGAACAGGATCAGAAGCAGGTCCAGGGTTTTGCCTTTCAAGAATTTCATAGCTGCCTCCTTGTTCAAAGCATCCGCGCCACGGGCTTTGCCGTGCAGCAGAACTTCACCTCGTGCCGCAGCGCCTCGCAGGCTTCCAGGGCGCTGTCCTCCTCCTGGAAGACACCGAATACCGCGGAGCCGGTGCCGGTCATCATGGCGCCAAGTGCTCTGTGATCCAGCAGATGGCCCTTCAGCTCCGCCACGGTGCGGAGCCGCCTGTCGGCCACCTCTTCAAACACGTTGTACATCCGCCGGCAGAGGGCGTGGAGATCTCCCGCCTCCACGGCGGCGAGAAGCCCCTGGGTGTCCGGGTGGATGCGGACCGGGGCGCTGTCCAGCTTCTTGTAGAGCTCCGGCGTGGAGATGGAAAAGGCGGGTTTCAGGATCACGAACCAGCAGTCCGGCATGGAGGGAAGGTCCGTGAGCACTTCGCCGCGGCCCTCCGCCAGGGCGGTGCCGCCCGCCACGCAGAAGGCCACGTCCGAGCCGATCTGCTGGGCCAGCTGCTCCAGGGCTTTTCGGTCCATAGGGCTGCCGTAGAGCCGGTTCAGGCCCCGCAGCACCGCTGCCGCGTCGGCCGAGCCGCCGCCCATCCCCGCGCCAACGGGGATCTCCTTGCGCAGATCAATCTGCAGACCCTGGCCGCTCTCACCCACGGCGTCCAGAAAGCGCAGCGCGGCCCGCACCGCCAGGTTCCGCTCGTCTCCGGGGATGTAGCGCAGGTTGGACCCGGCACGGACCTGGCCGTCGTCCCGGAAGCGCAGGCGCACCTCGTCGCAGAGGGAGACGGTCTGCATCAGCATGGCCAGATCGTGGTAGCCGTCCTCCCGCCGGGCGGTCACGTCCAGGGAAAGATTCAGTTTGGCATAGGCATGTTCCGTACAGTCCCGCATACTATCTCCTTGATCAAACAGTTATTTCAGCCGGGAAACAAGTTTCGCAATTGTTTAAAAGAGGTATACCCGCAGCTCGTAGGGCCGGGTGGTGAAGCCGTTGGCAATGACCATGTTCATGTCGTAGTTCGAGAGGGCCAGGGCCTTTTCGTCCAGCTCGATGCCCGCCGGCGCCTGGAAGCGGATCTGCTTGTCCGTAAAGGAGCAGATCACCAGCAGCTTTCTGCCCGCGTGGTTGCGCTCGTAGACATAGAGGTTCTTGTCCTCGGGCAGCAGTTCCACATAATCGCCCCAGAGGACCACCGGATTCTCTTTGCGGAAGCGAATCAGCTTCCGATAAAAATTCAGCAGGGAGTTGGGGTCGGCCTCCTGGGCGGCCACATTGATTTGGGGATAATTCTCGTTCACCTGGAACCAGGGGGTGCCGGTGGTGAAGCCGGCGTTTTTCTCCGCGGACCACTGGACCGGGCTGCGGGCGTTGTCCCTGGCGCCCTCCTGCACGGCGCGCAGCACCTGGCCGGGGAGCATGAGCTTGGACATGATGCGCACGCTGTTCTGGGTCATCACATCGGGGTAGAGGTCGGTGTCCGGCAGGCGCATGTTGGTCATGCCGATCTCCTGGCCCTGGTAGATGAAGGGGGTGCCCCGCTGGAGCATGTACATGGCGGCCAGCATCTTGCCGCTCTCGTCGTGGTACTTCTCGCTGCCGTAGCGGCTGATGATGCGGGGATGGTCGTGATTTTCAATGTAGAGAGCGTTCCAGGCCTTGCCCTGGAGCTTCATCTGCCAGGAAGTGAAGGCCTTCTTCATCTTGCGCAGGTTGAAAGGCCGACGGATCATATCCGTGGCAATACAGTCGGCCTCCATGTGGGAGAAGGCGATCATCTCGTCCAGCACCTGATCCTCCCCCTCGGTGACATAGCGCAGGGCGGTGTCCGCGGTGGTCATGGGGCTTTCGCCCACGGTGAAGCAGTCATAATGGTCCAGCACGTCCCGCTTGAACTCCGCCAGATACTCCTTGGCGGCGGGCAGATTACTGTAGTGCTTCATGCCGTTGGCCACGGGGATCCAGGGGTGGCAGTCAGGCAGACCCTCGGTCTTGGCGATGAAGGTGACCACGTCTTCCCGGAAGCCGTCCACCCCCAGGTCCAGCCAGAAGCGCAGGATGTCCTTTACTTCCTCCCGCACCTTGGGGTTTGCCATGTTCAGGTCCGGCTGTTTTTTCGCGAAAAGATGCAGATAATACTCATCGAGCCCCGGATCATATTCCCAGGCGCCGCCCTCGAACAGGCTGGTCCAGTTGTTGGGAGGCAGCCGCCGCCGACCCAGGCGTTTGCCGGGGCGCCAGTAATAATAGTCGTGATAGGGATTGTCCCGCCCCTTTTTGCTCTCCAGAAACCAGGGGTGCTCGTCGGAGCTGTGGTTCACCACCAGGTCCATGAAGACCTTCAGCCCCCGGTCGTGGGCCTCGGCCAGCACCTTCTTGAACAGCTCCAGATCGCCGAAATCCGGATGGATGTTCTTGTAATCGGAGATGTCGTAGCCGTAATCCGCGTTGGGGGAGGGGTAGATGGGGGAGAACCAAATGGCGTCCACCCCAAGACTCTTGATGTAATCCAGCTTGCTCAGCACGCCCCAGAGATCGCCGATGCCGTCGCCGTTGCCGTCGCAGAAGCTCCGGGTCCAGATCTGGTAGACGGCCATCTCCTTGTACCACGCTGTCTTTGCCATATGTCTCGCCTCCCGTTTGTTTTCCCTTTCCAGTTTATCACAGCGGAGCCGTCATCGCAACCGGAAAGCGTGAAATGCAGCGTCATATTTCCAAAAAGTTTTCAAATGTTGACAAAACGGTAAAAAAGTGATATATTCACTTCGTATACCGTTAAAGTCGGCCTTCATATGCCCTGCTTATGGGGCGTTCAGACAGGAAAGGGTATTGAGTTCCATGAAAAAGCAAGGGATTTCAGCGCTGCTTGTTTTGCTGCTGCTGCTTCTCATACCGACTGCTGCCTCGGCGGACGTGATCTATCCCGCCCCGGGGGAGCTGGTCGTGGGCGTAGAGGTGGACCACCTGCTGGCCACCCTGGATCCGGAAGGGAGCTTCTGGACGGATCCGGCCCTCCTGCCGGAGGGGCTCTACGTGGATACTGTGGAGAACGAGGATGGCATCCAGGTTTATCTCCGCGGCGTTCCCACAACGCCGGGATCCTATGACCTGGTCTTCAATTACAGCGGAACGGACAGCATCTGTACCATCAATGTCATTGAGCAGAGCATTCCGGAGCCCACGCTCCAGTCGGTGAGCGTGGAGACCCTGCCGGAGAAAACGGAATATGCCGCCGGGGATGTGCTGGATCCCACGGGCCTCAGCATCCGGGTGGAGCTGTCCAATGGGGAGAGCTATGTGGTCACGGAAGGCTTTGCCCTTTACCCCACCCGCCTGGAGGACGCCGGGACCCGCAGCATCGAGGTCAATTACGAGGGATTGCTCTGCTACTTCCAGGTGGAAGTGGCGGAGCCGCCCGAGGTGATCGAGGGCATCGGCGTGCTGAGCCTGCCGGTGAAGGTCGTGTATGACGTGGGTGACGTGCTGGACGCTTCCGGTCTTGGCATCCGGGTCTACACGAATAACGGCACCCGGGATCAATACACGGACCTGCTCTGCCTGCCGACGGTGCTGGATACGCCGGGTCAGCAGGTGATCACCGTGTATTACGGGGAGAAGACCTGCACCTTCACGGTCCAGGTGCTGGAGGAGGAAGCGCCCGCCGGCATTGCCGTGTACCGCCTGCCGGATAAGCTGGATTATCACCTGGGCGAGCAGCTGGACACCAGCGGCCTTGTGATCGTGGAGACCCGCAGCCGGGACAATCCCAGGTATCTGGACCAGGGTTTCCAGTGTGAGCCAAACCAGCTGGAGGAACTGGGCCAGCAGGAGATCACCGTTACGGTGGGGGATCTGAAGTGCAACTATTTCGTCACGGTGCGGCCCGATGTGCCCGCCGCCCCTGCCCAGCAGCCGGAAAAGAGCGAGCCGGTCTCTATCCCCGTCGTTCCCGCTGCGCCGACGGTCGTGCCGCAGCCGGACCTGCTCCCCGATCGGACGGGAGGGGAGGCGGCCCAGTCCGGCAGACTTCTGGCCGTGGTCATCGTGGGTGCGGCCCTGGCGGCACTGCTTGTACTGGCGGCCTACCTGCTCTTCATCAACCGGGAGGAGCGGAAATACTTTGCCGATTCGGTGAAGGATCTGTTCCGCCGCCGCTGAAAACATGTCAAAACCTGTCCCGGGCGGTCGCAGGATCGCCCGGGCAGCTTTTTCTGAAAACTTGAAAAATTTTAGTTGACATGTCCTGTGATTCTATGGTATTATCTCATGGCTGAATGAGGAACCGGCCATGCGGGTGTAGTTCAATGGTAGAACACCAGCCTTCCAAGCTGGATACGTGGGTTCGATTCCCATCACCCGCTCCATACGAGCGAGTGGGTGCAGCGCATATGCGCCAATAGCTCAGCAGGATAGAGCAACTGCCTTCTAAGCAGTAGGTCGGGGGTTCGAATCCCTCTTGGCGTGCCAACGCCAGAGGGTGGCAGCAGGTTTGGCGCAGCAGTTTGTCCACCCTCCCGGCGGAGAAACTGATATGGTGGGATTAGCTCAGTTGGTAGAGCACCGGATTGTGGTTCCGGGTGTCGTGGGTTCGAGCCCCATATCCCACCCCACTTTACCAGCAACAGCCCGGTATGACCGGGCTGTTTTAGCAGGGAGACCTGCATAATGGGATGTAGTGTAATGGTAACACACCGGACTTTGACTCCGATATAGTGGGTTCGAGTCCCGCCATCCCAGCCACGCCCCAGTAGCTCAGTAGGCAGAGCACCTGCCTTTTAAGCAGGGTGTCCGGGGTTCGAATCCCCGCTGGAGCACCAAAAAACACAGGAGGCCAAAGGCCCCCTGTGTTTTTTGGTGCTCCAGCGGGGATTCGAATTATGTACGAAAGCCACCAATGTGGCTTTCATCGCCCAGTTC
>CAMOXK010000079.1 GCA_946629065.1 uncultured Clostridia bacterium
CCCACTTGCTCACCGCCTGGAAGGTGATGCCCAGCGCATTGGCCAGCTGGTCCTGGGTCATGCCGTGCTCCTTGCGCAGACGCATGATGATGGTTCCGATAGATTCGTTCATGATGTGCTCCTTTCTCGATCAGGCTGCGCGCCGCCTTTTTCTGATAAAAGCGTAGCAGCAAAAAGCCACTTTTGCCAATAAACTGTTTGTTGAATCCTCAAAACTCAACCGCCGGTTGAGTCAAGGCTTGTAAAACTGCCTTCCCCCTTATGGGAGGAAGGCGAATCTATTATGCTTGCTTTGCGGCAAAATAGGCGCGGGCCGTCTCCGCATCCCGATGGATCTGCTCAGAGAGGGCGGCGTAATCGGAGAACTTGGTCTCGTCCCGCAGGAAGGAGTAAAACTCCACCCTTGCCTGACGGCCGTAGAGATTGCCGGAATAGTCCAGCAGATGGCTCTCCACGCTGACCCGGTTCTCCTGGCTCACGGTGGGGCGCACGCCTACGTTTGTCACCGCAATATAGGCCTCGCCGTTTTCCAGATAGACCTTGGTGGCATAAACGCCATGGCGGGGAACGATGACGCCGTGGGGGAAAAACATGTTGATCGTGGGGGTGCCAAGCTTGCGGCCCAGGTGATAACCGGAATGGACCGTATCCGCCAGGGTGTGGGGATGGCCCAGCCAGCGGTTGGCCTCTTCGATCTCGCCCGCGGCGATGAGCTCCCGGATATGGGTGGAACTTACGATCTGCCCGTCCAGCATCACCGGCGGGATCACATCACAGCCCAGGCCATGCTCGGCGCAGTATTCCTTTAAACGCGCCGCTGTGCCCTGACCCTTGTAGCCAAAGCAAAAGTCATGCCCCACCACGATATGGCAGATCTGCAGGTCCCGGATCAGATCCTCCAGGAAGTCTCGCCAGTCCATCTGCATCACGCGGCGATTGAAATGGATGAAGACCACGTTTTCAATGCCGTAACAGCGGCGGATGATCTCTTCCCGTCCGATGGCGCTGTTGATGAGAGGGACCTCTTTGCCGAACACCAGGGTATCCGGGTGCACGTCAAAGCTCAGCACGGAGGGCATGGCGTTCTGTTCCGCAGCCCGTTCCTTGGTGCGCTTCAGGAGCTCCCCATGGCCGATATGGACCCCGTCAAAAAAGCCCAGGGCAATGACTCTCTTTGTATCTTCCATGGACTAAACCTCGAAAAAGCTTTTGATCGTTTTGAGCTCTCCCCCGGAGGCTCTGGCAAGTGCAAGAAAGGCGCCGTCGGGACCGTAGACGCGGTAATCTCCCTCTGCCGCAGACGCGGCAATGCTGCTGCCGCAGCGGATCCGCCCTTCGCTCCGGGCGTCTATGTTGAGGGCCGGGTATTCCCGGAACAGGCAATCCACCGGCAGGAGCAAGTGTTCCGCCTCTCCCCTCTCGGCAGCTTCCCGGATCGTATCAAGCGTATAGGCATTCTCGATGGAGAACGCCCCGGCCCGGATCCGGCGCAGCGAGCTCATACAGCCGCCGCAGCCCAGCGTTTCGCCGATATCGTGGCAGAGGGTGCGGATATAGGTGCCCTTGGAACAGGTGACGTCCAGGAGCCAATCCTGCCCCTCCCGTCCCAGGAGCTTGAGTTCGCGGATATGGACCGGGCGGGGCTTGCGCTCCACCTCGCCGCCCCGGCGGGCGATCTCATAGAGCTTTTTGCCGCCCACCTTGATGGCGGAGTACATGGGCGGGATCTGCTGGATGTCTCCGCGGAAAAGATCCAGGGTATTTTTCAGTTCCTCCTCGCTGATTTGCCGAGCTTCCCCGGACAAACGGTTGCCGGTGATGTCCTGGGTGTCGGTATCAAGACCAAGGCGAAGAGAGGCCAGATAGCGCTTCTCCTGACTCTCGGCAAATTCCACTGCCCGGGTGGCGCGCCCGACAAACACCACCAGGAGGCCGGTGGCCATGGGATCCAGGGTGCCGGAATGGCCGATGCGTTTTTCATGCAGCAGTCCCCGGAGCTTTGCCACTACATCGCTGCTGGTCCAGTCCGTGGGCTTGTCTACCAGGAGGATGCCGTTCATGCCATGACCTCGTCGATGGCCCGGAGCAGGATCTCCCTGGCCTCCATGGGCGGGACCGGCAGATTACAGCCGGCAGCCATCTTATGGCCGCCGCCGCCGAAGCGGGCGCAGAGGGCGCAGCTGTCAAAATTCTCCCCGGAACGGACGGAGACCTTGCTGTGTCCACCAGGGTAGTCCCGGATGGTAATGCTCACCTCGCCGCACTCTGCCCGGCCGGCAAGCCCGGCCAGATCATCACAGTCGTCTTCGGTGGCGTGAGCCTCTCGAAGCATCTCGTCCGTCACGATGGCAACAACCACTTTCCCGTCTCGGTAGAAGCTCATATTGTTATAAATGAGCCCCTCCAGCTGGATGCGGGCGGCGGAGACCTTGCGGAAAAAGAGCTGATTCAGTCGGGCATTGTCCGCGCCGGCTTCCACAAGCTCGGCAGCGTGTCTCAGCGCTGTGGCATCGGTGTTGCCATATTGAAAGCAGCCGCAGTCTGTGGAGAGGGCAATATAGAGAAGATCCGCCTCTTCCTTGGTGATACCGCCGCAGAGGGCATTCAGGATTTGCAGCACGATTTCCCCGCAGGCAGCCCGGTCACCGCAGATGCACTCCCGCAGTGCGTAACGGGAATTACTGGGATGATGATCGATGGCAAGATCGACCTTGCCGGCAAAGCCATCGGCAAACATTTTCTCCGTGGCGACATCCACAGAAATGATATAGTCAGGGCTAACACCCTCCGGGGCATAATAAGGCTCCACGAAGGGCAGAAGCTTGGCAATGACCTGGGTGTTGGGATAGAGCCATGCGGACTTGCCCAGGCGCCGCAGGCCGGAGCAGAGAGCAGCGGCGCTGCCCATGGTGTCTCCGTCCGGGTTCCGGTGCGTCACCAACAGGATCCGGTCCTTCTCCCGGAGAAGGGCGGAGACTTCCTTAGGCTTCATCGTTCTCGTCCTCGTCGTGCTTGATGTCCAGGGAATTGATGACCTGGCTGATATGGGCGCCATATTCGATGCTGTGGTCCACTTCAAAGACCAGTTCCGGCGTATAGCGCAGGGTCATGGCCTGGCCAAGCTCATGGCGCAGCCAGCCTGCGGCGGATTTCAGGCCTTTTTTGAATTCCTTTTCATTCTCCAGGCCCAGGACAGAGAGCCACACCTTGGCATAACGCAGATCACCGGTAGTCTCTACCCGGGTGACGCTGATCATCCCCTGCTGGACCCGGGGATCCTTCACCTGGGGGAGCAATTTGGAAAGGACGAACTGGATATCGTCATTTGTTCTGGCAAGTTTATTGGATGGCATGATGTTCTCCTTTGCAATGCAGGGGCGGCCCATGGGACCGCCCCTACGGCTTATACCTATCGTTTAATCCTTGATCTGCTCCATCACGAAGCATTCGATAATGTCGCCGACCTTGATGTCGTTGAACTTATCCACCTGCATGCCGCACTCATAGCCGGAAGCCACTTCCTTCACATCGTCCTTGAAGCGGCGGAGGGAGGCCAGGCTGCCCTCGTGGATAACGATGTTGTCCCGCAGGACGCGTACATCGCAGCCGCGCTGGATCTTGCCGTCGGTGCAGTAGCAGCCGCAGACGGTGCCAACCTTGGAGACCTTGTAGGTCTCGCGGACCTCGGCATGGCCGATGACCACTTCCTTGAACTTGGGTGCCAGCATGCCCTTCATGGCAGCTTCGATCTCGTTGATGCAGTCATAAATGACGCGGTACATGCGCATATCCACATTGCTGCGCACAGCACTGTCACGGGCAGCGTTATCTGGACGCACATTGAAGCCCACGATGATGGCGCCGGAAGTGGCGGCCAGCATAACGTCGCTCTCGTTGATGGCGCCCACAGCGCTGTGGATGACCTTGACGCGGACCTCGTCGTTGGAGATCTTCTCCAGGGAGGTCTTGACCGCCTCGGCGGAGCCCTGGACGTCTGCCTTTACGATCAGGTTCAGGGTCTTCATCTCGCCGGCCTGGATCTGGCTGAATAGATCCTCCAGGCTGACCTTCTTGGTGCCGGGCATGGCGTTGGCAGACTGACTGATGCGGCGCTCCTCGGCCAGCTCTCTGGCCATGCGCTCGTCACTCACAGCATTGAACACGTCGCCCGCGCTGGGGACCTCGCTCAGGCCGGAGATCTCCACAGGAGTGGAAGGTCCGGCGGTGGTGACGCGCTGGCCCTTGTCGTTGATCATGGTACGGACACGGCCCACAGCGGTGCCGGCGATGATGATATCGCCCAGCTTCAGGGTGCCGTTCTGCACCAGGACAGTCATGATGGGGCCGCGGCCCTTGTCCAGACGCGCCTCAATGACGGTGCCTTTGGCGGCGCGGTTGGGATTGGCCTTCAGCTCCTGCACCTCGGCGAGAACCACCAGGTTCTCCAGCAGATCCTCGATGCCCATGCCGGTCTTGGCGGAGATGGGCACGATGATGGTATCGCCGCCCCACTCTTCGGAGACCAGGTCGTACTCGGTGAGCTGCTGCTTGATGCGCTCGGGGTTGGCGCCGACGGTATCCATCTTGTTGATGGCGACCACCACGGGGATGTTGGCAGCCTTGGCATGGTTGATGCTTTCAACCGTCTGGGGCATGATGCCGTCATCGGCGGCGACAACCAGAATGGCAATATCCGTCACCATTGCGCCGCGGGCACGCATGGAGGTAAAGGCCTCGTGGCCCGGGGTATCCAGGAAGGTAATGGGGCTGCCGTTGATCTCCACGGTATAGGCGCCGATGTGCTGGGTGATGCCGCCGGCTTCACCGGAAACCACGTTCGCATGGCGGATATAGTCCAGAAGAGAGGTCTTGCCGTGGTCCACGTGACCCATGACCACCACGACAGGAGCGCGGGGGACCAAGTCCTCGGGCTTATCCTCGTGATCGTCAATGAGCCGCTCCTCCACGGTGACAATGACTTCCTTCTCCACCTTGCAGCCCAGCTCCATGGCAACCAGAGCCGCGGTATCGTAATCGATGATCTCAGAGACGGAGGCAAAGACGCCAAGTTTCATCAGCTGCTTGATGACCTCGGCCGCGGATTTCTTCATCCGGGTGGCCAGCTCGCCAACAGAGATCTCTTCGGGGATCTCTACCTTCAGCTGCTGCTTGCGGGCGATCTCCAGCTGCAGGCGCTGCATCTTGTCTTTTTCTTCCTGGCGGCGTTTGTTGGAGGGCTGCTGGCCGCGCTGCTTGGCCTTGGACTGGATCTTCTCCTTGTTGCCGCGGCGCATGTTGTTATTATTGCCAACCTTGGCGTCGCCCATGTCCTCGAATTTCTCGTTGTACTTCTCAATGTTCACGGCAGCGCCGCCGCGGGTATCCACCACACGCTTTTCGGCCACCTGGCGCGGCGTGTGGGTCTTCTCCTTCTTCTCCTGCCGGGGCTGCTGAGCAGACGCCGCAGCGGGAGTCTGCGCAGGCGCGGCAGGCTTCGCGGGAGCTTTGCCCTGGTTCTGCTGCCCCTGGGCGGGCTTGGCCGCAGCTTTGGGCTCCTCGGCCTTCTCGGCAGGCTTCGCAGGAGCAGTGACCCGGAACACTTCCTCCAGGCTTGCGACCTGGTTGTGCTGGGTCATATATTCAAAAATCACATCCAGCTCAGGCGTTTCCAGGACCTGCATATGGTTCTTCGGCGGCGCGATATAATCCGTCAGGATCTGGGTAATGATCTTGGAACCCACACCGAAATCCTTCGCCACCTCATGTACGCGATATTTCACCATGCTCATACGTTAGTCCTCCTTGTACCTTCTCGCTTTGAACCCTTCTGGTTCTTTCTCCTGACCGCCTTTTCCCGGCGCTCTTCCACAGCCTTGGCGGTCTCGGCGTATCGCTCCGGCCACTGGGCTGCCAGCAGCTTCATCCAGGCTGAGGCAAAACCCAGGTCCGTCACCGCAGCCACGCTGCAGCCCCCTAAACCGAGAGCGGCCCCGAGCTCTTCCCTGCTGAAAGGCAGGGACAAAAGCTGTACATTCCTTCCGTTTGCCAGGTTTTCCGCCTTCCTTGCGGCGTTTTCCGAAACATCCGACGCAAGAAGCAAGAGCTTTGCCTTGCCCGCTCGAACGATCTCTGCCGCCTTGTCTTCGCCAAGGGTAATGGCATTGGCCCGGCGCATCATTCCCAGAAGGTTCAATATTTTCTCTCTCATTCGCCTCGCTCCATTTCCTCGCGCAGGCGATCATAAATCTCCGCCGGAATGGCCGTTTCAAATGCCCGCTCCAGTGCCTTGGCCCGAACGGCCTTTTTCAAGCACTCTGCGTTGGGGCAAAGGTATGCGCCCCTGCCGTTGGCCTTTCCCCGGAAATCCAGGCTGATCTCGCCCTCCGGCGAGCGGACCACGCGGATCAGCTCCCGTTTGGGCTTCATCTCACGGCAGCCGAGGCACTGCCGCATAGGGATCTTCTTTTGCATCTCGACCACCTCACTTCGTCAGAAGGAGCTCATTCCGCTCCCTTTAAACTCAAATCTCAAAACTAGAAACTAAGTAAACGCTGATCAAATCGTCTGCGGCGCCTCCCGGAAAATATGTGC
>CAMOXK010000080.1 GCA_946629065.1 uncultured Clostridia bacterium
AGTTTGACCTCTCACGGCTGGGGTTTTGAGCTGGCTTCACTATACCAACACCTTTTTTATTTTTCTATCTGCAGTTTATTGGATTCCGTGACAATCCCAGTGAAGCCACCATGCAATTCTTTTTACGATGGTGCATTTTTTGTGAATCACTGGAATTCCCTGTGTTTTGACAACATAAAGGCATGTTTGGGCTGAAACTCTTTCGCCGCGTAGGCAACCGTTATCTACTCACCCACGCCGGGGAGCGCTATATGGAGAAAGCGTCGCAGATCCTCGCGCTCAAAGGAGATCTGGACGCAGAGATGGCCGACATCGTCAAACGCGAGGTCGGCGAAGTAAGCGTAGCCTTCGCCAGTATGCGCTGCACCTATATGCTTCCCTGCACGCTGCCGGAGTTTCATCGGACGCACCCAAACGTGAAGGTCAACGTGTTCGAGGGCAACTCCGATGAGAACGACCGGAGGCTGCTGGACGGGCAGGTGGAGGCGGCCTTTTATTCCAAGCCGAGCGAACTGAACCCGCAGATCCAATACGAGACACTGGGCAAGGATGAGCTGCTGATCTGCACCTGCGCGGGTCACCCGCTCGGCCGCTTCGCAAAGCCGAATCCCGCCAGCCGCTATCCGAAGCTGGAGCTGCCCCTGCTCAAGAACGAACAGATCATCATGATGCGGCCTCAGCAGCGCACCCGGCAGATCCTGGACGCCATTTTGAAGGAAGAAAAAATCAAATATGACAATGTGACCTGTACCGGTAATCTCCCTGCCATCATGGAGCTTGTCGCCCTGGGTTACGGCGTGTCCTTTGTCCACGAGGCCCATCTGCGGCATCGAGCCGAGACGCGGCCCATCGACTGCTACAGCTTCGGCGAGCCGCGGGTCGTGACCGATTTTGTCGCCGCCACACGCAAGGGCAGCTACGTCTCCCGCTACACCCGCGATTTTATCGACATCGTGCGGCGCCAGGTATCAAACGCCGTCGGCACGGAATAGCGCACCGACGGTGTTCGATTGGCTCACCGGAGCGCACGGCGTTCTCGCCGAGGCTCCCGGTCAGAGTCAGAACGCTTATATAAACCGTGAAGACCACCTGCTGAGCAGGTGGTCTTTGCTGTCCGAAAACAGAATTGCCGCGGGAGGGCCCGAAGGCCCGCCCGCGGCGGAGAGAAGGGAGTGAAAAGGGCGAGAAATATCAGGTGTCAAAATGTTATGCCGAATAGTAGGCCGCGCCGTAGTGCAGGCGCTTGACCCCCAGAGAACAGCGGCCGGTCTTCTCGTCCTGGGAGAGCAGATCCAGCGCCTCCAGGGAACTCACCAGCCCAAAGGCCGTACTTTTATTGAGTCCCAGTTCTCTGGCTATGACGGACAGCCGCTCACCTCTGGGCTTTTTCGCCAGATAGTCCAGGATACTGACTACCCGCTCTACCGATTGGATGATTCTCTTGTCATTTGCCTTTCTGTCATCTTTTTGTCCTGCATTATCGTACGCCGTTCTTATCCGATCTCATTATACGACGCTCTCTTTTCTCCGGATTCAATTGTGGATTCCTGCAAGGTTTCTCTTTATGTTTTACCAAAGTTGTACATGCTCCTCAATCATCGGCTTCGGGATCGGATCTGCGCATTCTCCAAAAAGGATTTGAACGCCAAAAACGCCCTTACCCGTCGTTTATTTCACGGCAGTCGGACGATCGTTCTCCCGAATGACGCCGTCCCTGTAGGCCTTCAGAAGCAGATTCAGGTCGTCGATCCTCGCCTGGATCTCCCGCCCGATATCCGTCTCGCGGATCTTCTGCCGGGCTTCCATGCGCTCAAAGATCGTCGTCTGGGAGGCGATATCGTAGTTTTCCCGGATCGCCCGCTCACGGCCCACAAAAGGCTGGTGGGCCACGATGCGCAGGGAGCGGGAATTGCAGATCAGCGTGTAGCCCGCGATGCCCGAGGTTGGCTGATACGCCTTGCAGAAGCCGCCGTCGATGACGATCAGCTTGCCCCCGCCCTTGACCGGGCTCTCCCCCTTGCGGGCCTTGACCGGCACGTGCCCGTTGATGATGTGGCAGTGCGGCCCTTCCAAACCGAACTCCCGCAGGATCTTCTCGCAGATTTCCGGATCCTCATAGAGCGTGTAGTAGGCGTTTTTCGGCTCCGTCCAGGCTTTGGGGTCGTCGATGAGCCGTCTCTCAAAGGTGGTCATGCGGTCTCTGCCGAAAATGGGGCTGTTGCGCCCCGCCCAGAGGAACCACAGCAGATCCATCGCCAGCTTTCGCTCTGCCGAGCCGTATCTCAGGTAGTATGCCCGGCGGGCGGCCGTGTCCAGATAGTCCAGGAAATCCTTGCCGCGGCGCTCGACGCCGTCGAGCCGGAAGCACATCAGTTCTCCCGTCTCTGTCAGCGGGATGCAGCCGTGGAAGAGAAGATTCCCGTTGTAGATCTTGTAGAGGCTGCCGCTGGAGTACAGAAAGCTCACGTGCCGCTGCAGCTTCTCGCTGTGTCGGAAGGAGTCGGTGAGCCGGTCAATGACCGCGCTCTCTTCCGCGGTCAGGGTGTAGGGATCGGCGGGATCCACCGTGGGAAAGTCCGTGTCCGCCAGCGGCCACTCCACGCCGTCGATGCAGATGCTGCGGCGCTCGTAATCGATCTTATCCAACAGCAGGCGGTCATCCATGCGGTACTCCGGATGGCGCAGGATCTTCTGTCCCTCCAGCTTGAAGAGGATGACGGTGATGGCCTTGTGCATGCGCGCCGAGAGCAGCTTGTCCTTCTCGGTCGCACTTGCCTCGTCCTGCTCGTTCAGCTTGACTGCAAAGCGGCTGACGTCACACCTGGAATAGACCTCATTGGCAAACACCGACAGTGGCCGCAGAGAGATCCCGTAGCCGGTCTCCACCACCTCAAGATTGTTGTAGTGGATGGAGTTGGCCAGCACAGTGGCCACGAGGGTGCGGCTGCCGGAGGCTGCGCCCATCCACAGCACGTCATGGTTGCCCCACTGGACGTCCACACTGTGGTGCGCCAGAAGGGAGTCCATGATCACGTCCGCCCGGGGCCCGCGGTCAAAGATATCGCCTACCAGATGCAGGTGATCCACCGCCGCCCATTTGATGAGGGCGCAGACCGCCGCGATAAATTCCGGCGCCTGGTCGATCTCGATGATGGTCTGGATGATGTTTTCAAAGTAATCCCGCTTGTCGATCTCTTCCCCGTGGGTGTAGAGCAGCTCGTCGATGATATAGGCGTAATCCGGCGGCATGGCCTTGCGGACCTTGCTGCGGGAATACCGCTCGCTCATCAGGCGGCAGACCTCGATGAGCCGGTGGAGGGTGACGCGGTACCACTCGTCCGGATCCTCGATCTGCGCGCAGAGCTGCTCCAGCTTCTCCTCCGGATAGTAGATCAGGGTGGCCAGCTGCGCCCTATCCTGCGGAGAGAGGCTGTCGGCAAAAAGCAGGTCGATCCGCTCGCGCACCACGCCGGAGCAGGAGTTGAGGATGTGCAGAAAAGCTTCGTGCTCCCCGTGGACGTCGGAGATAAAATGCTCACATCCCCTGGGCAGGTTCAAAATGGCCTGCAGATTGATGATCTCCGTACCGGCGGCGCGCAGATTCGGATACATCCTGGACAGCATTTTCAACATGTGCAGTTTGTTGTCGGAATACTGACGCTGCTCCTTCACGAAGACGTCCCCTCCTTCTATTCTGCGCGGATGATCTTCTCGGCGAGCACGGAAGAATGAAGCGGTTCGACGCGGGGAACGTCCGCGTATGCGGAAGGTTTCGGCATCGGCAGAGACTGCATATACGCATGCATCGCCTCCGCCACGCGCTTGCCGTTTTCGACCGCGTGGACCACCGTGCTGGCGCCGTGGGCCACGTCGCCGGCTGCGAACACACCGGGGCGGGAGGTGTTCCCATCCTCGTCCACGGTGATAACGCCGGAGCGCTCCTTTTCAAGATCCTTTGTGGTGTTGAGGATATTGCTGCCCAGCTCCTGACTGACGGCAACGATGACGCCGGTGCAGGGGTAGAGCTTTTCCGAGCCCGGTATCGGGCGGAGTTTTCCGTTTTCGTCGTATTCGTTATCCGCGAAGACGACGCCGTCGTCCCGAATCTCCACCGGGCTCTTCATCATCTCGAACTCCACGCCCTCGAGCTTGGCGTAGCTGGACTCATAGTCGCTGGCGGCGATCTTGTCGCGGCGGTTGAAGACCGTGACGTAGTGCGCGCCGTTGCGGATCGCGGTGCGGGCGCAGTCCATGGCGGAGTTTCCCGAGCCGATGACGATCACGCGCTCCCCCAAGCGGAAGGCCTTAGGCGAAGCAAGATAATTGATCGCGAAGGCGACGTGCCCCAGGGTCTCGCCCTTGATGTGCAGCGTCTTCGGCCGCCACAGTCCCGCGCCGACGAAGACGCTCTGATAGCCGTCGCGGAACAGATCGTCCAGGTTGATCGCGCCGCCGATCGTGGTGTTGGGGCGAAAACGGATGCCCTTCAGCTCGAGATGGCGGTAGGCGAAGTCGTCCAGCACGGCGTCGGGCAGACGAAAGTCGGGGATGCCGTAGCGCATCACGCCTCCGATCTTGTCCTTGCTGTCAAAGATCGTGACCTGATAGCCGTAGCGGGCGAGGATCACCGCGATGGTGAGCCCCGAGGGCCCCGCCCCGATAATGGCGACCTTCCGCCCGTTGGAGGGGGCGGGCCCGGCCACCATCTGGTTGGCGTAGGTCGTCGAGATGTAGTTTTCGATCACGGAAAAGTGTACCGGAACGTCCTTGATGCCGCGGATGCAGTGCCCCTCGCACTGCTTTTCGTGGTTGCAGACGATAGAGCAGACCGTCGTGAGCGGGTTGTTCTCAAAGAGCATCCGGCCCGCGTCGTTGAGCCTGCCGTCTTTCAGGAGACGGATGACCTCCGGAATGTTGGTGTGGATCGGGCAACCCTCGCGGCAGCGCGGTTTTTTGCAGCCGAGACAGCGGTTGGCCTCCTCCATCACGTGCAGCGCCATATCGTTTCCCCGCCTTTACAGATTGAAATAGGTCTCCGCATTCTTGACGGAAATGCCCTCGACGATGGTGCGCAGGGCCTTGTCGTCGTTGGGATATTCGCCGTTTTCCACCCAAGAGCCGAGCAGCTCGCAGAGGATCCGGCGGAAATACTCGTGCCTTGCGTAGCTGAGGAAGCTGCGCGAATCGGTCAGCATGCCCACGAAGCCGGCGAGATAGCCGTCCGCGGCCAGGGTCGTCAGCTGCTCCAGCATGCCCTGCTTGTGGTCATTGAACCACCAGGCGCTGCCGTGCTGCACCTTGCCCACGGCCTCTCCGGTCTGAAAGGCGCCCATGACCGTCACCAGGGCGGCGTTGTCGTTGGGATTGAGAGAATACAGGATCGTTTTCGGCAGCTCGCCCGTGTCGTCCAGCGCGCCCAGGAAGGCCGCCAGGTCCTTGATGGAGGGCTGATCGCCGATGGAGTCGATGCCGGCGTCCGGCCCCAGGGCGCGGAATACCCGGTGGGAGTTGTCCCGGATGACGCCGAAGTGGAGCTGCATCACCACGCCGAGGCGGTGGTATTCGCGTCCAAGCTCCAGCAGCAGCGCGGTCTTGAACTGCTTCGCCTCACGGTCCGTGGGCAGCTCGCCCGCGAGGCGCTTTTGGAAGATCGCCTCGATCTGCTCCGCCGCGGCGGGGGCGTAGGGCACGGATTCCATGCCGTGGTCGGAGACCCGGCAGCCGTTTTCCACGAAGAAGGCCAGCCGCGCCTTGAGCACCTCCGCCAGCTGAACGAAGCTCCCGATCTCGCCCAGTCTTTTCAGGTAGTCCAGATAGTCCGCCTTTTCGATCCCCATGGCCTTGTCGGGCCGGTAGCTGGGCAGCACCTTCACGCCGAAGCTTTTGTCCTCGGCGATTTTTTTGTGCCATTCCAGCGAATCGGCCGGGTCGTCGGTCGTGCAGAGGGCTTTCACTTTGGAATTTACGATCAATTGCCGGGCGGAGAGCGTTTTCAGCTTCTTGTTGCAGAGCTGCCAGACCGTCTCGGCCGTGTCGCCGTTCAGCGCGCCTTCATAGCCGAAGTAGTTGCGCAGCTCCAGATGGCTCCAGTGGTAGAGGGGGTTGCCGGCGGCAAGGCCCAGGGTCTCCGCCCACTTCTGGAACTTCTCCCGATCGCTCGCGTCGCCGGTGACGTATTTCTCGTCCACGCCGGCCGAGCGCATCAGCCGCCATTTGTAGTGGTCGCCGCCCAACCATACTTGGGTGATGTTCTCAAACTGCCGGTCCTCAAAGATCTCCTGCGGGCTGAGGTGGCAATGAAAATCGATGATGGGCATGGGCACCGCAAAATCATGATACAGATGCCTCGCCGTCTCCGTGGAGAGCAGGAAGTCCCGATCCATAAACGCTTTCATGGCCCTGCCCTCTCAGCGCTTGACGCGGGCGCCGGCGCCGCCCATGACGGCCTCAACCTCTTTGAGGCTGGCCATCGAGGTGTCGCCCGGCGTGGTCATGGCCAGCGCGCCGTGGGCCGCGCCGTAGTTGACGGCCTTCTCGGCGTCGCC
>CAMOXK010000081.1 GCA_946629065.1 uncultured Clostridia bacterium
CAAAATCATCGAAGCGCTCCCCGCGGTCCTGGACCGGATGGGAGCTGAAAATATCCGTGAGATCATAGGAGGAGCACATGGCTAAAGATGTCATCATCGCCTGCGATTTTCCCGGCGCCGCGGAGACTCTTGCTTTTCTGGACCGTTTCGGCACAGAAAAGCCCTTTGTGAAGATCGGCATGGAGCTGTTCTATGCGGTCGGCCCTGAGATCGTGCGCCAGATCAAGGCCCGGGGCCACCGGATCTTTCTGGATCTGAAGCTGCACGACATTCCCAACACCGTGAAAAAGGCCATGCGGGTGCTCTCCGGCCTGGATGTGGACATTGTGAATCTCCACGCCGCCGGCTCCCGGGCCATGATGGCCGCCGCCCTGGAGGGTCTCACCCGTCCCGACGGGACACGGCCCCTGCTCATCGCCGTCACCCAGCTCACCAGCACCGACCAGCAAGCTCTGACCGAGGAGCTGCTCATCGAAAAGCCCCTGGAGGATGTGGTCCTCTCCTACGCCCATAACGCCGCGCAGGCGGGGCTGGACGGGGTGGTCTGCTCTCCTTTGGAGGCGGGCAAGGTCCATGCGGTCTGCGGCGAGAGCTTTCTCACCGTCACCCCCGGCGTCCGCTTTGCCGACGCGGGAAAGGATGACCAGAAGCGCATCGCCACCCCCGCCCGGGCCAGAGAGCTGGGCTCGGACTATATCGTGGTGGGCCGTCCCATCACCCAGGCGGAGGATCCCGTTGCCGCCTGGCAGAGATGCCGAAAGGAGTTTTTGGGATGAGAGAAGAAATCATCGCGCGGGATCTGCTGCGCATCAAGGCCGTGTTTTTTCGGCCGGACGAGCCCTTCACCTGGGCCAGCGGCATCCAGAGTCCCGTTTACTGCGACAATCGCCTGACCCTCAGCGATCAGGCCGTCCGCCAGGACGTGGAAAGCGGCCTGGTCTCGCTGGTGCGGGAGAATTTCCCCGAGGCTGAGGTCATCATGGGCACCTCCACCGCCGGCATCGCCCACGCCGCCATCGTGGGCTGGCTCATGGGGCTGCCCATGGGCTACGTCCGCTCCGGCGCCAAGGACCATGGCCGGAAAAACCAGATCGAGGGCCGGCTGGAGCCGGGCCAGAAGGTGGTGGTGGTGGAGGATCTCATCTCCACCGGCGGCAGCGTCCTGGAGGTGGTGGACATTCTCCGGGAGGCGGGCGCCCAGGTGCTGGGCGTGGTCAGCATCTTCACCTACGGCATGCGCCGGGGGCTGGAGCGTCTGGCCGCCGCCGACGTGGAAAACCACAGCCTCACCAATTTTGACGTCATCGCCCGCGTGGCCGCCGAAGAGGGCTATATCCGCCCCGAGGATGAGCGCCGCCTGCTGGCGTTTCGCGACAACCCCAACGACGAAAGCTGGAGGAACTAAGGCATGAGACATCTCATCAACATTCTGGATTTCACCACCGAGGAGCTGCTGGAGCTGGTGGACGTTGCCAATGACATCATCGCCGACCCCAAAAAGTACAGCGAGGTCTGCCACGGCAAGAAGCTGGCCACCCTGTTCTTCGAGCCCTCCACCCGCACAAGGCTCAGCTTCGAGGCCGCCATGTACGAGCTGGGCGGCAATGTGATCGGCTTTTCCGCGGCCCAGAACAGCTCCGCCGCCAAAGGCGAGAGCGTGGCTGACACCGCCAAGACCATCAGCTGCTATGCCGATATCATCGCCATGCGCCATCCCAAGGAGGGCGCCCCCCTGGTGGCGGCCAACGCCGCCTCCATCCCCGTCATCAACGCCGGAGACGGCGGACACAACCACCCCACCCAGACTCTGGCGGACCTGCTCACCATCTACCGGGAAAAAGGCCGCTTCGACCATCTCACCGTGGGCCTCTGCGGCGACCTGAAATTCGGCCGCACCGTCCACTCCCTCATCTCCGCCCTCAGCCGCTATGAGGGACTCAACTTTGTGCTCATCTCCCCCGAGGAGCTGAAGCTGCCCAGCTATGTGAAGAAGGACGCCCTGAAAGAAAAGGGCATCCCCTACACCCAGACCACCGATCTGGAAGGCGCCATGCCGGAGCTGGACATCCTCTATATGACCCGCGTGCAGCGGGAACGCTTCTTCAACGAGGAGGATTACCTCCGCCTGAAGGACAGCTACATTCTCACCCCGGACAAACTCAAAAACGCAAAGCCCGACCTCTCCATCCTGCATCCCCTGCCCCGCGTCAACGAGATCAGCGTCGCCATTGACGACGATCCCCGCGCCTGCTACTTCAAGCAGGTCCTCAACGGCAAGTACATGCGCATGGCGCTCATCATGAAGCTTCTGAAGGAGGCCGGAACCCTATGAACATTGACTCCATCCAGAACGGTATCGTCATCGACCACATCACCGCGGGCCTTGGCATGCGGCTTTACGACCTGCTGGGGCTGGAAAAGCTGGACTGCTCCGTGGCCATCATCAAGAACGTGCACAGTGACAAACAGGGAAAGAAGGACATCATCAAGATCGACGCCGACATTCCCGTGAATCTGGACGTGATCGGCTATGTGGACCCGGGCGTCACCGTCAACATCATTCAAGGCGGGGTGCTCGTGGAGAAGAAACGCATCGACATGCCCGAGACCCTTACCAACGTCATCTTCTGCAAGAACCCCCGCTGCATCACCTCCTGCGAGCAGGAGCTCAAGCATGTTTTCGTCCTCACCGACCGCAAGCACAAGGTTTACCGCTGCCTCTACTGCGAAACCAAAGCAAACTGAAAAGCACAAAATATATAGGCAATTGCAAAAACTTTGAGCAAGCTTGGTTATGTGCCCCGAAGGGAATTGAAATTCGTTTTTGAGGGAGCTTTGCTTTCTCAAAAACACCCTGAGCCGAGCTGAGCGAGGCCTCGCGCCGTCGTCAAACGAAACTCACTTCATTTCGCTTCCCCGGTTTCGAAGAGCCGGGAAAGCTGCATATCCGTTCCTTCCGTTTTCCTCTCAAAATCAAAGCGTCCGCTTTGATTTTGGAAGGAAGAAGGAGAGAGCAGAGCGCAGTTTTCGTGGCTCTTACGCAAACCATGGAAACGGAGCGCCGCGAGCTTCTTCTGACGCATGCGCGAGTACTCAATTGCGAAATGTATTTCGCAATTGCACAGAAAAGGAGAAATGACATGGCAAAGATCATCAACGAACCCTCCCATACTTTTAACGAATATCTGCTGATCCCCGGCTACACCCCCATCAGCTGCCGCTCCGAAAAGGTCAACCTGGCCACCCCTCTGGTGAAGTTCCGCAAGGGCGAAGAGGATTGCCCCATCAAGATGAACATCCCCATGGTGTCCGCCATCATGCAGTCCGTCTCCGGCGACCGTCTGGCTGTTGCTCTCGCCAAGGAAGGCGGTGTCAGCTTCATTTACGGTTCCCAGAGCATTGAGGACGAGGCGGCCATGGTCCGCCGGGCCAAGAGCTACAAGGCCGGCTTTGTCCGCAGCGACTCCAACCTGAGTCCGGATGCCACCCTGCGGGATGTGCTGGAGCTGAAGGAGCGCACCGGTCACGCCACCATCGCCGTCACTGAGGACGGCTCCGCCGAAGGGAAGCTGGTGGGCGTTGTCACCAGCCGCGACTACCGCGTGAGCCGCATGGAGCCCGACACCAAGGTCTCCACCTTCATGACCCCCTTTGAAAAGCTGATCTGGGCCAAGGAGGGCACCACTCTCAAGGAAGCCAACGACATCATCTGGGAGCACAAGCTGAACTCCCTGCCCATCATCGACGACAACGGCCGTCTCTGCTACTTTGTTTTCCGCAAGGACTACGAAAGTCACAAGCAGAACCCCAACGAGCTGCTGGACGCCCACAAGCGCTACGTCGTTGGTGCCGGCATCAACACCCGGGACTATGAAAAGCGCATTCCCGCTCTGCTGGAGGCCGGCGCGGACGTGCTCTGCATCGACTCCTCCGAGGGCTTTACCGACTGGCAGCGCTTCGTTCTCTCCTGGGTCCGGGAGCATTACGGCGACAGCGTGAAGGTCGGCGCCGGCAACGTGGTGGACGCCGCGGGCTTCCGCTTCCTGGCCGAGTGCGGTGCGGACTTCGTGAAGGTCGGCATCGGCGGCGGCTCCATCTGCATCACCCGGGAGACCAAGGGCATCGGCCGCGGTCAGGCCACCGCGCTCATCGACGTCTGCGCCGAGCGGGACCGTTATTTTGAGGAGACCGGCATTTACGTTCCCGTCTGCTCCGACGGCGGCATCGTCTATGACCATCACATCACCCTGGCCCTGGCCATGGGCGCGGACTTCGTGATGCTGGGCCGCTACTTCGCCCGCTTCGACGAGAGCCCCACCAACAAGGTCAACATCGGCGGCACCTACTACAAGGAGTACTGGGGCGAGGGCTCTGCCCGTGCCCGCAACTGGCAGCGCTACGACATGGGCGGCGACAAGAAGCTGAGCTTCGAGGAAGGCGTGGATTCCTATGTGCCCTACGCCGGCTCCCTGAAGGACAACGTGGCCATGACGCTCTCCAAGGTCCGCCACGCCATGTGCAACTGCGGCTGCCTCACCATCCCCGAGTTCCAGGAGAAGGCCGTGCTGACGCTGGTCTCCGCCACCACCATCGTGGAGGGCGGCGCCCACGACGTGCTGCAGAAGGACACCTCCCCCACCATCAAGTAAGGAGCGCAGAACGATGAAAAAAGTCGGCATCGTCATGGGCAGCGACAGCGATCTGCCCGTGATCCAGAAGGCCGTGGACCAGCTCCGCGCCCTGGAGATCCCCTTTGAGGTCCATGTCTATTCCGCCCACCGCACCCCTGTGGAGGCCCGGGATTTCTCCCTCTCCGCCCGGGAAAAGGGCTTTGGCGTGATCATCGCCGCCGCGGGCATGGCCGCCCATCTGGCCGGCGCCATCGCCGCGAACACCACCCTTCCCGTCATCGGCATTCCCTGCAAGGGCCCAGCGCTGGACGGCATGGACGCGCTTTTGAGCACCGTGCAGATGCCCTCCGGCATCCCCGTGGCCACCGTGGGCGTGAACAACGGCGCCAACGCCGCTCTCCTCGCCGCCCAGATCCTGGCGGTGGAGGACGCGGCCCTGGCCCAGCGTCTTTCCGCCAAGCGCGCCGCCGATACCGCCAAGGTCCTGGAAAAGGACGCCGGTATCGCAGCAAGGCTGTGACCCCCCCTATCGGCCTTCGGCCACTTCCCCCAAAGGGGGAAGCAAGAATATCCCTCCCCTTGCCTCCCCCTTTGGGGGAGGTGCCCCAGTGCGAAC
Organism: uncultured Clostridia bacterium; assembly: GCA_946629065.1. Classification (GTDB taxonomy): domain Bacteria; phylum Bacillota; class Clostridia; order Oscillospirales; family Oscillospiraceae; genus Limivicinus. Next base: position 5,248 of record CAMOXK010000081.1, read on the forward strand.
ACTGGGGCGGTAGGGGTGTTCCCCATTCTGTATTCTAATCAAAAGGAGATAGATCACTATGGAAAACAAACTCGTTTACACCGGCAAGACCAAGAATGTTTACGCCCTGGAGAATGGCAACTACCTGCTCAAGTTCAAGGACGACTGCACCGGCAAGGACGGCGTCTTCGATCCGGGCGAGAACAGCGTCGGCCTCACCATCGAAGGCGTGGGCGATGTGAACCTGCGCATGTCCATCTACTTCTTCGAGAAGATCAACGCCGCCGGTATCCGCACTCACTTTGTCTCCGCCGATCTCAAGAACACCACCATGGAAGTTCTGCCCGCCAAGGTTTTCGGTCATGGTCTGGAGGTCATCTGCCGCCACAAGGCCGTCGGTTCCTTCATCCGCCGCTACGGCGATTACATTGAGACCGGCGCCGATCTGCCCGCCTACGTGGAAATGACCTTCAAGGACGATGCCAAGGGCGATCCCCTGGTCACCAAGGACGGCCTCATCGTGCTGGGCGTCATGACCGGCGAGCAGTATGACGAGATCAAGGACATGACCCAGAAGATCACCCAGATCGTGGCCGACGAGATGGCCGCCCGGGGTCTGGTCCTCTATGACATCAAGTTTGAGTACGGCTACGACGCCGACGGCAAGGTCATGCTCATCGATGAGATTGCCTCCGGCAACATGCGCGTATACAAGGACGGCGCGTACATCGATCCGATGACCCTGTCCGAGCTGTTCTTCGCATAATGGGCGGTTTCTTCGGCGCGGTCTCCCACCGCGATATCGTGATGGACGTGTTCTTCGGCACGGACTATCACAGCCATCTGGGCACCCGCAGCGCCGGCATGGCAGTGTGGAGCCAGGAGAAGGGCTGCACCCGGGAGATCCACTCCATTGCCAACACCCCCTTCCGCACCCGCTTTGAAAAGGACCTGCCGGACTTTGCCGGCTGCATCGGCATCGGCTGCATCAGCGACGCCGACCCCCAGCCCCTGCTGATCCGCTCCCACCTGGGCACCTACGCCATCACCACCGTGGGCCAGATCAACAACGCCGAGCAGCTGGTGCAGGACTATTTCTCCAGGGGAGATCACCAGTTCATGGCCATGGGCTCCGGCCGGGTCAACAGCACAGAGCTGGTAGCCGCCCTCATCAACGAGGGGAAGGATCTGGCCGACGGCATCCGCCATGCCCAGGCGCGGATCGACGGCTCCATGACCATCCTCCTCATGACCGAGGACAAGGCCATCATCGCCG
>CAMOXK010000082.1 GCA_946629065.1 uncultured Clostridia bacterium
TGTAGACTTCGATGTTCTTGTCCAGGTCTACCAGGTACTGGATGCCCTCGTCGTGACCGTACTTCTGAATCATGGTGTTGATGACGAGCTTGGCAGTACCGGCGGTGTTGTAGTTGGACAGCCAGATCAGGCCCTTGTACTCATCCTTCAGCAGATCCTGCCAATCCTGGGGAGCCTCCAGGCCCATGCGCTCCAGCTCACTGGTGTTGACCATGAAGCCCAGGATGCCCTTGTAGATGCCGAACCACATGTTGTCGGGGTGCTTGTACATGTCGCTGGTCAGATGGGAAGCGTTGACAGCCGCATAGGGCTCCAGAAGGCCCTCAGCCGCGACCACGTTGTAGGGGTCGGTAGTGCCGCCGAACCAGACGTCGGCGGAAGGATTGCCGTTTTCCTCTTCGATCTTGGCCTGGACCTCACCGGTGGACAGGCGCTGATAAGAGGTCTTGATGCCATAGAGTTCCTGGAAGTGGGCAGTGGCAGCAGCCAGGTACTCCTCCTCGCAGGAGCCGTAGACCACCAGCTCACCCTCGGCCTGGGCGGCCTTGATGAGGTCACTCAGCTCGCCTTCGGCGGCAGCATCGGTCTTGGCTTCGGTCTTGGCCTCGCCGCAGGCGGCCAGGGCAAAGATCATGGCAAGTGCAAGCAGCAGTGCAAATACCTTTTTCATGTTTCTCCTCCTTCAATTCTTTTTCCCGCCGCAAGGCGGGAAAGCGATCCGTTTTGCGGAACGAGCAGAATCATTCCGCTTTTTGTATTATACTCCCGGTCGGGTTCTTTGTCCATTGCAGTCCACTCTTTTCAAGCCGTATTTTTGAACAAAATTACCAATTCGTTTTTGTTCAAAAGCGCAAATATTCACGTTTTTCCTAAGGAAACGATGATTCAATCGGCAAGAGCGAATCCCGAGAAAATATGCGTTCTGATGATGGCACTTTTTCGCAGGAATACTTTGTGTATTGCAAGAAAAAGTGACGAAATCAGAGCACATATTTTCCGGGAGGCGCCGCAGACGATTTGATCAGCGTTTACCTAATTTCCATTTTGAATCTCTGTTCCTGCTCAGTATCTTTTTCCGGGCATGAAGTCGTGAACTCACCTCCTGCCATCGGAATCCCGGGTGGGCTTCGCATCCCTCAGATTAACGTCGGGCCACCCGACAATGTGAACAGTTCTGCCCTCTCTATCGTTTCCATCTCCATCGACCGTCATAGTTTCCCTTTCTCCCATTCCGCATTCCGAATTCCAAACGACGAATTCATCTTCCCTCGTCAAGCTGCACAAAAGTGTGTTTCCTCTTTTGTGCAAATGGTCCAGTATCTCAAGTGTGTGGAAAAGCTCCCCTTTCCCGAAAAAAGGTCAGAATTTGCCCTCCGAAAGCGCGTCGGAAATGAGCGTTTTCCCCTTCTCTTTTCTGTGCATTCTGCCGATTGACAAAAAACCGCGCAAACCGTTATAATCAGGGCATCTTTAAGGCGATCCTGTGAGATCGGCAAGGGTGAAAAAAGCGTCCCGTTTGGGGGCGTGGACTTGTTGTTCCTTGTCGGTTTTCCGGGAAGGAATTTTGTGTTTTTCGGAGGGTTATGCCATGCCTGTACTTTGCAAGCTCAAGCAGATCGACGGCGCGGGCATTCTGCCCTTCGCCGGAGACTGCAGCGCCTTCCCCCGTCAGGACAAAACTGGATATGTCAAACTGCCCGGTTTTTGCGATGTGCATGTGCACCTGCGCGAACCGGGCTTTTCTTATAAGGAAACCATCCGCAGCGGCTCCCTGGCCGCTGCCCGGGGCGGCTACACGGCGGTCTGCGCCATGCCCAACCTGAACCCGGTGCCGGACAGCGTGGAGCATCTGGAGGAAGAGTTGGCCATCATCCGGCGGGACGCGGCCATCGACGTGCGCGCCTACGGCGCCATCAGCGTGAACGAGGCCGGGAAGGAGCTTGCGGACCTGGAGGGCATGGCCCCCTATGTGATCGCCTTCTCCGACGACGGCCACGGCGTCCAGGACGAAGGCATGATGCGGGAAGCCATGGAGCGCGCCAAGGCGCTCGGCAAGCTGATCGTGGCCCACTGCGAGGACAATTCGCTCCTCCGGGGCGGCTACATCCACGACGGCGCTTACGCCGCTGCCCACGGCCACCGGGGCATCTGCTCGGAGAGCGAATGGCGCCAGGTGGCGCGGGATCTGGAGCTGGCGGCCCAAACCGGCTGCGGCTACCATGTGTGCCACATCTCCACGAAGGAATCTCTCCGCCTGATCCGTGAAGCCCGGCGGGACGGGCTGGACGTGAGCTGCGAGACCGCGCCCCACTACCTGCTGCTGGACGAAAACGACCTGCAGGAGGACGGGCGCTTCAAGATGAACCCGCCGCTGCGCGCCCGGGAGGACCGGGAAGCCCTGCTGGAGGGGCTCTGCGACGGGGACATCCTCTGCATCGCTACCGACCACGCGCCCCACAGCGCGGAGGAAAAATCCCGGGGGCTGGAGCGCAGCGCTTTCGGCATCGTGGGCCTGGAAACCGCCTTTCCCCTGCTCTATACGGAACTGGTAAAGCCAGGCGTCCTCCGTCTGGAGGCTCTGGTTGCCCTGCTCTCGGACCGTCCCCGGGAGCGCTTCGGTCTCCCTCTGGGAGACGACTGGTCCCTCTGGGATCTGGAACAAGAATATACCATCGATCCCGCGGACTTTCTGTCCAAGGGAAAAGCAAGTCCCTTCACAGGCCGCAGGGTTTTCGGCAAATGCCTGCAGACGGTGTTTGAGGGTCACGCGGTTTATGAAGGAGCGTAAGCATGGCAAAAAGAACTGACATCAAGAAGGTCCTGATCATCGGCTCCGGCCCCATCGTCATCGGCCAGGCGGCGGAGTTTGACTACGCCGGCACCCAGGCCTGCCTGGCCCTCAAGGAAGAGGGCTACGAGGTGGTGCTGGTAAACTCCAACCCCGCCACCATCATGACGGACACCTCCATTGCCGACAAGGTCTATATGGAACCCCTGACCCTGGACTATGTGGCCAAGATCCTCCGCTACGAGCGGCCGGACGCCATCGTCCCCGGCATCGGCGGACAGACCGGTCTGAACCTGGCCATGCAGTTGGAGCGCAAGGGCATCCTCCGCGAGTGCGGGGTGAAGCTTCTGGGCACCAGCAGTGAGAGCATCGAACGGGCCGAGGACCGGGAGCTCTTCAAGGAGATGTGCCAGTCCATCGGCGAGCCGGTGATCCCCTCCGAGATCACCTATAACCTGGAGGAGGCCAAAGCCGCGGCAGAGCATATCGGCTATCCCGTGGTGCTGCGTCCCGCCTTCACCCTGGGCGGCACCGGCGGCGGTTTTGCCTATAACGAGCAGGAGCTGGAGGAGATCGGCGTCAACGCCTTCCGCCTGTCCCCCGTGCACCAGGTGCTGATCGAAAAGAGCGTGAAGGGCTATAAGGAGATCGAGTTTGAGGTCATGCGGGACTCCAACGACCGCGCCATCACCATCTGCGGCATGGAAAACGTGGACCCCGTGGGCGTGCACACCGGTGACTCCATCGTGGTGGCCCCCATTCTCTCCCTGAACGAGCACGATCTCAAGATGCTCAACGACAGCGCCATCAAGATCATCCGGGAGCTGAAGATCGAGGGCGGCTGTAACGTACAGTTCGCGCTGAACCCCAACAGCAGTGAGTATTATCTCATTGAGGTGAACCCCCGGGTCTCCCGCTCCTCCGCCCTGGCCTCCAAGGCCAGCGGATACCCCATCGCCCGGGTCACGGCGAAGATCGCCCTGGGCATGGCGCTGGAGGAGATCCCCGTGGCCGGCGGCACCGCCGCCATGGAGCCCAGCCTTGACTATATCGTGGCCAAGTTCCCCCGCTTTCCCTTCGATAAATTTACCTCCGCCCCCAACATCCTGGGCACCCAGATGAAGGCCACCGGCGAAGTGATGGGCATCGGCTCCAATCTGGAGGAATGCCTGCTCAAATCCGTGTGCTCCCTGGAGATCGGCGTGGATCACTTCCATATGGCAAAGTTCGACGAGATGTCGGACGAGGCGCTTTTCTCCTATCTTTCCGATTTCCGGCATGACGGCGTGTTCGCCGTGTTCGAGCTGCTGCGCCGGGGCGTTTCCGTTGAAAAGCTCCATGAGGTCACCAGCATCACCGAGCTCTTCCTGGAGTCCTTCCGGAAGATCGTGGACATGGAGAAGTCTCTAAAAGAGCGCATCAACGACCCCGCCCTGCTCCGCGAGGCCAAGAAGATGGGCTTTTCCGACAGCTGCATCGCCCGCTTCTGGAACCTTTCCGAGACGGAGATCTACGAGCGGCGCCGCAAGCTTGGCATCACGCCGGTGTTCCGCATGGTGGACACCCTGCACACCGGCAAATACATCGCTTACCTTTATTCGTCCTATACAGGGAAGAACGATTCCCGCCTCACCGACAAGAAGAAACTGGTGGTCCTGGGCGCCGGGCCGATCCGCATCGGTCAGGGCGTGGAGTTTGACTACTCCACCGTTCACGCGGTACAGACCATCAAGCGCAACGGCTATGAGGCCATCATCATCAACAACAACCCCGAGACCGTCTCCACCGACTACACCACCGGCGACAAGCTGTATTTTGAGCCGCTGACGCCGGAGCACGTGATGGCGATCCTGGACTTTGAGCAGCCCGAGGGCGTGATCGCCTCCCTGGGCGGGCAAACGGCCATCAACCTGGCCCAGCCCCTCATGGACCGGGGCGTGCGCATCGTGGGCACCGACTGCGAAGCCATCGAGCGGGCGGAGAACCGGGACAGCTTCGAAAAGATCCTCCTCGCCCTGAACATCCCCCAGCCAGCCGGCACCGCCGTGACCAACATTGAAGACGGCATCGCCGCTGCAAAGCGCATCGGCTATCCGGTGCTGGTCCGGCCCAGCTTCGTCCTGGGCGGACGGGCCATGGAGATCGTGGCCAGCGAGGACATGCTGCGCCACTACCTCAAGACTGCCGTGGAGATCGACGCGGATAAGCCCGTGCTGGTGGACAAGTACATCCTGGGCCGGGAGGTGGAGGTAGACGCCATCTGCGACGGACGGGACGTGTTCGTTCCCGGCATCATGGAGCTGGTGGAGCGCACCGGCGTCCATTCCGGCGACTCCATCAGTGTCTACCCCTCCTTCTCCATCTCCAACAAGGTCAAGGGCATCATCCTTCAGTATGCCAAGAAGCTGGGCCTGGGCATCGGCATCAAGGGCCTGTTCAACATTCAGTTCATTGTAGATAAAGAAGAAAACGTCTATATCATCGAGGTGAACCCCCGCTCCTCCCGCACCGTTCCCTTCCTCTCCAAGGCTACGGGCTTCTCTCTGGCGGACATCGCCACGGAGGTCATCATGGGCAAGAGCCTGAAGGAGCAGGGCATCTTCGATCTCTATCCCGAGGAAAAGAAACGCCACTATGTGAAGGTCCCGGTCTTCTCCTGGAACAAGATCAAGGGCCTGGACGCCTACCTCAGCCCGGAGATGAAGTCCACCGGCGAGGCCATCGGCTACGACGGCAAGCTCTCCCGCGCCATGTACAAGGCCCTGCAGGCCTCGGGCATGAAGCTGCAGAACTACGGCACTGTGTTTGTCACCCTGGCGGATGAGGACAAGGAGGAGGCTCTCCCCCTGGTGCGCCGCTTCTACGACATGGGCTTCAACATCGAGGCTACCGTGGGCACGGCCACCTTCCTCAAGCAGCACGGCATCCGCACCCGTATCCGCCGCAAGATCAGCGAAGGCAGCGAGGAGATTCTGGACTCCATCCGCGCCGGCTATGTGAGCTATATCATCAATACCCGTGCCCTGCAGCGGGGCAAGCATTTTGAAGACGGCGTGGCCATCCGCATGTGCGCCACGGAAAACAACGTCACCATCTTCACCTCTCTGGACACGGTCCGGGTGCTGCTGGACGTTTTGGAGGAGACCACCATCACGGTCTCCACGATCGACGCCTGATTTATGAACCAATCTTCCTTTACCCTGATCGAAAACGAAGCGCTGACCAATCGCTTCTCTCTCCTGCGTCTGCGGGGAGACTGCTCCGCCATCCAGTGTCCCGGGCAGTTTGTTTCCCTCTCTCTGCCGGGCTTCTTTCTCCGCCGCCCCTTCTCCGTCTGCGACTGGGACGAACAGAGCTTCTCCCTCATCGTGGAGGAAGCGGGCAAGGGCACCGAACTTCTCCGCTCTCTGAAAGTGGGGACAAAGCTGGACGTGCTCACCGGCCTCGGTAAGGGCTTTGACCTTGCCAAAGCAGGAGACACTCCCCTGCTCATCGGCGGCGGCAGCGGTGTTTCGCCCCTGCTGGGTCTGGCCAAACGCCTCCTGGCCCAGGGCGCCTCGCCCCGGGTGATTCTGGGCTTTCCCAGCCGGGAAGACCTGATCCTGCTGGACGAGTTCTTCCGTCTGGGCCTGGCCCCCACCGTCACCACCGATGACGGCAGCTTCGGCATCCGCGGCCGGGTCACCGAGGCCATGGACCTGCCCCACA
>CAMOXK010000083.1 GCA_946629065.1 uncultured Clostridia bacterium
TTGATCATCAATCCAATACCAGCAAAAAAGCCGATGCCGAACGCGATCCATCCTGCGCCTGTCTGAAATGCGAGATTGATAATCCCCGTGAGACAAGTCCCAATACCGATCAGGAGAAGCCCGATCCCCATGAGGCGTGTATAGGCGGGCACATCTGATTTCTGTACATTCTTATGGTGATAGTCATGTACAAGAGAGATCATCTGCTTTTTCCAAAGTAACAGACCCAGCACAACGCATAGAAGACCCACAATCATGCAAACAACAAAGCCGACTATCATCGTGCTGAACACGCCCGAAAAATTAAGTAATTTATTATACACCATCACCACGGATTTTTCCACTTAAAAAAACGGTGCTCTGCGGCTCGCGGAGCGCCCTGCGGGTTTTGAGCTTAAATGAGGATTTTCCCGGTATTGGCAGGTTCGTTGAGCTGCCTTTGCAAAGGGGGGAGAAAACCTCTGCGCGGGTACTGGCATATCGGCGCTCTTTCTGGTATCATTTCTTTTGCGGGCTGGAGCGTGTCCAAAGAACAGATCGACCAAGTTCACAAAGAAAATCAAAAAGAGGCATCCGCAGTCCTTTCGGCGGGGCGGGGAAAGCTCTATACTAAACAGCAGGGGGGAGGATGCAATGCAATATCTTGGTATCGAATACAGCGTGAAAAACATGCCGGAGCTGGACCCGGGCTTTCTTCCGTTCGGCGTCTGGGCTGCGGCCTATCTGTCCGAAGCGCGGAGCCCCTTTGCCGTTGCGGTGGAGCGGGAGGAGGGAAAGGTGCATGTGCATCGTTCGTATCTCCGGGGCCCGGAGTTTGCAGAGGCGAACCGGCGCTATGTGGAGCGCCTGGTAAAATTCCTGCTGTGGAGCGTGGGCGGCTTTCGCGTTACGCTCTGCGGCTGCGATGAGGAAGCCCGCAGGCTTCAGGCAGATTACGCCGGGAGCGGCGCAAGAGCCTTCGACAGCGGATTTATGACGGACGTGTACGAGCGACCTTTTGAGATCGTCATCACGGATGAAAGGCATTTTCCTGCAGCGCACGAGACGGCTGTTTCCGCGGGCGGCCATCTGGAGGGCTGCCGTATCGGCTTTGACGCCGGCGGCTCCGACCGGAAGGTGTCCGCCGTGATCGACGGGGAGACGGTCTATTCCGAGGAGGTCGTCTGGTTTCCCAAACTTCAGAGCGACCCCCAGTATCACTTTGACGGCATCGTGCAGGCTTTCAAAACGGCTGCCGCAAAAATGCCGCGGGTGGACGCCATCGGCGTATCCTCCGCCGGCGTGTTCGTGGGAAACCGGCCCATGGTCGCGTCCCTCTTCCTGAAGGTCCCCCGTGAGCGGCGGGACGAGGTGAAAACGATCTATGAGCGGGCGGCAAAGGAGATCGGCGACGTGCCGCTGCGCGTTGCCAATGACGGCGACGTGACGGCCCTGGCCGGGGCCATGAGTCTGGGCAGCGGCGCTGTCATGGGCCTTGCCATGGGGACCTCGGAGGCCACCGGCTATGTGAATGAAGAGGGAAAGCTGCTGGGCTGGCTCAACGAGCTTGCCTTCGCGCCGGTGGATCTCAATGAGCAGGCGCTGCAGGACGAGTGGTCGCTGGATATTGGCGTGGGCTGCAAATACTTTTCCCAGGACGCTGTCATCAAGCTGGCGCCTGCCGCCGGGATCGCGCTTTCCGAGGCGCTCTCCCCGGCAGAGAAGCTGAAGGAAGTACAGAAGCTGGCAGAGCGGGGGAACGATTCCGCGCTGGCGATCTTTCGCTCCATCGGCGTATATCTCGCCCATACGCTGGCGCTGTATTCTCTTGTATATCCGATGCGGACGCTGCTGGTGCTGGGCCGTGTGGCCTCCGGCGCCGGCGGGGAAACGCTGGCGGCGGAGTGCAGGAGGGTCCTGCGGGAGGAATATCCTGCGCTTTTTGATCGACTTTGTGTCATGCTGCCGGATGAAAAAACGCGGCGCGTAGGGCAGAGCGTGGCGGCGGCCAGTCTGCCGGAGGGATGAAAAATGGTCTATCATAACGCATATGTGTATACCAAAGACAGGCGCTTCGAATACGGAAGCTTTTCTGTGCGGGACGGCCGCTTCGCCCCGGCGGAGGAAGCGGCGGGAGAAGCGGAAGTCGATCTCCGGGGAAGCTATGTGATCCCCGGCCTCATTGATATCCATACCCACGGCTGTGACGGGGCGGATTTTTCGGACGGAGATCCGGAGAGCCTCAGGCGCATGGGGGACTACTATGCCCGGCACGGCGTTACCTCCTTTGCGCCAACCTCCATGACGCTGCCCTATGAGCAGCTCGAAAAGGCCTTTGCCACGGCGGTTTCCTACCGGGCCTCCCGGGGGTCGAAGGCCGCGCGGCTTGTGGGCATCCACATGGAGGGGCCCTTCTTCTCGGAGAAAAAGAAGGGGGCGCAGAACGGAGCCTTCCTGAAGCTGCCGGACTATGCGGCTTTTTGCCGGCTGAACGCGGGCTGCGGGGGGCTGATCCGCATCGTCGATGTGGCGGCGGAGCTGGAAGGAGCGGCGTCCTTTGCCGAAAAGGCAAGCAAAGACTGCACCGTCTCCATCGCCCACACGGACGCCGACTATGAGGCCGCCTGCGCCGTCTTCGACGCCGGCGCAAGTCACCTGACCCATCTCTTCAACGCCATGCCGCCGATCCACCACCGGGCTCCCGGCGTGATCGGCGCCGCCTCGGAGCGAGGAAGGGTCGTCGCGGAGCTGATCTGTGACGGGCTGCACGTGCACCCCGCGGCGGTGCGCATGGCCTTCCGCCTGTTTCCCGGGCGGATCTGCCTGATCTCGGATTCCCTGCGCTGCTGCGGCATGCCGGACGGCCGGTACACCCTGGGCGGGCAGGACGTCTTTCTCGAGGGGCGGATCGCAAGGCTCGCGGACGGGACCATTGCGGGCTCGGCCACGGATCTGTATGACTGCATGCTGTCTGCCATCGCCTTCGGGATCCCCCGGGAGGAGGCCGTGGCGGCCGCCACCATCCTCCCTGCGCGGGAGATCGGCGCAGAGGGGGAGGTCGGCTCCCTCGAAGCGGGCAAGCGGGCGGACTTTGTGGTCTGCGACGCCGCTCTCCGCCGCAAGGCGGTCTATATCAACGGGATCCGGGTATAAACAAAAGGCTGTTTCTTCCCCGCGGGAGAAAGAAACAGCCTTTTCCCGCACCGGGAACTATGCTATACTTTTTCAAAAGAGAGGAGGTGAGGCGCGTGAGAAAACCGAAGCTCTCCCTGCGCACCGGCCTGCTGACGCTGATCGTCCTGTGCTGGCTGGTGCCGATGCTGATGGTGGTGACCCTGGCGGGCATCCTGATCAGCAACAGCTATGAGCAGTCTGCCCGGCAGGAGCTGGACGCGGCGGCCCAGTATGCCCTGCGGGAAGTGAGCAGCGAGCTGGAGATTGCGATAGGAGACTCCAAAGAGGTCTCTTATGACGGCGTGGTCCGCACGGCCTATCGGGGCTATCAGCAGGGCGGGAACATCGTGCTGCTCTATCGCAGCATCAGCGATTATCTTGCCCAGAATTATTCCCGGGCGGAGCTTTACAAGGCGGTGTTCCTCAGCTTTTGGGACGAGCGGGTCAATGCCGATGCCTATGTGTATGGCGGCGGAAAAAACGGCGCCGACATCCTCCGGGAGTGCCGGGCCAAAACCCCGGAGATCCTCCAGATCATGGCGGAGGCGGATACGGACATCCGCTTTCTCTTGCTGGACGGGGAGCTGTACATGGCCCGGAACCTGCTGGACAGCCACTTCGCGCCCTATGCCTCCATCGTGATGCTGCTGGAGCCCTCTGTTCTGTTCCAGCCGCTGTCCTCGGTGGGTCCGGCGGAGGATATCCTCCTCAGCCTGGATGATGCGGTCTTTTGCCTGAAGGACTTTGAAAGCGGCGAGATCGTCCCGGAAGAAAAAAGCGCGCTGCCGGAGACGTCCTACCGGACGGAGGCGGAGGGACATGCCTTTTCCTTTTCCGTGGCCGTGGAGGAATACTCCATCTGGCAGGCCAATCCCTGGCTGATCTGGGTGGTGCTGGGGACCACGCTGATGGTGTTGCCGCTGCTGCTGGTGATGATCCTGCTGTTCCGGCGGCATGTGTCCAAGCCTGTGGAGACTCTGGTGCAGGCAAACCTCACCGTCCAGTCCGGGCAGAGAGGCTATGCCATTGACCGGCGCGCGCCGAACACTGAATTCGGTACCTTATACGACCATTTCAATGACATGTCCACCGAGCTCAAGAGCCAGTTCGAGCGTTCCTATCTGGAGCAGCAGGCTGCCCAGCGGGCGCAGATCAAGGCCCTGCAGTCCCAGATCAATCCCCATTTCCTGAATAACACCCTGGAGATCATCAACTGGGAGGCCCGCCTTGCGGGCAACGACCGGGTGGGCGCCATGATCGAGGCCCTCTCCACCATGCTGAACGCCGCCCTGGACCGGGACGGCAGGACCCAGATCCCCTTGAAGGAAGAGATGAGCTATGTGGACGCCTATCTCTACATCATCCGGGAGCGGCTGGGCGAGGGGCTTCAGGTATACAAGGAAATCGACGATGCCCTTTTGCAGCAGATGATCCCGAGACTGATCCTGCAGCCCATTGTGGAGAACGCCGTGGAGCACGATATCACCGAGCGCCGGGGCGGCAGGGTCTGGGTCCGGGCCAGGCTCGAGGGCGGCAGGATGCTTCTGGAAGTGGAGCACGACGGCCGCATGAGCGGGGAGGATCTGGAGAATGTGCGCCGGCAGCTTTCCGGCGAGGAGGTGCCCGGCGGCTCTCTGGGGATCCGGAACGTGAGCCGCCGCCTGAAGCTCATCTACGGCGAGGCGGGCACGCTGACCCTGGAAAACACCGAGGCGGGAACCATTCTTGCGCGGCTCATCTTCCCGGTGGACGGCGCGGAAGGAAGAGAGGGGAAGGGAGACTGTGCCGATGCGCAATAAACTCATCGCTTTGCTGCTGGCCGCCGCCGCCCTGGCCCTCTGCGCCTGCGGAGGCGGCAAAGGGGCGGAGGAGCCCGAGCAGGAGAACACGTCGCTCTATGTGGTCACCTCTTACGGGCCGGATGACGGCAACCGCAAGAACTTTGAAGCGGCGGTGCGCGCCTATGAGGAGGCCACCGGAAACCATGTGGTGGACGGCTCCGGCGTCTCCAATGAAGAGTGGAAGACCAAGGTGATGACGGACTTCATGACCGGCTCCGAGCCGGACGTGCTGTTTTACTTCACCAACGCCGACGCAGATCCCTTCATCAATGCCGGTCGTGTGGTGTCTATTGAGGAGATCCGCCAGGTCTACCCGGACTACGCCACCAATATGAAGGAGGCCATGATGTCCGTGGCCGCTGACGGGAAGCACTATGCCGTGCCCTCCAACGGCTACTGGGAAACGCTCTTTGTCAACAAGAGCGTATTAGAGGCCTGCGGTATCCCCATCCCGGGACCGGACTACCGCTGGGAGCAGTTTCTGGCGGACTGCGAAAGGATCCGGGAGGCGGGCTTCACGCCCATTGCCTGCTCCCTGGCGGAGATCCCCCACTACTGGTTTGAATTCATGGTCATGAATAACGGCAGCCTTGCCGATCACCTGGAGATCCCCCAGTTGGACGAGGAGGGCAGACTTCTCGACGATGCGGCCTCCCGCAAGTGGATCGCCGCCCTGGAGGACATCAAGGCCCTGTATGAGGCGGGCTACTTCCCCAAAAACACCCTTACTGCCGCCGATGCGGAGACGGTTGCCCTTTTTGCCCGGGGCGAGGCGGCCTTCCTGGTTGACGGCTCCTGGAAGGTCGGATATTTTACGGACAATTACCCGGACAAGCTGGAAAACTTTGTTGTCTCCTATGTGCCGGGGAAAGGGGAGCGCAAGGCATCCGAGGCCATCGGCGGCATCTCCATGGGCTATTTCATTACCCGCAAGGCTTGGGAGGATCCGGCCAAGCGGGAGGCCGCCGTGTCCTTCGTCTTCCACATGACCTCCGAGGATGTGCTCAGCAGCTTTGTGACCACCGAGGCTACCGCCCTGCTGGACGGGGCGCGCCCCGCCGGGCTCAATATCATCCAGCAGTCCGCGGCGGACGCCAACGTCCACATCACGGGGATGGTCGACGCTGTGCAGGATACCATCTCGGGTGAGGCAAGCGGCGAGCTTTTTGCCGATATCCCCAGGGTCGTCACCGGCCAGATGACTGCCCGGGAGGCGGTGGAAGCCGCCATCCGCCTGAACCGTCTGGGCTGACCGAAAAAAAGAGAATACGCAAAGGGCGCGCTGCAAAAAGGGCGTGCAAATTAGGGAGACGATAGGTTTTGCGCGGCCCTTTTCCGCCCATCCATCA
>CAMOXK010000084.1 GCA_946629065.1 uncultured Clostridia bacterium
GGTAGTTCCCATTTTTGCGTTTCAAGCTGTCGACACTTTGTCGACAGCTTGAGCGGAAGTGCCTGGTCGGCGCTTCCGCTCTGTTTTTGGCGAGTGTCGTGCCCCGGCGTAGGGAGGCTGCGGGCTGTCGAGGACGCCAGCCCCTACAGCGGAACCAGGCTATGCGCCCGCCGTAGGGACGAGCAGTGCTCATCCGTTTCGCTGCCTCAATTCCGAACTCCGAATTCCGAACTGTCCTCAGGCTCCCACCCGGATGCGAAATTGCTTTCCGCTCTCGGCGCTGACGGAGATCTCCACCGCCCTCCCGTCCTCGTCCCGGGCGGAGAAGACGTAGCAGGGCACCGGCTTGCCGCCGGGACTGCGGAGGATCATCCGTACACAGGAGGCCTCCCGGAGAGAAGCGGGCAGGGCCTCCCTGGCCCCGTCCTCCTCTACCGCCCAGGTGACCTGAATGGGTTCCGGGTCAAACTTCGTGGCATCAAAGCTGTAGAGAGAGCCATCGTCCAGGGCGATGGAAAGCCGCAGCGGGTCCTCCGGGCAAAGGACGCCGTCCTGCTCCCGCACGTAGGAGAAGAGGGCCAGGCAGGCGCTTTGCGCTTGCTCCAGCAAGCTCAGATCCTCGAAACCGTGAGACCGGAGGAAGAGCTCCGCCCTTTCCCGGGCCTCGTCCATGCTGAGGCTGGCCTCCGGCACCAGACGGCTGCTGCTGTAGCTCTCCACCCCGCCCCGGCCCACGGAGATCCAGAGATCCTCTGTCCGATAGCAGCGGCGGCCTTCCCCGTCCTCCGCCTGGTAATCCAGCGTCAGCGCCTCCTCGGGAAGTCCCGCAAAGGCGGCCGCGGCGGCCAGCATCTCCCCCTCGGTGAGAAGGCCGCCGCTTTTCTTCTGCTCCTCGGCGCCATAGATGCCGTCGTAGCGCAGCTCCACCGGGGCAAAGCTGCCCTCGTAGCGCTTGAGCTCTCCGCTGAGCAGGGGTCCGGCCTCCTCTCCCACGTTCCGCAGGCGTTTTTCCCGGCTGTCCATGTTGAGCTCCCGGTCCTCCAGCTGCTGCCTCAGCTCCAAAAGCGTCCCGGAAAAGTCCACGGCAGCGGCGGAGAGCTGCCGCAGCTCCCGCTTCTGCCGCTCGGTAAAGCTCTGCCTCTGGCCGCAGAGACTGTGGGCATAGTCCCCGGCGGTGTTGAGAAAGGAGGAGAGCTGCTCCAACTCCCAGGTGGAGAAGGGCAGGGTGGAAAGAGCGCTCTCCGCCGCGGCGGCGCTGGCGTAAGCCTCGCAGCAGATGCGGTCGCACATGTCGCTGTCGGTGGCGTAAGGGCTTTGGGCCAGCACGGCGGAGAGGGTCTGGACCGCCCGCACCGTCTCCTCATAGGCCAGGGACGCGCTCTCGTTTGCAGTGCGTCGATACCAGCCCAGGCCCCATTGCCCGGCCCAGGCATAGAGTGCCAGGGCGATCACCAGCACGGAGAGATAGGAGATCAGCAGGATCTTTGGCTTTCGTTTCATAAAAAACACCTCTTTTGGGGTAGGATTCCCAAAAGAGGCGGTTTTTATCAATGAAAGACTCGGATTTGAGGAGCAGATTGGTGAAAGAGTCCGCTTCGCGGGGACCTCATCCGGCGCTGCGCGCCACCAGCCCACCTTGCGGTGCCCGAAAGCTGCTGCGGGCTTACGCTTCTCCTTGCAGCTTTCGACCGCTGCGGAAAAAGAGCCATCGCTTTTTCTGCCACAGGCAGCGCGATGGCTCTTTTCCCCCTGCGGGGGGAAGGCTCCCTGTCGGGCAGCATTCCCCAAAAGAAGCGGTTTTTTCAATTCCGAATTCCGAACTTCGAATTCCGAATTTTACTGGAGCTTTTCCAGCCCAATCTGCAGGCGGCGGAGGGTCTCGGCCTTGCCCAGGATGCGGCAGATCTCCACGGCGCCGCCGGGAGTGACGGCTTTGCCGGCGGCGGCGATGCGCACCGGCCACATGATCTTGGCGTTCTTCACGCCCTGCTCCTCGGCCAGCTTCACCATGGTGTCCAGAATGTGCTCATCGTCCCAGCTCTCCAGGGCTTCGAAGAGGGGGATCACGGTCTCCAGCACGGCCTTGGAGGAGGCCTCGTCGGACTTGGACTTCTTGTGGACAAAGAGCTCTGTGTCATAAGCGGGCAGCTCGTCGAAGAAGTCCAGCTTCTCGGGGATCTCGGTGAGGACCTCGGTGCGCTGCTGCAGCAGGGCTGCGATGGCGGCGGCGTCGATGGCCGGGTCCTTCACGGCCTTGCGGATCCAGGGCTCCGCCACCTTGGCAAAGTCCTCCGCGCTCATGCGGCGGATGTACTCGGCGTTGAAGTAGCGCAGCTTCTCGATATCGAAGATGGCGGGGGACTTGGAGATGCCGGACATCTCAAAGGCGGCCTTCAGCTCGTCCATGGAGAAGATCTCCTGCTCCGCCTGCTCGCCCCGGGGGCTCCAGCCCAGCAGGGCCACATAGTTCAGCACCGCGTCGGTGAGATAGCCCTGGGCGATCAGATCCTCATAGGAGGGGTCGCCGTGGCGCTTGGACATCTTGTTGTGGGCGTCCCGCATGACGGGGGAGCAGTGGACGTATTTGGGGATGTCCCAGCCAAAGCCCTGGTACAGCAGGTTATACTTGGGAGCGGAGGACAGATACTCGCTGCCGCGGACCACATGGGTGATGCCCATGAGGTGGTCGTCCACCACATTTGCAAAGTTGTAGGTGGGCAGTCCGTCCCGCTTCATCAGCACCTGGTCGTCCAGGGTGCTGTTTTCCACGGTGATATCGCCGAAGATCTCATCGTGGAAGGTGGTGGTGCCCTTCTCGGGGATGCGCTGGCGAATGACGAAGGGCTCGCCGGCAGCGGCGCGGCGGTCAGACTCCTCCTTCGTCAGGAAACGGCAGGGGTTGGCCTCCCGGTTGAAGTCGCCGGTGTCCTCCTCGCTCTCGGTCTTCTCGCAGAAGCAGCGGTAGGCATGTCCCTTCTCCACCAGAAGCTCGGCATACTTGCCGTAGAAGGGGCGCCGCTGGGTCTGCACATAGGGACCCACGGGGCCGCCCACGTCCGGTCCCTCGTCGTGGTCCAGGTGGCACTCGGCCATGGTCTTGTAGATCACATCCACCGCGCCTTCCACCAGACGGCCCTGGTCGGTGTCCTCAATGCGCAAGAGGAACTTGCCGTCATTGTGCCGGGCGATCAGATAGGTGTAGAGCGCCGTGCGCAGGTTGCCCACATGCATATACCCCGTGGGCGAGGGGGCAAAACGGGTGCGCACCTCGTTTTTCGGGATGCGGGCCTCCATTTCGTCAAACCAGACAGTATCCATCATAAAACTCCTTCCTTATAGCCTCCCCTGCCTAAGGGGAGGTGTCATCCGCCGTCAACCAGCCTGATCGAAGAAAGCACATCGAGAGGCGGATGACGGAGGAGTATTCCTTTATCCTAAAAACAAAAAACTAGAAACTGCCCCGAAGGGGCCTGTATATCTTATTTTACATTTTCCCTGTTGTCAAGATGAAGTTCTTTTGGTAAAATACCATTTTGACGAAAGTCTATCAGAAAAGGAAGTGTTCTTATGGATAATACCGCACCTGCCAAGAAAGTCATGCTCTCGGGCATCAAGCCCACCGGCGATCTGACCCTGGGCTCCTACCTGGGCGCCATCAAGAACTGGGCCGAACGGGCCGAGCAGTATGATTGCTACTATTTCATGGCGGACCTCCATGCCCTTACCACCCGGAACGACCCGGCCCTGCTGCGCCGGAGGACGCTGGAGCAGCTGGCCCAGTATGTGGCCTGTGGCCTGGACCCGGAGAAGAACACCCTCTTTATCCAGAGCCATGTGCCCGCCCATGTGGAGCTGGGCTGGGTGCTGAACTGCTACACCATGTTCGGCGAGCTCAGCCGCATGACCCAGTTCAAGGACAAGAGCGCCAAGAACGCCGACAACATCAACGGCGGCCTTTTCACCTATCCTGCCCTGATGGCGGCGGATATCCTGCTGTACCAGCCGGACTATGTCCCCGTGGGGGAGGACCAGAAGCAGCATGTGGAGCTGACCCGGGACGTGGCCCAGCGCTTCAACAATCTCTACGGCGAGACCTTCAAGATCCCTGAGCCCTTCGTGCCCAAGGTGGGCGCCCGGGTCATGGACCTGCTCAATCCCACCAGCAAGATGTCCAAGTCCGATGACGTGGGCAACGGCCGGGTGGTCATCATGGAGGCGCCGGAGGACATCATGCGCAAGTTCAAGCGCGCCGTCACCGACTGCGATACCGAGCACTGCGTCCGCTATGATCCGGAGAACAAGCCGGGCGTTGCCAATCTCATGAGCATCTACGCCGCCGTCACCGGCAAGACCTTTGCGGAGATCGAGCGGGAGTTCGACGGCCTGGGCTACGGTGCCTTCAAGCCCGCTGTGGGCGAGGCTGTTGTGGAGACCCTGCGCCCCATCCGGGAGGAGGCCCAGAAGATCATGAAGGACAAGGCCTATCTGGAGGGCCTGTGCAGGCAGGGCGCCGAACGGGCAAGCTATATCGCCAACAAGACCCTGCGCAAGGTCTACAAGAAGGTGGGCCTGGTACCGCTTACGCGGTAAGAGAAGAGAGAATAGGGAATAAAGAATAAGTTCGGAGTCGCCTTTGGCGACAGATACAAATCTATGCTGCTTTGCAGCACACCATACCTCTTCCTTATTCACTATTACCTCTTCCATCATAAGACCCCTCAGTCCGCTTCGCGGACAGCTCTCCTTAGGCAGGGGAGCCTATAAGGAAGATAGATAAAGTAGTATTGGAGAATCTGCAATGTTTTCAAACCTGGCTTTGTGGATCAAAATGGTGATGGCGGCGGGGGTTGCCTTTCTCATCTGCTTTGGCATGACCCCGCCGGTGAAGCGTTTTGCCGAGCTCATCGGCGCAGTGGACCAGCCCAGTGAACGGCGCATCAACAAGGTGCCCATTCCCCGTATGGGAGGCCTGGCCATTTTCCTGGGCTTTGTACTGACGGCTCTTCTGTTCGTACCGCTGAGCACCAAGGTCACCGGCATCCTGCTGGGCGCGGTGATCATCGCCGTTATGGGCGCGGTGGACGACATCGTCTCCCTGAAGCCCTGGGTGAAGCTCTTGGGCCAGATCGTGGCAGCCGTGGTGGTGATCCGCAGCGGCGTGGTGTTCGACGCCATTTCCAACCCCAATCCGCTCTCGGAGGTAGCCTTCATCGAAATCGGCTGGCTCTCCGTGCCGCTGACCGTCCTCTGGATCGTGGCCTGCACCAATGCCGTGAACCTGATCGACGGCCTGGACGGCCTGGCGGTGGGCGTTTCCGCCATCAGCTCTCTCACCATGCTGGTGGTGTCCCTCATCGTTTCCGACCCCACCGTATCGCTGCTCCTGGCGGCTCTCACCGGTGCCTGCCTGGGCTTCATGCCCTATAACCTGAACCCGGCCAAGATCTTTATGGGCGACGTAGGCTCCCAGCTGCTGGGCTTCGTGCTCAGCACGGTGTCCATCCTGGGCCTGTTCAAGATGCACGCCATCATCACCTTCGTGGTGCCTTTCCTGGCCCTGGCCCTGCCTTTGGCCGACACCACCTTTGCCTTCTTCCGACGCATCCTGCGGGGACAGAGCCCCTTCCACCCGGACCGGGGACATCTCCATCACCGGCTGTTGGACATGGGCCTGAGCCAGAAGCAGGCGGTAGCCCTGATGTATGGCATCTCCGCGCTGCTGGGCATCGCCGCAGTGCTCATGACCTGGACCAATCCCGTGCTGCGCATCGGCTGCGTGGTGCTGGCCTTTGGCATCTCCTTCACGGTGTGGATCTTCGTGTTCCGCAACAATCCCAACCTGCATGTGAACCATCACGAGGGCGAAGAGAAAAAAGAAACGCAGAAATAAACAAATCGCAGGGGCAATAAGGCCCCTGCGATAGTTTTCAGAGGAGTAAGCCGGACCGCATGGGGGCAGGGAGATCTCCCTTTGCCTGCTTCGTCACCCACAGGGGGAACGGTACTAAGGAAACGCTGATCAAATCGTCTGCGGCGCCTCCCGGAAAATATGTGCTCTGATTTCGTCACTTATACTACTTTCAAATAGAAATCTTTAAAGTCTTGTGGCCAGAATTGTGCCATACTTCGTTGAAGCCCTTGAACATATATCTCCATTATGCTCTGCGGCCTTCGCCTCGTCTGGCGCAATTCTGTCTCGCAATCCTTTTTAAAGCTTCTTATTTGAAAGTAGTATTATTCTTGCAATACACAATACGATTCGCTGCGCTCACATGCATAAGTTCGCGTT
>CAMOXK010000085.1 GCA_946629065.1 uncultured Clostridia bacterium
CTTGAAAGAGGATGGTCACGCCGCAGATACGCTCGTGTACCGTCACCTGATCCACACCGGGCAGGGCCAGAATCCAGGCCTCCAGCAGGTCTGCATCACGCATGCTCATGGAGCGCTGCAACGCCCGCAGGCGGACGCGGCCCCGGCTCTCATGCAGAATCTGAAATCTCATGCCTTCGCGGTATCTTCGATGTACTTGTCTTCCTCGGCGGCTCTCGCCTCGTTGATGGCCCTGGCGTCGGCCAGAATGTCCGAGCAGTTCTCCTGCACGGCCTCCACGTCCCGCATCACCTGGTCCTTACAGCGCAGCACGGCGGCGGTGGCCTGGGTGTAGACCCTGCGGGCGTCCTTGCTGCCCAGAAGCTTGAAGCCGGCGGAGCCAAAGAGCGTCCCGCCCACAAACAGTGCGATTTTTCCGGTAGTCGTCATATCTTTTTTCCTCCTATATTTTCCCGGCCGTCGCCGGGTGTTTTTCCTTTTTTACTTCTTTTTCTTATAGCCGCAGTCACAATACGGCCCGCCGGATGCAAGCGTATATTCCCGCACGAACTCCGACACGCCGCCCGCCTCGCTCATGGTGTAGTCCAGATGGCACATGGCGGGGGTCAGTTCAAAGAGTCCCAACTCCTTCATCAGCGTGCAGATGCCGCAGCTGGTGAAGCGGGCCTCATAGCCGCTGCCGTCCGGATAGGGCAGAAAGTCCATGTTCCAGGAATAGGGGTTGCGGTCGGCGGCGCGCAGGGCGGCGGTCTCCTTCATGCCCTGAAGATCCGCGTCTGTAAACTTGCGCTTGGCGCTCATCCGGCAGAACCACCGGGTGGGCGCGGTCATCATGGATCGGGCGTAAAAGGCGGTGGCCTGCTCCACGTCCGGCCGCTCGTCCATGCTCAGCAGGAAGGCGCACAGCAGCGCGCAGTTGACGATGTTCATCTGAAAGCGGTCGCCCTTTTCAAATTCCGGGAGCTTTTCGATGATCTCCCGGTACCTGGGCTTTGCCTTTTCGGCGATCTCCTTCGCCTCCCGCTCGGTGAAGCCCAGCACGGAAACCAGCTGTGCCCGGAAGGACTTTCCGTACAGCAGCCACATGCCGAGCGGCATTCCCGCGTACTTCATTCTTTTCCCTCCCCGAAGGCGATCTTCACGATCACCATTTTGACCAGGCTGTCGCAGAAGCGGATCATCAGCTTGTGGAAAGCGTTTACCTTGGGGTAGATATCCCGGTAGCCGCGCATGTAGCTTTTCGTCGAGACAGATGCGAAGTCTTCGCTCCAGGCGTTAAGGGTCGTGGGATCGTCCAGGGAAAACAGCGCGTTCACGTCCCGGATCCCGGCGCCCTTGAGCCAGGTTTTGGTCATCATCTTCGCGCCGCGCCGGTTGCAGCAGTCGAAGACCAGCACCGCGCCGGGAAAGCGCGCGGCCATCGCCCGAAACAGCGCCTTGACCGCCTCCGTCTCAAAGTAGTAGAACACCCCGGAGGCGAAGAATACCGCGCCGTGGGAGGCGTCGATCCGCTCCATCCAGCTGTGGTCGTTCAGATCGCAGCCGATGTTCTGCTCCCGTTCACCCGCGGGCAGCAGTTCCTCTCTCACAGCGATCACGTCCGGCATGTCGAGGTTGTAGCCCCGGCACCGGCCGTTATCCACCTGGGAGAAGGTGTCGTCCAGCCCGCAGCCCAGGTTGACCACTGCGGCTTCGGGGTGTGTTTTCAGATAGTCCCGCACCTCCCACATGAGGTCATACTGCCGCTGGGCTACCTCCAGCGCGCCGAAGAGCCCCGCCTGGGACTCCATGAGCCTGCGCTTTTCGGAAAAGTCATAGTCCAACATGGAGCAGATGCGCTTCGCCGACGGATCGGAAAACAGCTCCGGATAATGCTCGGAGCAGATGAGCCGCCCAAAGAGCGGGATGATGAGGGTCTCCTGAACGGAGTTTTTTTCAATATGGTATTTCATGTTTTTCTCCTATCCCAGCGCCACATCCAAGGCCATCATCAGGCTGAAGCCGAGAGCGAAGGCAATGACGCCGATATTGGAATGATCTCCTACGGACATCTCCGGGATCAGCTCCTCCACGACCACATACAGCATGGCCCCGGCGGCAAAAGACAGCAAATAGGGCATGGCGGGCACGATCAACCCCACCAGAAGCACCGTCAGCGCGCCGAAGACCGGCTCCACCGCGCCGGACAGGAGGCCGAGCCGGAAGGACCTGGCCTTGCTTTTGCCCTCCGCGTAGAGCGGCATGGAGATGATCGCGCCCTCCGGGAAGTTCTGGATCGCGATGCCGAGGGTCAGGGCCAGCGCCCCGCCCGCGCGGATCATGTCGGAGCCGGAGAGGAGCCCCGCGTACACGACGCCCACCGCCATTCCCTCCGGGATGTTGTGGAGCGTCACCGCCAGGACCATCATGGTGATCCGGGCGAGGTGACTCTTCGGCCCCTCCGTCTGATTCACAGCTCGGTGCAGATGCGGGATGATGTGGTCCAGCAGAAGCATGAAGGCGATGCCGATCCAGAAGCCCAGGAAAGCAGGGAGAAAGGCCAGACGGCCTTTGGCGGCAGACTGCTCGATGGCCGGAACGATCAGGCTCCAGATGGACGCCGCCACCATGACGCCTGCCGCGAAGCCGTTCAGCATCCGCTCAACACTGTGCTTCAGATCTTTTCGGAGGAAGAACACGCAGGCTGCTCCGGCCGAGGTGCCGATAAAGGGAATCAGAAGTCCGAACAGTACGGTGCTTATTTCCATCCGAACCAGCCCTTCCGTTCTGCTTCGGCGCTCTCCACCGACAGGCAGGTATAGCCGGTCGCGTCAATGGCAGCCTTCAGGGCAGCTGCGTCTACTGGGTCTTCCGTCAGAAAAGATGCCTTGCCATGCCCATGAGAGGCGCTCACCTTCTTCGCAGCCGGGACGGCCTTTCGGATCGTGTCGCAGATATGAGCCTCGCACATACCGCACATCATGCCGTCTATTTTCAGTACTGTCTTGATCATTTTCTTTTTTCCCCTCCTCTTACTTTCTGCCTACCAGCAGCGTGGAGCCGCCGAGGCCCAGCAGCATGGCTTCCCTGCGGCCCATGAAGCGTCCGTCGGTGGTGTCGATCAGACGCAGGTCCTCATAGCCCTCGGCCTTGAGCTTTTTCACAAAAGCGTCCATATCGCCGTAACGGGCGCGGCTCATGAGGTCGTGAATGGCGAAAGTGCCGCCCTTTTTCAGCACCCGCAGCGTCTCCAGCAGAAGTTGCTGTTTGTTGTGCCCCGCAATGTTGTGGTACACATAGTTGCTGGTCACAGCGTCAAAGCTCTCATCCGGGAAAGGCAGCTGCACGGCGTTGCCCTCGGTGAAACGCACGTTGCTCACGCCCTCCGCCTTTGCGTTATCCTCACAGCGCTTTTTGGTAAAGACCGCCTTGTACGCGCCGCTCCAGATATCGCAGCCGAACATCTGCGCCTTGGGGTTTCGCTTGGCACAGGCAATGGTCAGCGCCCCGCTGCCGCAGCCCACATCCAGTCCCGTGCCGCCGTCGGGAAGCGTCACGAAGTCCGCGGTCCCCTCAATGATGGTCTTGGCCAGTTTGCGCTTTCCGTTATAGTCGAAGGTCCTGTGCAGCGCGCCCATCCACGCGGTGTAAAAAAGCAGTACCGGGGTGGCGATGCCGAAGGCAGCGGCGGCGATCTGTCGGGGCCTGTCCTTCAGTATACGATTCGATGTACCGAAGAGCGCGAACAGACTCGCGGAAGCGGCTGTCGCCGCGCCGAGGCCGATCACCATGCTCTTGGGCACCCAGTTTTTATAGTCAGGTTTTTGCATGATTGTTTCCTTTCCGTTTATCCAAACAGTTTTCCGATACTCAGGATCAGGCCCCGGATCAGTGTTGCGATAGCACAGAGATTGAATAACCAGTAGCACACGAAATCCAGAACTTCGCGTATTTTTGCAAGCGCTTTTGACAGGCGGCTCTCCGCCCGGATCCGTTTCTTCGCAAGCTGCGTCATGACGGGCATGGTCTGCGCCGCCGTTCCGTAGTATTTCACGTTGGACTGGCACTGGATTTTGCAGTTTCCACAGTCCCCCGGGCAGTCGCATAGCTCACCCTGCCGACGGTGCCAGAGAATGGAGGAAACGCAGAGAACGACGACCACCGCCAGAAAGACGCAAAGCAAAACGCTAATCATGGTTTTACCCCTCGATGACGATCCGCCGGCGCTCACTTGACGCAGCGGAAGCAGCCGATGCCCTCCACGCTCGTCACGTTCACCGTGCTGTATAACGCGGATAGCCGCTGCCTCAGACTCGTCTCCGTCTCATAAGGCGGCGTGAAAAAGCCCTTGGGCTGGTAGAGATGCCGGATGAACCAGTCGGTCCGATTGCAGCCTCCCTGTACATAAAAACAGCCGCAGAAGGTCCCGCCGCGTTTCAGCACACGGAAGGTCTCCCGGTAGGCCGCCTCCTTATCCGGGAAGGCGTGAAAACCGTTGAGGGAGAGCACAATGTCGAAGCTCTCATCTTCAAACGGCAGTGCGCCCACGTCCCCCTGCACAAAGCGCACGTTCCCGATCCCTGCCTTTTTCGCGCGCTCCTGCGCCGCTGCCATCATGTCGGGCGAGTAGTCCAGGCAGGTGATCTGCGCCTCCGGGAGATCCCGATAGACCGGCATGGTCAGCACGCCGGTGCCCACCGGAACCTCCAGCAGCTTTCCGGCAAAATCCGACCGCACGCCGGAGAGGGCGCGCTCCAGATAGCGGAGGTTTTTCTCCCCGTCCATATTCCACACGATCCGGCAGATGGCCTTGCCGGGCAGTGTGGAATAGGTCATCATGCCGTCGTAAAAGGAGGCATTCCCTCCCGACATTCGGTAGGCGCTTCGGATCTGCTCTTTTCTTGTCATATCGGACCGCCTCCGCTCTGCTTCTTCTTGGAAAGCGGCACGGTCCGCGCCCCTTCCTCCGTGTCCTCCGCCTCCTCGTAGCCGTCGTAAGGGGCCTCCGGGTCGGAATATCGCCTGGTGAAGGGCTTGCAGATCTCCGCCCTGTGGGCAAAGGCGAAGTCCAGATCGTCCGTCCAGCCGGTGTGCCCGGTGATCACCGCGATGCGGCCCTTCCGCGCACGGATGTTCCGCTCCAGCCGTTCCAGGGAACGGACCGCCAGCTTGTTGTCCTCCGCCAGGGTGCTGATGAAGCTGTAGCCGCCGTCCGCGCCGAACCAGATCGTGTCTCCGGTAAAGAGGTACTCGTCGTCGATCAGATAGACCATGTGTCCCCAGGTATGGCCAGGGACCAGGATGCATTCGATCTTGATATCGCCGATGTTGAAAATCTCGCCGTCGCACAGCAGCACCTTCCGGTTGTCCATTTTGACCATCGGCAGCTTGTACAGGCCGTGAATCACCTTCCGCCGCGTCTCGCCGGTCAGATAGCGGTTTTCGATCTCACCGATATAGACCGTCGCGTTTTGAAACAGCCGCTCGCTGTCCTCCTCCAGGGCGCCCACGTGGTCGGTGTCCTGGTGGGTGATCAGAATGTGGTTGATGCTCGCCGGATCGATGTCGAGCCACTGCATTTTCTCCTGCAGCCGGGCGTAGTTGTAGCCCGCGTCGATCATGATGGTGACGCCGTTTTTGGTATAGAAAAAGATGTTCGCCACCCACTCGCGCACGCAGGCGACGCGCTCGTCGATGCGCCCGGTGTTCAGCGGCTTGAAGATCGCCCGCCCGCGGAACATGGCGCTCATGGACTTTTTCTGGTTATTCGAATCTTTCCTTGCCATGGTCAGTTCTCCTTTTTGCGGAACCGGAAATAGCCTTCCAGTCCCAGGTCGTTTGCCTTGTGCACGGTTTCAAAGCCGCGCCGGTTTGCTTCTTCTTCAAATTCTTTCAGGGTAAAGAGCGCCTCCTCCGCGTGATCCCAGTGCAGCAGCGCATCGACGATATGAATGCAGGTTTTCGAAAGATCGGCCACATAGATGCTCCCTCCGCCGCGAAGCACCCGCCGGCTCTCGTCAAAGAAGGTCCGCCAGCCCTCCACATGGTGGAGGATGCAGAAGTCCAGGATCGCGTCGAAGCTCCTGTCTGCAAACCGGCTCAGATCGTCCGCACTTCCCTGCACGAAAGTCGCGTTGGGAAGATTTCGCTTTCGCGCGATTGCGAGCTGCTCCGGCATGATATCCAGCCCCGTATAGCTGTTGACGCCGCGCTTCGTGATCAGAGTGGCCGCGTAGCCGTTCCCGCAGCCCACCTCCAGAACGTCCGCG
>CAMOXK010000086.1 GCA_946629065.1 uncultured Clostridia bacterium
CGAATGTCCGAACGGCAGATGATGAGGCAACCCACGCCGCTTTCGATGGCCCGGTCGATGACCTCCGGCTGGTTGCCGCAGACCAGGATGCTGTCGGGACTGGTCAGGGCAGGGTCCTCATAGTTCTGGGGCAGGGCGATGAAGAGCTGGCCGGAGACGGTGCTCACCGAGGTGGCGTATTCGTTCACCAGGGTCCCCTCCAGCACGCTGAGGAGATTGAACAGCGGAATGTCATGGATGCTGTTTTCCAGCATGGACTTCATGTCATACTCCGCAATGTCCCCGGTGGAGAGCATGCCCAGGAGCTTTCCCTCCTCATCCACGATGGGCAGGGCGGTGAGCGCCCCGTCCCGCATGGTGCGCCAGGCAAGCTCGATGGGCACCGAGCCGCTGAGGGCGGGCGGCGTATCAAAGTCCAGATCCCGCACCTGGGTACGCATGTTCTTGACCAGGGGCGGTGCCTCCATCCCGAAGCGCTCCAGCAGCTTCTGGGTCTCGTCGTTCACGGAGCCGATCCGCACAGCCTTGTAATTCCGGTCTCCCAAGGCATGGCGCAAATTGGCATAGGCCATGGAGGCCACGATGGAGTCCGTATCCGGATTCCGGTGGCCGGTGACATAGATCTCGTTCACAGCGCATCCTCCTTCCCCGGGAGCAGGTGCCCCCGGCGGAACACTTTTGTTTTCCAAACGTCAAAAGACAGGAGTTCTTTCCCTGATGATTATAAAAAAAGTTCTTTCCCTTTGCAAGCCCTTTTCAGTTTGAAGCAAACTATGGTATACTGCGTACAAGAAATGGAGGAATGACGATGAAGAGAATTCTTTGCCTTCTGCTGGCCGCGCTGCTCTGCCTGAGCATGCTGACCGGCTGCGCCGCCAAAAGGCCCTTCTCCGCGCCGGCGGAGGCTTCTTCGACGCCCACTGCCTCCCCCGACCCTATGTCGGAGGCAGAGCCGTCCGCGGAGGAGGAAGCGCCCGCTCCCGCCTCGGAAGCACCGGCGGAGGAGGCCGTTCCCACCGAAAAGTCCCATGTGGAGCCCACCGATGTGCGGGAGGGCATGTGGGATCTGATCCCCTTTGATGAGATGCCCTATGAGCGGCCGGACCTGGATCAGATGCGCGAAGCCATCGATGCGGTGGGCGAGGCGCTGGACAGCGGCGCGGACTATGAGACCGTGGAGGCGCTGCTGGACGCCTGTGACGAATGCTACGCCGCTTTTGACACCATGGAGGCCATTGCCTTCATCCGCTCCTGCCAGGATATGACGGATGAATTCTATGCCGGGGAATACGCCTGGCTGGACGAGGCCAGCGCCGACGTAAGCCAGCTTTTCGAGAAGCTCTATTTCCGCTGCGGCATGTCCGACATGGCCCAGGAGCTGGAGGAGAAGTACTTCTGGCCCGGCTTTGCCGAGGAGTATGCCGATGACGCCAACGCCTTCTATGACGACGAGATGGTAGCCCTGCTGCAGGCAGAAAGCAACCTCATCGCCGAATATCGGGACACGGTGGCGAACCCCATCGTGGTCCTGGCAAACGGCAGCGAGGTGGAGTTTTTCTCCGCCCTGGACGAGTACCAGGGCCCTGCCTATCTGAACCTGCTTTTCGCCTACTACGACCAGTTTAACCCCAAGCTTTCCCGCATCTACATCGACCTGGTGAAAAACCGCCAGGAGCAGGCCAGGGCCGCGGGCTACGACAGCTATGAGGAGCTGGCCTTTGACCATGATTTCACCCGGGACTACAGTCCGGAGCTGGCGGAGGAATACCTGCAGGGTGTCAAGAAGCACATCGTCCCCCTCTACCGCAAAGTGATGAGCTCCGATGCCCTCTGGGATGTGGAGAGTGGCCCCATCGACGCCCAGCGCCTGGAAGAGGTGCTGCGCTTTGGCGTGAGCGACATGGGCGAGGAGGTGCAGGAGGCCTATGAATTCATGGTGAAGTACCGCCTCTGCGATCTGAACTACAGTCCGCTGAAGGCGGAAATGTCCTTCCAGACCTATCTGAGCGCCTATGAGGTGCCCTTCCTGTTCATGGACGCCGGCGGCACCCTGAGCGATATCACCACCTTCTCCCACGAATTTGGCCACTATCTGGACGGCTACCTGAACTACAACGCAGAGGAGACCATCGACCTGGCCGAGTGCTTTTCCCAGGCCATGGAGCTGCTGATGCTGACCCGGCTGGACGAGGTGCTGAGCGGAGAAGAGCTGGAGAATCTTTACCAGATCAAGATGCTGGATGTCCTCAACATGTACGTGCAGCAGGCCGCCCTTGCGGAATTTGAGCACATCATTTACAGCACCGACCCGGAGGAACTGACCGAGGACTACGTGAACCAGGTCTTTCTGCAGATGAGCAAGGACTATGGCTTCTGCGAGGCAGGGTTTGAAAACTTCTACAGCAAGCTCTGGATCGACATCACCCACTTCTTCGAGCAGCCCTTCTATGTGATCACCTACCCCGTCTCCCACGATATCGCCATGCAGATCTTCCAGCTGGAGGAGGCACAGCCCGGGGAGGGTCTCGAAAAATTCATGGAAATGCTGCCCCGGGAGTATCCGGACATGCTGGACAGTGCCCTGAACGCCGGGCTGGAGAGTCCTTTTGATCCGGGCAGGCTGGAAGCGGTGGCAGACACCATGCGCCGCATCCTGCTGGAGGGCGGCGCAGCCAAGGCGGCGTGAAACATTCGCCCCTGCAACATCGGTTCCCGAACGAAAGGAGGTGCGGTCTTGGGCGCACCCAAAGCCCTGTCGGAGGGCTTTTCCCCCGACGGTTACATCATGGACCAGGATTGCTTCTCCTCAGTCCGCTACCGCACCATGCCCGCCAGCATCAACGGCTGCGGCTGGATCGCGGCCTTCGATCTGCTGCACTTTCTCTCCGGAGAGGAGGATTGGGACAAGGTCCGAAAGGCCCTGGACGCAATGCACCGGATCCGGATGCCCGGGCCCACCATGCTGCCCGTGATGCGCAGCTATCTGCTCGCGAAGATCCCGGAGCTGCAGGAGGTCCGGGGCCGGGAGGCAGCGCTGGCCGAGGCCGGACAGAGCCGGGCCGGAATCTTCCGCTACCGGGAGGAGAAAACGCCCCATTTCGTGTTCTACTGCCGCACGGAAGCAGGCTTCCGCTTCTTTAACGTGGCAGACGGGCTGGAGGACGCGGTGATGCCCATGGAGAAGTTTGGGGAAGAACATCTCAAAGGAGGGCTTGTTGTTCTATTTTTCGTGGTTTGAGTTGTCAAACGCCTTGCTTTTTCCCTATATATGTGATACTTTAGCGACAGAAAGCCCCACCACCAAAAGGAGGATCTGCCTATGAAGATCCAAAAGTCCTCAGAAGATTATCTTGAGGCAATGCTGATGCTCAAGGAGAAGCATGGCTTCATCCGCTCGGTAGATATCGCGGCCCTGCTCGGCGTCACCAAACCCAGCGTGAGCTATGCCACCAAGCGCCTGCGGGAGAACGGCTACATCACCATGGACCCGGACGGGCTCATCGGCCTGACCGACGCCGGCATGGAGATCGCCTCGCGCATCTACGAACGGCACAAGCTTCTGACCCAGCTTTTGATCGGCCTGGGCGTCAGCGAAGAAACCGCCCGGGAGGATGCCTGCAAGATCGAGCACGACCTCAGCGTAGAGACCTTCAACGCCATCCGGGACCACGCCCGGCACTACAGCTCGGCTCATGTGGAATAACGCAGCCTTATCCATCGGCGCAGCGGAAGCTGCGCCGATGCTTTTGGGGAAGCTATTGGTCCACGAGAGTCCTGAGGGCCGCACCGCCGGCATGATCGTGGAGGCCGAGGCCTACTGCGGGCCTTTCGATGACGCGGCCCACTCCTTCGGCGGCCGCCGCACTGCCCGGACCGAGGCCATGTATGCCCCGCCTGGGCATGCCTATGTATTCCGCCTTTACGGCATGCACCGCTGCTTTAATGTGGTCACTGCCCCAGAAGGGCAGCCCCAGGCGGTGCTGATCCGGGCACTGGAGCCGGTGGAGGGTCTGGAGCTGATGGCAGAGCGCAGGGGCACAGACGAGAAGCGCCTGCTCTGCAGCGGGCCGGGACGCCTCTGCCAGGCCATGGGCATCGGCATGGAGCACTATGGGCAGGATCTCTTTTCAGGTTGCCTCCGCCTGGAGGAATACCAAAGCTATCCCCCGGAGGAGATCTGTGTTTCTCCCCGGGTGAATGTGGAATATGCCACAGAATATCGGGACAGGCTCTGGCGCTTTTTTCTGAAGGGCAACGCCTTCGTCTCTCCTGTCCCCCGCCGCTATGCCGCCCGCTGCAGCCTGGCTGAGATAAAATGAAGCCCGGCTTCGCCCGATGAAGAAATGAAGCTGCTTCGCGAATGATGGAATTGTTGTGTCGGCTTCGCCGGCGGATCTTTTTTCTCTGGCAGAAGGCCCGTCATTTCTTCATTCCTTCATTCAAGCAAAAAGGGCGTGTTGCAAAATAAGCGCTTAGCTCTGTCAGCACCGTAGGGGAGGGGCTCGCCCCTCCCGGCATTTTGGAGCATGAATTCAAGAAAATGTTCGGCGAATTCGCAGATTGTACGAATTCGCCGAACTTTTTATCACAATACAGCCAGGTTCCGCCGGGAGGGCACAAGGCCCTCCCCTACGTTATGATCAGAGGTTTGCGCTCTTCTTCGTGTTTTGCAACAGCCCCTTTTGCTTGTCTTTCTCAGAGCTCCTGGATCTCCACGGCGATGCCGCCGTTGTCAAAGACGGTGATGAGGGCCCAGGTCAGCTTGCGTCCCATCCCTGCGGTGCCGGGATTGACCACCTTCACCCCGCCGATCTCCTGGGAATCTGCCTCGTGGGTGTGGCCATAGAGGGCAAGCTTGCATTCCTGCTCCTGGGCGGCGTAGACCAGGCTGTCCACGCTCCAGCGGACATTGTACATGTGCCCGTGGGTGAGAAAGGCACGGACCGGGCCAAGACTCACCACCCGGGAAACCGGTTCCTGGGAACCATAGTCACAGTTGCCGCAGACGGAATAGAGGGGGATCTCCGGGAAGCGCTGCCGCAGGATCCCGGTGTCCCGGTCATGATCCCCCAGGTGGAGGATCACGTCCGGCCGCACTTCAGCCACCTTCGCGGCCATCCGGGCGGTGTTTCCGTGGGTGTCGGAAAATACAGCTGCTTTCATGAACATTACCTCTTTTGTATCAAGTTTCCCGTCCGCCTGCATAGAATGAAGCGAACAGGAGGGTGATGGAGCATGCAGGATCTGGAAAAGCTGGCGCAGGAGCTGCGCCGCAGGGGGAAGAGCGAGGGAGTCCGCGCCCTGGCGGAATCCGCGGACGGGCAAAAGCTGGGGGCTATGATCGACGGCAGCGCTGCGGAGCGCGCCCTCCGCAGCGGAGACAGCGCCGCGCTGCAGCAGATCATGCGCGGCGTGCTGGGTACCGACGAGGGGCGGAGGCTGGTGGCTGAGCTGCAGCGTCTGATGGAAAAGTAAGAGGGAGGCGAGCGCCATGGGGGAACTGGAGGACCGTCTGAACAGCATTCTCAGCGATCCGGAGCAGATGCGGCGCATCAGCAGTCTGGCCCAATCGCTGATGGGCGGCGGGGACAGCGAACCGCCGACAGCCGCGGCAGCGCAGGCATCACCGGCCTCCGGCGGGCTGTCCGGCGTCCTGGCTTCCCTTTCGCCTCCCCGGCAGCAGAGCGGGGACAAAGCCGCTCTGCTGGAGGCCCTGAAGCCCTGGCTCTCGGAGAAGCGGCAAAGGAAGCTGGCACGGGCCATGCGCATCGCGCAGATGGCAAGGCTGGCCCGCTTTGCCATGGGGGACATGGGAAATGGCGAAGCGCTATGAGGGAAACACCGGCCGTGTCCGGCCGCTGGAGGAACACACGGAGCCGCCGCGGCAGCCCTCTCCTCCGCCTCCGGAGTCTTCCCGGCAGGAGCCGCTCCGTTCCCCCGGCTTGGGGACCAATCCCCTGTCGGAGCTGCTGCCCCAACAGCTAAAACGCATGCTCTCGGGCAGCCTCCGGGATTTGGAGACAGAAGACCTGCTTCTGCTGCTGATCCTGTATCTGCTGTACCGGGAAAGCGGCGATCCGGAATGGCTGCTGACTTTGGCCGCCATGGTCTTTCTCTCTTA
This sequence comes from uncultured Clostridia bacterium, assembly GCA_946629065.1. Lineage (GTDB taxonomy): Bacteria > Bacillota > Clostridia > Oscillospirales > Oscillospiraceae > Limivicinus. Next base: position 6,122 of record CAMOXK010000086.1, read on the forward strand.
GGTAAACGATGATTCAATCGGCAAGAGCGAATCCCGAGAAAATATGCGTTC
>CAMOXK010000087.1 GCA_946629065.1 uncultured Clostridia bacterium
GAGCCGGAGAAGCTGGACTGGTGCGTGAAGGAGTATGTGGACATGCTCAAGCGCATCCATTCCACCCTGGTCCCCAAGGGCAAGCTGCCCGACATGAAGGAGACCGCCCTCAATTGGGCCGGCTTCATGCAGGACTATCTGCCTGCGGAGGCCGGGAAGAAGCTGCTGCGCCTGATCGAGGAAGTGCCCCATGACGACCACATGATCCACGGGGATTACCACACCAAGAATCTGGAGCTGCAGAACGACGAGGTACTGCTCATTGATATGGACACCCTGGCCGTGGGCCACCCCATCTTTGAGCTGGGTTCCATCTACAACTCCTTCCAGGGCTACTCCGAATATGACCACAGTGTGATCCAGCACTTCCAGGGGCTGAGCTTCGAGATGGGCCGCCTCTTCTGGCGCAGATCACTCTCTGCCTATCTGGGCACCACCAGTGAGAAGAAACTCCGCGAGGTGGAGGACAAGGCCCGCATCATCGGCTACACCCGCATGATCCGCCGCTCCATCCGCCGCAAGGGTTTGGAGACAGAGGCCGGCCGGGCCGAGATCCAGCTCTGGAAAGACGAGCTGCTGGAACTGCTGGAGAAGACGGACAGCCTGCTTTTCAGCCGCAACGAGCTGGAGGTAGAGGCTGTGGACGACAATCTCCCCGCGGTGCTGGGCTTTATTGAGCAGAATCTGGAGGCGGCTGACTGCCCGATGAGGGCCCAGATGCAAATCAGCGTGGCGGCGGAGGAGATCTTCATCAACATCGCCCACTATGCCTACAAGCCCGAGACCGGCAAGGCCATTGTCCGGGTGGATGTGGAGGAGGATCCGGTCCAGGTGACCATCACCTTCGTGGACAACGGCATGCCCTTCGATCCCCTGGCCATGGAGGAGCCGGACGTGAGTCTCCCCGCTGAGGCCCGGGAGATCGGCGGTCTTGGCGTGTTCCTGGCCCGCAAGGCCATGGACGACGTGAGCTACCAGTACAAGGACGGCCAGAACATCCTCACCCTGAAAAAGAACTTTTGATTCAGTCCCCGAAAGGGGACTGAATCCTTCCCTTATCATCTTTCAACACAAGAGGTCAGCCATGACGATTCCGAAAAAAATCGACCTGCACATGCACAGCACCGTCTCCGACGGCAGCAACACCCCCGCGGAGCTGCTGGACTGCGTCCGCCAGTCGGGGCTGGAGCTCTTTGCCCTGACGGACCATGACGCCTGCAAGGGCAGCCTCCAGATGATTGAGCTGCTGCAGGAGGGCGACCCCGGCTTCATCACCGGCGTGGAATTCTCCTGCCGGGACGCGGAGGGACAGTACCACATCCTGGGCTACGGCTACGACCCGGCATCGACCCCCATCCGCCAGGTCATCGACAACGGTCACCGGGTCCGCATGGAGAAGGTGCAGGCAAGGCTTGCCTTCCTGCGGGATCACTTCGGCTTCCACTTTCCCCGGGAGGAGCTGCAGAAGCTCCTCTCCCTGGATAACCCGGGCAAGCCCCACATCGGCAATCTCATGGTGAAGTACGGCTACGCCCGGGACAAGAACCAGGCCATCAAGGAATTTATCGACCAGCTCCATCTGCAGGATCAGTATCTGAGCCCGGAGGAGGCCATCCGCGGCATCCTGGCCAGCGGCGGCATCCCGGTGCTGGCCCATCCGGTTTACGGCAGCGGGGACCAGCTCATCCTGGGCGAGGAGATGGAACAGCGGCTCCGGCGCCTGCTCGGCTTCGGCCTGCAGGGGGTGGAAGCCTACTACTCCGGCTTTACCAAAAAACTGCGCGCCATGATGCTGGACCTGGCTCAGCGCTATGACCTCTATGTCACCGCCGGCAGCGACTATCACGGCACCAACAAGCTGATCCCCCTGGGCGACACCGGTCTGGAGGACGCGTCCCAAGGATCCGAGGGGCTGCAGCGCTTTCTGCGGGAGGTGCGCCGGGCCAAATGAAATTCGACACCCGAAGCAAAAAGCCAAAGCTCTACAATCTGCTGATCCAGGCGCTCTTCGTGCTGCTGATCGTCATCCTCCTGGTACAAAAGGATGCGGAGCGGCACGCCGCCCTCATCAGCGCTCTGATCGGGATTTTTCTCCTGGCCGCCGTGGGGCAGCTCATCGCCGCCTTTTTCAAGCAGATCCAGTACAATCCCTATTCCTACAACACCATCTATTACATGGGCTTTTCCCTGTTTTTGCTGGCGGTGGCCGTGATGCAGCTGCGCATCACCCTGCTGCTGATCCGCTAGCCCCAGGTCCACCAGGCCAGCGAGATCCTGCATATCCTGCTGGATTCCGCCAAGAACTTTATGCTCTGGTCCTCTCCTTTTCTGCTGGTCTTCTCCATTGCGCTCTGCGTTTCCAACATCTCTCTGATCCGGCACGAGGGCAGGCGGCTTGTGAACATTCTGGGCATCATTCTCTCCTTCCTGCTGGTAGCAGGACTGGTGCTGCTCTTCACCTTTGACCGCTACGCCAGCGGCAGCGCCTTGCAGGTCATGCTCCACGACCTGGCAGCCAATCTCTTCGCCGCGGTGTATCTCTATTTTGAGTGCATGCTCATCGGCGCTATCGTGGCCGACGTCATCGCCGCCCGCTACGAGCCGGAGCCGGACAAGGACTTTCTCATCATCCTGGGCTGCGGCTTTCGCAAGGACGGGACCCCCTCTCCCCTGCTGCGGGGGCGGCTGGACCGGGCAATGCGCTTTGCAGAAAAGCAGGAGGCCGCCACCGGAAAGGCGCCCATCTTCGTGACCTCCGGCGGCCAGGGGCCGGACGAGGTTTGCTCCGAAAGCGCCTGCATGAAGCGCTACCTGCTGGAGCAGGGCATCCCGGAAGAACGGATCCTCGAGGAGGACCGCTCCACCGACACCTTTGAGAACATGAAATATTCCAAGGCCCAGATCTGGAAGGTGAACCCCCAGGGCAAGGTGGCCTTCGCAACCACCAACTACCACGTCTTCCGCAGTGGGCTCTATGCCCGGCGCGTCAAGATGCGGGCTGTCGGCATGGGAGCTCCGACCAAGTGGTACTTCTGGCCCAACGCCTCTGTGCGGGAGTTTGTGGGCCTGCTCACCGAGCATCGGGGCAAACAGATCCTGATCTTCGGTAGCCTGATCCTGTGCTACACCGTCCTCACGCTCCTGGCCTACCGATAAGAAAAAGCCAGCCCGGAAAAATCTGCGATTCTTCCGGGTTGGCTTTTTTGTTTTGAGTTTTAAAAAGAGATATACGCCTCAAGCCTTCCCCTTGAGGGGAAGGTGGCATCCGCCGATCTCCCGCGAGGCGGATGACGGATGAGGTGTCCCCGTCTCCTGCGGATGGGCCCGATGCAGCTTCGCCCATCGTGTATCTTGTGTCCAGGCTGTTCTGACGGGATGGGCAAGCCTCGCCCCCACGATTCGTCCGGTTTCACCTCCCGCCGTAGGGGACGGCCTCCCGGACGTCCCGGCGGCTCCTCGTGCTTCCCCCAGCGGGGGAAGCTCCCTCCAGTGCTCACACTGGAGGGTGATGAGGGAGAACCCCCAGTCCTGTGTTCCCGTATCATGCAGCCATCTCGCTACCCTTCGCAGGGGCCAACGAACGGCCCATCTTCGTGCCTGGCAGAAGCGTCCGTCCCCATCGTAGGGTTGACCCTTGCGGTCGCCCGGCAGCACAGGCAATCGTCACGGAGTGCTTTGAGCGAATTCGCACCAGGTAAGATGCGGGTTCGACAAAGGGTATTTTTGTTTGCACAAATGTCGCTACAATGAGCTCTGCCCTTCAAAGAGAGACGACGTATCCCCCCGCCCCAGTGTGCGCACTGGGGCACCCCCCTTTAGGCAAGGGGGGGCGAGGCGGGCTGCCGAGGGCGGCAGCCCCTTGGCGGAGACGGAACGCGGCGCTCGTATCCGTGGGGATGGCCGTATCCGACCTTGCGCCGGGGGGCGAGATCCTTCGCCTCACATCGCTCGCGAAGCCTTATCCTCTATGTCTTACCTTAACTACCTATCCCCGTGCACGGCAGAAGCGTCTGTCTCCCTCGTAGGGGACGGCCTCCCGGACGTCCCGGCGGCACAAGCAAAACGCAGCACATGCTTTGGGCGAATTCGCAGCCTCTACCGAATCCGTCTCACAGGCTTCTCCTTTTCATCTTGACCGAAGCGCATGTCCATGATACGGTAGCGGTGAAAACGAAACTCTTTCGTCCAAACAATGAAACTTTTTGCTCTTCCCGGACGTTATAGGATCAGGACGAATTCGCTGTGGCCGCCCCGGAGGCACGATGACACGAGACAGAGGTGATTGCATGACCAGGCAGGAGAAAAGCATTCTTCATATCCGAAAGCAAAACCGGCTGCGCAGAAAGCTGATTCTCTCCGCTCTTCAGCCCTTGCTGCTTGTTCTGCTTCTGATTTCACCGCTCGTGATCATTGGGACCATGGAGCTCTGTGCCGAACCCTCTGAACCCGTCCGGGCCACTTTTGCGGATTGTCATTGGGAACACAAGAGGCTCATCCTTACCACGGCGGATCACAGACAATATATACTCGCGCATCAGTTACGCGCGGGCTTTTACAACGATGTAAAGGAGGGGCGCGTTAATTCCGGGGATCAATTGGAGCTCACCTGGTACCCCTGGATCTTCCAAGACGCGGCAGCCACCTTGTCCGCTAATGACAGGGTCTATGGAGATATGCAGGCCTGGCAAATGCAGAAAAGGAACGATGCGACTGTCCTGTTCCTCCTGGCCGCCATTCTGCTGGCAGGCGGGCTCGCAGCCTGTGCGCTGCTTCTGCACTGGACGAGGGATGATTTTGTCAGAATCCGCCAGCTCAAGCGGAAATACCGGGAGAGGCTGCGAATGGAGAAAGAAAGCGGCACATGTACGGAAGAAATCCGGCACGCCTTCGATGAGAAGTCGCACAGCGTTTCACTGTATACCCCGAATTTGCTGGGAAAGGAGCAGCGCATGAGCATTTTTTACTACGACAGGACGCTGTCAGCTTACGAGGAAAGCTTTCAATGGGATCAGGCTCTCTCCTATCTGGAAACGCTGTACCAGCAGCGGGAAGACGCGCGGATCCTGTATTCCTTGGTCGGTTTCTCCTGGTTTTATGAAATCGAGGGTCCCCATGAGAGCAAGCTCCATGCAGACGACCCCAACCGCTCGGCCTTGGGCGTTTGGAAAAAGTATCTCGATCTTGGGGAACGGAAAGCAGGCAAGGATCCTCTGTTCCTGTTTATCGCAGGGTACACGCTTTCTCTCCATGGATTTCTCTTGGGCGATCCATACGAGGAACGAGGGGCTACGTATATGAGAAGCTGCTTGGCTCTGGCCCGGGATGTATTCTTGCGGCAGCTTGCCGAAAACTTTCTTCTCAACGAGCACACCAAGAAATATGTTGCCGTCCAAAACGGAAAGGCTATTTGTGAGCAGCTCTTTTGCGGCAGCTCGTTATTAGACAGATACTTTTGGGAGATCTATGGTTCCTGACGGGCGAATATGTGGCCTTTTTCGTGAAGACGACTTGAAATCCGCCTCTTCACAGCTGCAGTCATGCGCCAACTCCCGGACAGAGCGGAAATCCTGATTTCCTCGTAGGGGACGGCCTCCCGGACGTCCCGGCGGCACAAGCAAAACGCAGCACATGCTTTGGGCGAATTCGCAGCCACCCCGGTGCGGATTCGTCCAATGGTTTTTTTCGCAAGCGCAAATGTCGTCGCAGGGATTCCCCGCCAGAGGGAGGCGAAGCGGGAAAGACGTATCCCCCCCGCCCCAGTGTGAGCACTGGGGCACCCCCCTTTAGGCAAGGGGGGCTCGGGCTGCCGAGGGCGGCAGCCCCTACGGCGGAAGGACGGCGCGCAACGCTCGTCTCCGCGGGGGGGCCGGATCCAACCTTGCGCCGGGGGGGCGAGATCCTTCCCTTCGTTCAGGATGACAGCACGGCGGCGAAACCTCTTTTCTCCTCCAAACTCAAACCCCAAATCTCAGTCCTCATAGCTGAAAAAGGATGTGAAGGATCATTACTTGCTAAGTAAACGCTGATTAAATCGGCAAGAGCGAATCCCGAGAAAATATGCGTTCTGATACTCTTCTTCGGCAA
>CAMOXK010000088.1 GCA_946629065.1 uncultured Clostridia bacterium
CCCGAGCGCACCAACTACTTCGTGGACGCCATGTGCATCCCCAGCTGCTGCAAGAACCAGGAGCTGGCCGAGATCTTCATCAACTACATGCTCTCCGAAGAGCCCGCCATTGCCAACGCCGAGTATATCTACTACGCCTCCCCCAACTCCGTCGTCTACAACAGCGAGGACTACCAGGAGGAGATGGGCGAGGAGGCCATGGAGATCCTGTACATGGGCGTGGAGAACTTCAAGGATCTCTACAACCAGTACGGTTTCCTGAACCAGTCCAACGACATGCTCACCTACGTATCCGAGCTCTGGCATAAGGTGAGAAACTGATCCCGCGTTTCCCATAACAGCGAAACACCGCCGCATTCGCGGCGGTGTTTTTTTGCGTAAAATCACCGATCTCGGGGAAAGCTAGGACCATCCTGAAAGAAAATGAGGACGGCTTATGATAAAACGAATCGGCAAACAGAGCCTGATGCTGTCTGACAGACCTGCAATAGAGGGCTACGCCGCCGTGGTGGGGAAAAAAGAGGGGGATGGTCCCCTGGGAAAGCGCTTTGACCGGATCTCCGAGGACAGCTATTTTGGGGAAAGCAGCTGGGAAAAAGCGGAAAGCCACATGCTGCGCCAGTGCTTCACTCTTGCCTGCGACAAGGCGAAGCTGCCACCGTCAGCGCTGCAGTATATCCTGGCAGGCGATCTGCTGAACCAGTGCGTAAGCTCCGCCTTCGCCATGCGGGACAGCATGATTCCCTATCTGGGCTTATACGGTGCCTGTTCCACCATGGCGGAAGCGCTGAGTCTTGGTGCGCTGCTGGTGGAAGGGGGCGCCGCCTCTCAGGTCTGCGCCGTCACAGGCTCCCACTTTTGCACGGCGGAGCGGCAGTACCGCTTCCCCCTGGAATACGGCGGACAGCGAACCCCCAGCTCTCAGTGGACCGTGACCGGAGCGGGTGCCGTGGTGCTGGGAACGCACGGCAGGATCCGCGTGAGCCATGTGACCCACGGCAGGATCATCGACGCCGGCATCAAGGATCCAAACAGCATGGGCAGCGCCATGGCCCCCGCGGCCTTTGACACACTCCGTGCCCATTTCCGGGACACAGGGCGAAGTCCGGAGGATTACGGCGCCATTTTCACGGGAGACCTGGGTGCTCTGGGGCACGATATCCTGCAGGCTCTGTTCAAGGCCGACGGAGTTGAGCTGGGGCCAAGGTATATGGACTGCGGGGTACTGATCTATGACCTGGCCACCCAGGATGTGAATGCAGGGGGCTCAGGCTGCGGCTGCAGCGCGTCCGTTCTGGCGGGGCATATTCTCAAAGCCCTGGAGGACGGAGTCTGGGAGCGGGTCCTCTTCGCAGCAACAGGCGCCCTCATGTCTCCAACCAGCTCCCAGCAGGGAGAGAGTATCCCCGGGATCTGCCACGCGGTGGTCCTGGAACGGGAGGACTGAGCATGGAGACACTCTGGGAATATGCGAAGGTATTTGCCGTGGGCGGTGCCTTGTGTGTCATCGGCCAGCTGCTGATCGACTACACCCGGTTTACGCCGGCCCGGATCCTGACCGGCTATGTGGTAACTGGCGTGATTTTGGGCGCGCTGGGAATCTACGGTCCCCTGGCGGAATGGGCAGGATCCGGCGCCACCGTGCCGCTGACAGGCTTCGGCTGGAATCTTGCGAAGGGCGTGAAGCAGGCTGTCTCCCAGCAGGGGCTGCTTGGCGTTTTCACCGGCGGCTTTCAGGCCGCGGCTGGAGGACTCTGCGCCGCCGTGCTCTTCGGGCTGCTGGCAGCCCTTTTTGGAAAACCGAAGGACAAGAACAAGTAGCGGACCACGAAAAAAAAGGCTGTGAACTGTTTGTTCACAGCCTTTTTTCTGTATTGTCGATCCTGATTACAGGTTCAGGAGTGCCGCGGCGGCAGATCCAGCCAGGGTAGTCTCATAGCCCACGGTGAAATGGACATTCCGATTCATCTGATCCCGGATCACCTGCTGAACGAGTTCTTCCAGCAGCGGGTGATAGACTCTTCCCTTCTGCACCAGAGATCCCTCGGCGCAGATGGAAACGCTCTTTTCCCCGGAGAGCAGGGCGATGGCGGCAAGATTCGTGCACATGCAGCGGGCGGAGCGCTCAAACATGGCTGCGCAAATGGTCTGCACAAAGGAGGCGTCTTCCTCGCCGACGCTGATGTCCTCCAGGTTTTCACCCATGGCCCAGGCATCAATGACCGCGGAGTCGATCCAGCCGAGACTTCTGACCTTCTCTCCGGTCTCGGGAGAAAGCAGGCCCTCCTCCGCGGCATGCGAGAGCATGCGATGGCAGAGCTCGCCGAGATATACACCGGCGGTGATTTTCTCGAAGTGCTTGATGCCGGGGTTATGGCTGGCCTCGTCCAGCTCCCGGTCAAAATCACCGCGGGGCATCCCGTCATACATACCGGATTCCAGGTTCACGATCATGCGGCGCTCGCCGGTACGCCCCAGCTTGCCGATGCGCTTCTCCGGCAGAGAGCAGCAGGTGTTGGTGCCGGTTCCGCTGACCTGACCGATGGCGCAGTCGCCCTCATCATCGCCGGAAGCAAGACCGCCCAGCAGCACAGCCACAGTGTCGTTCAGAATGACGATCTTTTTGCCGGTGATACCGCGGCGTTCCAGCTCCTCAAGCAGGGACGCGCCAACCAGCTGTCCTTCGCAGCCGGTGATGACCACTTCCTTGTCAATGCGCTGGACCCTGCCATCCATCTCCGGCGTGATATCCGCAGAGTAGGAAAAGCAAAAGCCGATCTTCTCCGCTTCCCGCATCAAAGGCTCCACCGCGTCCGCCGTGAAACGAATAAAATCTTCCCAGGAGGCAGGTGCATCAATGCCGGGCATCTTCCATTTGCGAATCTGCTCCGCCTGGCAGCCCTCCGCAGTAAAACGCACCAGGCCGCAGCGGAAATTGGTACCGCCGGCGTCGATGACGACCACAGGCTCTCCCATGGGGATTTTTCCCGCATCACTGAGATAGGTGGGGATCATGGGAAGGGATCCGCCTTTACCGGCAAGACCCAGAGCCATCTCCTCCGCCATTTTTGCCGCCTCCCGGGCGGGGTCGATCCCACTGGGGCTCATGCCGTGCTTTTCGAGAAACCGCAGTGCTTTTTCGCTGCTCATACGCTGTCCTCCTGCTTATGCTTTCTTTTTCTGATTGGGGATCACCAGTGCCAGTTGAATGAGAGCAAATACCGCCGCTCCCAAGGCGGAATAGCTGTCTCCCCTGCCCTGCAGGCGGCACAGAACCTCCGCCGCCACAGCGCAGCCCAGACAGGCAAATACCGGTGCTATAAGCCAGAACCGGCTCTTGTTTTTCTCAAACGCGGAGGGGATCTGCAAAAAGCCCGCTGCCGCGCCAAGGATCAGCAGACAGCCGATCCGGAGAAGATCGTAAAAATGTTCCCGGACCTGGCGATAGAGCAAGGCGGTGTAATCATCCGCGGCCTCCAGCAGCTCCATACCCTGATCGCTGCGTTCCCATATCTCATCCCGTTCCAGGAGCATCAGACGCAGGGAGGTCTCCCGACGCTCAAGCTCCTGCAGCGCATCGGCAGCATCGCTCTTTTCGGCAAGTATCTCCGCTTCCCGATCCAGCGTTTCCTTTTCCAGGCGCAGCTGCTCCTCCTGTTCATCCAGCTCTTTCATCTTCGCTTCCAGCTCACGACGCCCGTCCACAAGGGCCTGCTCACCGGCAAACATCTGCTCGGCCGCCATGTCCAGAGCGGCACGGGCCTGCTCAATGGCGGTCTTCCCCTGTTCCATTACGGGCTCCAGCGCATCGATCTGCTTTTGCGCCTCGTCCAACTGCGTTTTGGTCTCGCCAAGCTGGGCTTCCCAATCGGAGAGCATGGCTTCCATGGCGGTATCCACCTGCTCGAGCAAAGCCCGATTCTCCGCATAGGCAGCCTGCATTGCGGCAAACTGCTCCTCCGTGATGGGGCTTTCCGCATCCATTTCGGCGGCCCTGCTGCGCTCGGCCTGGATCCTGGCGCGAATCTCCTCCACGCTCATGCCAGTGCTGGAGCGCACCTGCTCCTCCAGTTCCCGAAGAGTATCGCCGCTGATTCCCTCCCAGCTGACGCCATCCAGGAACTCGCTGATGTTCACATCGCTGTTCTCCGCCAAAAGCTGGGCAAGAAGCTGCATCTGCTCGGGGCTGATGCCGTCCTGTTCCAGCAGCAGATCATAGACTTCGGTTGCGCCGTCAAGCGCCTGGAGCAGGCTGTCATAAGCGGCGACTGTGATCTCCTGCCGGGCATTTTCATCCTCACTTTCCAGGATGGCGGCAAGGTTTTTGCCCTGCTCCACCTGGGCGCGCAGACCGCCAAGAGCGGCATCGGCCAGAGCCACGGTATTGCGACCGGCTTCCAGCTGCTTTTTGCCCTGCTGAAACTGTTCATAGCCTTCCCAGAAGGCCTTTTCCTGTTCTTCAAAAAGAGCAAGGCCCTGCTCATACTTGTGTTTGCCGTACCAAAAGGCGTGGTCCGCCTGGTCCAGGGCGGCCATGCCGGTCCTGAGACCGCTGCGGGTGGCTGTGTAGATACCCAGGTCGATCCTATGCTGGGAGGCATCCTTCTGGTGCTGCTCCTGCTCCTCCTGCAGGGCGGACTTGGTCTCCTCATAGCTGAGACTTCCGCTGAGGGCATCGTGCACCTCGCGATACTCCTCCACGCGATCCGCCAGCCGCTGATAGCTTGCCTGCTCGGACGCTCGGGTGCGGATAGCGTTTCGGATGAGACCTAGGCCCGCGCCCAACATCGTCAGGCACAGGACAGCCAATATGAGGGAGAAAACCCTTGTCAGTACCGGGTGCTTCACGAACTCTCCTCCAAAAACAGATCCATAAAATCTTCTTTTCCAAATAATGATTATACATAAAAAAATGCATCTTGTGTGAATAAAGTTTAACCATTCAAAAGATTTTTTGACCGGGAGGAAAAGTTCTGGTATGCTGGGGCGGAGGTGAATGCCGTGAATCTGTCCTTTGCCCCCATGGAGGGGCTGAGTTATGCTACATTTAGAAGGCTCCATGCCGGTTTCTTTTCGGGGGTGGATCAATACTGCGCCCCGTTTCTGGCGCCGGACGGACAGGGCAAGGTGAAAGCCTCCGCCCTGAAAGACCTGCAGCCGGAGCTTAACGCCGACCTGCGCCTGATCCCCCAGATCCTCTGCAACAGCGCCGGGGCCTTCCTGTCCCTGAGCCGGGAGCTTGCAGCCATGGGCTATCAGCAGGTGGATCTGAACGCGGGCTGCCCCTCCGGAACAGTGGTCCCCAAGCACAAGGGGGCCGGTATGCTGCTGGATCTCAAGAGTCTGGATGCTTTTTTGGAGGAAGTTTTCTCTCACACGGTGCTCTCCGTTTCGGTGAAGACCAGACTGGGGCTCTCCGATCCGGAGGAATTTCCGGCGCTGCTGGAAATCTACAACCGCTATCCCCTCGCGGAGCTGACCGTTCATGCCAGGACCCGGGACGGACTCTATCAGAGCACCCCCGATCTGAGCGCCTTTGCTCTGGCTTTTCGAGAGAGCAAGGCCCCGGTACGCTACAACGGTAATCTTCTCTCCCCTGCCCATACAGAGAAGGTGACGGCAAGCCTGCCCGGACTGGAACGACTGATGCTTGGCAGAGGCGCCATGGCAAACCCTGCCCTGTTCCGGATGTTGCACGGCGGGGAAAAGCTGGAGCAAGAGGAACTTCGCGCCTTTCTGGATGCGCTCTTCGCGGCCTACCTTGATTCCGGGATCGGAGAGCATTTCAGCCTGAACCGCATGAAGGAGCTCTGGTATTACGTCCACCACATGTTCCCCGGCGCGGAACGGGAGCTGAAGCGGATCAACAAGGCCAGAACGAAGGAAGATTACGCTGCTGCCGTGCAGGACTTGTTCCGCTGCGGACGTTTTGACCCCAACTCCGCTTTCCCTGGCACCATACCGAAATAATACTACTTTCAAATAGAAATCTTTAAAGTCTTGTGGCCAGAATTGTGCC
>CAMOXK010000089.1 GCA_946629065.1 uncultured Clostridia bacterium
GCTCCTTTCTGTGGGCCCGCCGGAGCGGGCCCAGATAGTGAAGATTTTGAGATCAGATCAAGAAGCCGAACGCGACGCCGCAGGAGTAGTTCGCGCTGGCGTTGATGCTGCTGCCGCTCGTCGTGATGAAGTAGAAGGCCGTCGTGCTGCCGGTGTTCGGAGAACGCAGCCACCACCAGGTCGTCTCTTTGCCGGCGCGGTCCTGCTTCACTCTGGCCCGCTCCGAGTCAAAGAGCGGGAAGTGGACGTCGTCGACGTCTGCCCTGGCGCCCCAGCCATTCGGGCCGACGGCCTCGGTGTAGGACGGGATCCAGATCAGGTCCTCGCTCCCGACTTTTTTGTCGTGGATATTCTGCCGGATCTGCCTGGGGACGATGATCTCGCGGAGCTCGTCCGGCAGCAGCTCGAGCAGCTTCTTCATGGTCCGGTTTCTCATGTCGCTCTCGACCCAGCCGCCGTCGTTGGTCCATTCGTGGTTCATGGGAGCCTCGTCCAGGACGCAGTCCTTCGAGACGAAGGCCTTGTGGCCGCCGTAGACGTCGTTCGCCGCGAGCTGGAAGACGACGGTGCTGCCGTCCTTCAGGACGATCTCGAGCTCGCTGCCGATCGGCAGGTTCTCCATGTCGCGGATGTCTTCCCAGGTTGCGGAGCGAGCCGTCACGACTCTCAGTTGCAGGACGTTCTCTCCTGTCTTTTTTGCGGTTTCGTTGGTTTTCATTGTTTTTGCTCCTTTCGTTGTCTCTTGACTTCGTACAGGCCGCCGAAGCGGCGACGGTTACATTCGGCGCAGGTGATCTTCTCCCTGCGGTATCCGACTTTTGTGACCTCCTTGGTCTTTCCCAGCTCGATCGCGCAGGGAACACAGAGCTCTCGCTTCACTTGATGCCCTCCTTCTCGTATTTTGCCCGGCAGCGTGGGCAGATGTGGGATCCCTCGCCGGCATAGGTCCCGCAGATGACGCAGACGTCCGGGAGATAGCCCCGCTCCTGGATCTCCGGCTGGATGATCCCGCTCAAGATCTTTATCACGCCGGCGGTAAAGGGGATCCTGTACTGCTGCAGATCCGCCTCGGTGACGTAGCACCTGCCGAAGGCCTGCTTCATGCCGTCCCAGAGCTTCCACGGCACCCGGTAGAAGTGATCGAAGCCGAAGGCCAGGATCACGAAGCAGAGAGCGCCGAGCTTCTCATGCGCCCGCAGGTCGTCCATCTGCTCCTCGGTGAGGCGCGTCCGCTGGAAGCGGCCAGTGTCTGTCTGCTTTGCCTCGAAGCGGACGGCGCGGCCTCCGCGGATGGTGCCGGAGAAGTCCACCTGGGCCGCCTTGACGTAGACGGCCTCAAAGTGGCCGCCTGGCAGCGGCTTCCCGACGGGCTTCATGGGCTCCGGCGTCTTCTTAGCGACCATGATGCCCCGTTCCTCATGCCATGCGAGGGAGGCGGAGATCTGATCCTCGAAGATCTGGCCAGAGATCCTGGAGCGGGCCGCCTTGAGCTGCCGCTTGTATGCCTCGCCGGAAATCTTCGGGGCTGTTTTTTGTGGCTTGTAGTATTTAATCATCTGGATCCTCCTCCGGATCCGGGAGAGCTGCAGCGGATCCGACCGCTCTGAGCCGTCGGAAGCCTTCGCCTCTCCAGGCGTTGTTCTGATCCTCTTTTCGGATGCGTTCCATCTTCGCCGCATCGAGCTTCTTGAGCCCGCCGGCTGTGAGCTCCCCGCGGAGCTGTGCGATCTGTGCGTTGATGCTCTTGGAACAGCTCGCCGCCAGCATGGCCCTCTCGTATGCCGGCTCATACTGAGCCAGGAAGGCGACACGGTCCATGCCGTCCTTGTTGCCTGCATAGTGGCCGCGGTGCAGCTCATAGAGTGTACTCCACCCGATCGCCTTGACGGCCTCGGCGATCAGCTCCGGCAGGTAGAAGTCGACGGTGCTGTCGCTCAGGTATGGGCCCTGCGAGTAGAGCAGATCCGCCACGGCCTCCCAGGCCTTGTCCGGTGGTGTCAGATCCGGGTGGGTGATTTCTGCCATGATGGCCCGGATCTCCGCGATGCTTGGCGGCCACTTGCTCGTCATGATGTGGCGCTTGACCGCCAGACCGACGACGGCAGCGTCGTCGTCTGCGAAGATTGTGGCCCAGACGTTGACCATGCCCTCGACTTGGTCGTCGCTCTTGAACTTGTCGAAGTTCGGGTAGGCAGCGACCAGGACGCCGAAGATCTGGATCACCTGCTTCTTCGTCATGCCGTCTCGCCCTCCTCCTGATCGTAGAGCCTCCGGAGGGCACCCAGGGCTCCGCCGGCCTGCTCCTGCTTCCGGCCGCCGTTCTGATACTTGCCCTCGAGGACCTTCGCCATGTTTGCCGCGGTCATGAGCCAGTCGAAGTCTGCCGACCAGTTGCGATCGTTCACGCCCTTCAGGAAGTCGGAGGCCTCAGCCTTCTCGAACAGCTCGCGGAAGGTGTCGATCTTCTGGGTGACTCTCCACCTGGCGGCGACCGCCTTCTTCCTGGCGCCTTCGATGCTGCGGATCCTTGGGAACGAGACGCAGGTCGTATTGTAGAGCTGCATGATCTCGGAGAAGGGGCAGGGAGGGAGGACAGGCGCCGGCTTGCCGGTGCCGCTCTCTTGTGGTTGGTTACTGTCTGTTAGGTTAGGTACGGTTGGTATAGGTTGGTTGGTTGGTTGGTTAGGTACGGTTACCCGAGAAAAGTCGCTACCTCCTGCGCCGTCCTCGTTTTCTCCGCTTTCGTTCCGGTGGAAATCCTGCGGAACTCCTGCGGCTTCTGCGGCGGCACGCTTCCGGGCGCGGTCCTTCGCTCGCTTTTCGAGCAGCTTCCCGGCGTACTCTCCCCAGTCGTGGATCCGGAGGATCCCACTGCCGTCGCGGTCCAGGTAGCCGACGTCCGTCAGAGCGTCGACGAGCTTCTCCGGCTCTCCGTCCCAGTGGACAGCGTCGGCGATGTCGTACTCGTCGAACTTCTCCAGGGTGCCGGAGGGTGCGAAGTCCAGAGCCCACCACCAGAGATAGTGGAGATGGCCGACGGCAGCCGGCAGAGAGACGCCGAGCAGCCGGGCCAGCTTCTTCGTCTTCGGGTGTCGTCCGACCTCCTGGTGGCTCTCAATCCATGCCATGAGATCGCCCCCTTCAGAACGGGAGCTCGGAGTCGTCGTCCGTGAGCTCTGCGAAGTCTGAGGCCGCCGGCGGCGCCGGTTGCGGAGATCCGTCGCCCTCGCTCCGCTTGCTGTCGCAGAAGTAGACGTCCTGGACGACCAGCTCGACGACCTTGTGGGTGACGTCGTTCTTGTCCTTGTACTTCCTGGCCTTCGGGCGGCCCTTGACCACGATCAGGCGACCCTTCGTCATGTACTTGCAGATGAACTCCGCCGTCCCGCGCCAGGCTACGCAGTCCACGAAGTCGGTCGGGACGGTGCCGTCCTCCCGCTTGCGGTCCTCGTCGCTGGCGATGGTGAAGCTCGTGACCGGGATCCCGCTCGCCGTGCGTTTCAGCTCCGGCGTGGCCGTCAGGCGTCCCATGGTGATTTGTTCATTGAGCATCTTGATCTCCTCCTTGCTGTGCCTTCCTGGCTGCCTCGTCGAGCGAGCTGCAGATGGCGTCGTATTCCTCGCGGCTCAGATCCGCCGGATCCTCGCGGCCGTATTTCTGCCGGATCCGCTGATCGGCGGCCTCCCTGGACATGCCGCAGGCTTCGGCCTTCCGGTAGAGCCTGTCCATCTGAGGCCCTGTGAGGCGTTTCCTGGCTTCCTGGCGCGTTCCGCTTCCCTGGGACTGTCTCTGCCCGCTCCGGCCGGGATTTTCGCTCTGCGAGGCGCTGTGCGGCCGCAGGGCGTCTTCTGCGCGGTTCTGGCCCATGTCCGGATCCGCTTCACCCTGGTCAATGTTGAATTTCTCGAACAGGTAGTACTTGAGGCAGTAGGTCCAGGCAGAGCCCTTCGCCTTGTCCGGGCCGCCGTCGTTGGTGCCGATGGCGTGGAGGGTGATCTGCCGGAAGTCCTCCGGATCCGCGACATTGATCCAGCGGATCGTCAGATCTGCCTCATAGAGCCAGACGGCCCTCCCACGTCCTTCGAGGATCTTCCAGTAGATGGGATCGCCCTGCGGCGTGTGGTGGGTCGGCTCCTCCAGGACTATTTCCCAGTCGACGCCGTACTTGACCATCGCCGGCCTGATCGGCCGGAAGACGTCGTTGATGTTCGCGTAGGTGTACGAGCTCTCCTCGTTGGTTTGGCTCTTGGTGATGCCGCTGCACTCGTCGCGGATCAGCGAAAATTTCTGAGAGAGGCTCATGCGGTCGTATTTGGAGACGACGGGCTCCTTTTTCGTCGTCGCCATGTTATGCCTCCTTGAAGAAGCGGTGGCCGCCGATCTCCATGACGAAGATCTGGCTCTCGTGGAAACTGCTCGTGCAGATCGCCGGCGCGTAGAAGTACAGGATCGGCTCGTCTGTGACCGTCTGGCCTTCGTCAAAAACAGCGGAGACAGCTCTCATGACGCTCGGCGTGAGGTCGCTGCATGGCGCCGCGTAGCCATAGCGCCGGATCGCCTCCGGAGGCCGGATCCCGTCCTTCAGGCAGGCGTTGAGGATGCACTGGGCGACGGCCATCTGGCCTTCATAAGGTTCCCCGCGGGCCTCGGCTGCGACGACCTCCTCGATCAGGCCCCGCTCCTCCCGGGTGAGCTCATAGACGGGAGCGGGCGCCTCTGTCGTGGGCGGGATCTCGTGGAGCTCCACGAGGTCGACGATCTGCGGATCTGCGTCCAGGCTGTCGCGTGCCGGCGTAGTGTCCGCCGGGAGGAGCGGCGCCTTGTTCCTTGCGTCCAGGAAGGAGGCCGAGATATTGATGATGGTGAGGATGCAGATGACGACGATGCAGATCAGCGTGACGGCGATGCTTGTGTTTCGGGTGTCCGCCTGGCGTTTTCTCGTTCTGTTCATTGTTCTTCTCCTTTCACGATGGCCGGGAGGCACATGCTCATCGGCCGTTTGAAGTTGGCGTAGTGCTGCTCGTGGTATGTGATCCCGGCGATCCTGTCGCCGTTGATCCCGTACTTCGGGTTATAGCCGAAGATGTTGATGTAGGTCCGCAGATCGTCCCGCTCCTCGTCCATGGCCTTCAGGACCTCCACGAGCGCTCTGACGTCGTCGATGGCCCGGTGGCTGTTCTGCACCCTGTCCTCGAGACCGTAGTGACGGATCGCCGCCTCGAGCTTGTGAGGATATGGCGCCCTGTCCTTGTAGGCTGTCAGAGAGTCCAGGAACTCGAAGCGGACGCCGGGCCTGTAGCCGCGGAGCAGCTGCCGGATAAACAAGAGATCGAACTGCGCGTTGTGGGCGACCAGGAGGACGCGGCGCCCCCCCTCGGAGATCAGTCTGCAGAAGCGGTCGGCGACGTCGCGCCGATCCTTGCCCTGCTCCCGAAGGATCTCGTCCGTGATGTGAGTGAGCTCGACGATTGACTCCGGAAGCAGCTCGCCCTCCGGGAGGCGGACGAAGTCGTCCAGCTCGGCAGCCTGGACAAGCTGCCCGCTCCGGAGCTCAAGACGGATGGCCGCGAGCTCGATGATCTGATGTGTCTTGTCGTCGAGCCCGTTTGTCTCGGTGTCGAAAACGACGACGGCGTCGTTGTTCCAGAACAGTTTCTCCAGGTTCACGGCTCCGCCTCCTTCCCGTTGCACAGGCCGAGCAGGAAGTCCGTCGAGACCTTCAGGACGCCTGCCAGGGCGATGATCGCGCTGGCCTTGGGCTCCTGGTC
>CAMOXK010000090.1 GCA_946629065.1 uncultured Clostridia bacterium
CCCTCCGCGATCCGATCGGCGGCGATGCGCAGGGGGTGATCGGCGGGAACGCCGGAGAAGCCCTCCGCCACCGAGTAGGTATCGTTGGAGGGATAGCTGGTATAGAGCATGATGTTGGGGATCTTCAGCGCGTCGGCCGCCATGGTGCCGGCGATGCCCGCGAAGTCGTGGAGGATGGCGTCCGGCCGGTCCTCCTTCAGAACCTCCAGCACCGTGTCGATATAAGCGCCGGCCTCATTGAGGAAGAGGAAGGGCACCACCGCGGCAACGCTGTCCTCCTCTCCGCCCTCTTTCTTTTCATTCGTAGGCGCGTGGGAGGCCATCCAGGAGGGAACCGGGACGAACTTCGCCCCTGTGGGCTCCACAATCCGGCGGAAATCCTCCGTGGTGAAGTAGGTCACGCGGACGCCCCGTTTCACCAGCTCCGTGACAAAGGAGAGGGTGGGATTGATGTGTCCAAAGGCGCCGAGAGAAACAACTGCAATATGCATCAGAATACCCCTTTCTTTCAGCAGGCAGGCGTTGCCTGCTGTTCGATTTCGATGGAGAGCTCTGCGGTTTTCCCGCTTTCCGAGCAAAGCGTAAGGCGGATTGGGCCGGGGCCGGCCTTTTTCAGGATCAGCTGGGCGCGGCCCTTCCAGGTTTTGCAGCGGCCCTCGTTGTAATTGAGCAGGGGCTTGGGATCCCCGCTGCCGAAGCCCAGCAGCTGCGCCCCCTCCACCTGCGCGGTGAGCAGCTCGTCCGCGCTGATGACGGTCCGGCCCTCCCCATCGGTGATCGCCGCCGTGAGGAAGACAAGCTCCTCCCCCTCATAGTCCTTTTCCAGACACAGTACCCGCTCCGGGCCCGGCGTATGCAGCGCGTAGCGCCCCAGTTCAAGGCCGTCCCGGTAGGCCACAGCCTCCAGGGTGCCCGGCTCATAAACCGTGTCGAACAGGGCCCGGCATCGCTCCAGGGGACGGCGTCCCAAGCTCCTGCCGTTGAGAAGCAGCTCGGCCTCGTCTCCCGGGGCGTAGACCTCCACCACCGCGCCTTTGCCCTCGCAGCCGGGCCAGTCCCAGGCCGCGTCCGCGTCGGAGAGGATCCAGGCGGTCTTGAGCAGCGTTTCCCCGTAGTGATAGGGATTCTGCACCGCGATATAGGGCTGCTGCCGCAGGCCGAAGGCGATCTCCCGGAAATAGGACAGCGGGCGGCGGAAGCCGGTCAGATCCCGGTCGCCGCAGTAGGCCAGCTGGCAGGGATACGCTGCGCCGAAGCAGCCCTCCCCGGGGCGGTAGGCGGGGATGCCGATCCCGGCCTCACCGATGTAGTCCCAGCCGGTCCAGGTAAAGTCCCCGATCAAAGCGGGGAGCTTTTCCACCAGCTCCCAGTTGCGGGCGATCTCGGCAGGGTAGGTCTCGGAGCCGACCATAACCCGGTTGGGGTAGCGGCGGCTGTCCGGCTCATATCGTGCGGTCATATAGTTGTAGCCTGCCACATCCAGCGGCGCGCAGGCCTTCTCCAGGCGCTCTGAGATAGCCCGGTGACAGACGATCTGGTCCATCTTTGTGTCCATCACACTCATAAAGTCGTTCACATTTCCCTCGATCTCCCCGTTTTCGCGCATCTCACGGGAGAGGTCGGCCAGGATTTCCCCCATCCGGTCGCCGGCGGCAAAGATGCCGTTGATGCCGGCGGTGGTATAGCGGGTCGGGTCAAGTCCTTTGATCAGACTCACGATTTTCGCACAGGTCTCGCTCCCGGCGTCGGTGCCGATCTCCGGGATCTCGTTGCCCACGGAGTAGAGAATCACCGAGGGATGGTTGAAGTCCTTTCGCACCATCAGGCGCACATCGTTTTCCCAGCTCTTGTCAAAGTCCAGGGCGTAATCCAGGTCGCACTTGCTGCGCTGCCACATATCCGAAAACTCGTCCATCACCAGCATGCCCAGCTCGTCGCAGACCCGGAGCAGAGCCGGGGCCGCCGGGTGGTGGGACATGCGGATGGCATTGAAGCCGGCCTCCTTGAGAAGCCGGATCTGGCGGCGGTGGGCGTCCTCATAGGTGGCCGCCCCCAGGATGCCGCTGTCGTGGTGGATGCAGGCGCCCCGGAGCTTGACGCTCCCGCCGTTGAGGCGCAGGCCCCGGGCGGCGTCCAGAGAGAGGGTGCGGATGCCGAAGCGGTCCTGCGCCGTGTCCAGCGTCTCCCCGCCCTCGGTGAGGCGGCTCTCCACGCGGTAAAGGGCTGGGGAGTCCTCCGACCAGAGCGCGGGCTTTTGAACCAGGATCCGCTGGCGCAGCGTCCGTTTTTCCCCCGCTCTGAGGAAGAAGGGGCTTTCCTCCACGCCGACCTCTTTGCCCTTCTGATCCAGGATGCGGCTTACAAGGCGCAGCTCTTTCGCGCCGGGGCTGAGGTTCACCGCCTCGGTCTCGATGCGGAGTACAGCCCAGTCCTCATCTGCGTCTTCGGTGCTGACCTGAACGCTGTCCGGCTCGATATAGACCATATCCGACGAGAGCAGATATACGTCCCGGTAGATGCCGCTGCCGGAGTACCAGCGGGAATTGGTCATGCCGGCGTTTTTGACCTGCACGCGGATCTCGTTGTCCCCGGCGTGCAGCCAGGGCGTCAGATCCACATAGAAGGTCGTGTAGCCGTTGGCCTCGCTCCCGGCCAGCTGCTCGTTGACATAGACCATCGCGCGGCAGTAGACGCCCTCCAGCTTGAGGACATGCCGGCGCGCAAGCTCCGCCTTCTCCAGGTGCAGGAGCTTACGGTAGGTATAGTTCCCCCCGCTGCGGTAGCCGGTGTTTCCCTTGTTGGGGCTCATCGGATCCGCCGGGCTTTCGATCATGGCGTCATGGGGCAGCGTCACGTCCCTGGCGTTTTCCGGCACGCTCCATACCAGGGCGAAGGCGTCCCCGTCCGGCCAGAATTGCCAGCCTTCATTCCATTTGATCTGTTTCATAGTCTTTTTTCTCCTTTGCCTACCAGTCTTTGGCGATGACCACCGCCGCAAAGTCGGGAGAGAACATGTCTGCCCCAGCCAGGGCGCAGATCCGAGCCTTGCGATCTGCATCCAGGAAAGGCTCAAAGGGCTCCCCCTTCTCATAGTCCGCCTCCAGCGCCGCCCGCCGGAACCGCGCCAGATCCCTGTGGTTCATGGGACGCGGCATATGTCCCGCCAGATAGCCCTTGACCGGCATGGCGTCGATCCTGTCCAGCATGGCGAGATAGCTCTCCTTGCCCGTGGATTCCTGCAGGAACAGCCAGACAAAGGGGTTTGCGGCGTCTCCCACGAAGAGAAGCTGCTTTTCCCGGTAGTATACGGAGACGCCGCCGGCAGTGTGGCCCGGCGTCTCGATCAGTTCCAGCGTCGCCCCGCCCAGATCAAAGGTCATGCCCTCGTGGGCCTCTACAAGTCTGCCGGGGCCCATGGCCTCGTACCGGGCGGCGTCAAAATCCTCCGGCAGAGCATTGAAGCTCTCCCCGGTCTCAAAGTTCACGCTGTGAGACAGGCGCTGCGCGTTGGAACGGCGCATCGTCGGCGCCGCGTGCCGCCGCGCCAGTTCCATGTCCTTCGGATGGATGTAGCAGGGCGCGTCAAACTGCGCGTTTCCGCCCATATGGTCACAGTGCCCGTGGGTGTTGATGATCATCAGCGGGAGACGGGTGACCTCCTCCACCGCCGCTTTCAGATCCCCCAGACCGTAGCCGGTATCGATCAGGGCGGCCCGCTCCGTGCCGACGATGAGATAGGAAAACACGCTCTCGGCGCTGCCGATACGGATATACCCGTCCCTTTTTTCGACCTGATAATAGGCTTTCATGCTTCCTCCTCCCAGTGATAGCTGCCGGGCGTCAGCGTTTTCGCTTCCCGACCGGGCAGCAGAAGCGCCGCCTCGGCACCGAAGGGCACGCAGAATTCATAACAAAGCTTATTCCCCTCATAGCGCCAGGCGCTGACAAAGCGGCCCGCCGCCGTGTCCAGTTCCACCCGGGCCTGTCCCAGCCTGGGATCCGGCCGGGGCTCCAGCACCGCACGGCGGTAGCCCGGCTCCTCAGGCCGCAGGCCGCAGAGCCAGGAGATCATCCAGCCGGCGATGCTGCCGTAAGTATAGTGGTTGAGGGAGTTCATCCCCTCGGGATTCATGTGTCCGTCCGGCAGGACGGAATTCCAGCGCTCCCAGATCGTGGTGGCGCCCAGCTTTACGCTGTAGAGCCAGCTGGGGTAGTCCTCCTGCAGCAGGAGCGTCACCGCGGCCTCGTGGTGTCCGCTCATGCTCAGCGCCTCGCAGAGGATGGGCGTACCCACAAAGCCGGTGTTCAGATGATCGCCGTTTTCCGCCACCAGCTCCCGCAGGCGCTGTCCCTGGGCCTCCGGATCCTCCGTCAGGCCGAAGACCAGGGCCAGGGCGGCCGCGGTCTGGGTCCGGATGCGGCAAAGGCCGTGCTCGTCAAAATATTTCTCCCGCAGCGCCCGCAGGATCTCCCCGGCAAGCTGCCGGTAGTCCGCCGCCTCCGGGAGTTCCAGGATCTCCGCCGCCTCCGACACGATCTGCGCGCAGCGGAAATAGTAGGCGCTGGCGATGAAGAGCGGATCGGTGGCGCCGAAGGGACCGGGCTGGGGATTGTCCAGAGCCAGCCAGTCGGCAAAATGGAAGCCGTCCTTGACCAGATGCTCCCCGCCCAGCGCTTCCTCCCGCCGCCGCTGGCAGTCCACCCAGGCCTTCATGCCCGGGTAGCACTCCCGCAGCAGCTCCCGGCTGCCGTAATAGCTCCAGACATTCCAGGGGATGATCACCGCCGCGTCCGCCCAGGGGCTGGAGCCGTGCTCCCCGATCATGCCCTGCTTGATGCGCGGCACCACGTTGGGTACGCTGCCCTCCAGAGTGCTCTGCTCGGCGCGCATATCCCAGAGGTATTTCCGGTAGAAAGCGGGCATGTACAGGCTTTGACAGGCGGTGGCGGAGATGGCCTGGGCGTCGCCTGTCCAGCCCAGACGCTCATCCCGCTGGGGGCAGTCGCTGGGCACGTCCAGGAAATTGTCCTTCATGCCCCAAAGGGCGTTTTGGAAGAGCCGGTTCACCGGAGCGCTGCCGGTGTGCAGCCCTACGATCTGGGGCACGGCGCTGCGCAGATGCACGGCGGTGAAGTCCTCCGGCCGGACGGGATGATCGCAGTCCACCTTCATATAGCGAAAGCCAAAGAAGGTGAAGTGGGGACGTACCTCCCGCGCTGTTCCGTCGGAGATATAGGTAAAGCAGGAGACGGCCGTGCGGTAGTTTTCATGGTAGAATTCGCCGTCCTGCAGGATCTCCCCCGCCGTGAGGGAGATGCTGGCGCCCTCCTGCAAAGCGCAGGAGAAGCGCACCCAGCCGGTCAGATTCTGACCGAAGTCCAGGATCGTGTCGCCCTTTGGCGTGCGGATCAGTTCCTTCACCGGGAAGCGGTCACATTCCACCACCGGCAGACCCACCCGGTCCTGCAGTGGCCCGCAGCCCTCCGGGGCTACCGGCTCCGCCGGGCCGACAATTTCCGGTTGGATGCGCGCGTCCCAGGTCTCCCCGTCATAGATATTGGCGAAACGGATGGGAGAGCGCAGTTCCTCCCAGTTCTCGTCCGTGGCTGTGAGCAGGGTATCGCCCTGCCACAGCTCCGCGATGGCGTAGAGCCGGTCGCCGTAGAGATTCGTATAGCCGCCCTCAAAGCCCAGACGGCCCTT
>CAMOXK010000091.1 GCA_946629065.1 uncultured Clostridia bacterium
TCCCCCCATGCGTGTCCAAGCGTTGCCGCATAGGTTTGTCTACAGTCTGAAACAGAGGATGCGATTGCTCGCATCCTCTGTTTTTATTTGTATTGCGTTTTTGCTTTGCCGAGGAAATGCTCCATGACCCGGCGCAGGGGTCGGTACAGCACCAGGGTGAACACGAAATTGCCCGCGGCGTGGGTCAGATCATAGGGGATCCCGGCGATCCACATGGCAAAATAGCCTTTCCAGCCGCCCAGGATGCAGAAATAGGGAATGTACATCAGCGGGCCGAAGAGGAGACCCCAGAGGGCCGCGATCACCGCCCAGATCAGGGCGGAATCGTTTTTTCGGAAGGCCATGGCCACAACGACAAGCAGCGGCCAGACGAACACATAGCTGACCCACCAGATCTGAAAACCGAAGACCAGACCCTCCAGCAGCACATAAATGGCCACCGTATAGAGGGCCCGCCAACCGAAGAACACCGTGGTCAGAATGATCAGCACGGCGTTGATGTTCACATTGGGGATGCTTGCCAGGGCAAATTTCGCGCCGAAAATCAGCGCACCCATCAGTGCCAGGATGCTGATCTCCAGTGCGGAAAGCTTAGGCCGCGGGGGTATAGACGAATTCATAGTGGTCGCCGTCCTGGATCATGGTGTCGTCCACGCCGGTCATCATCCACTCGCCGTCCTGCATCATGGCCCAGTAGGAGCCGTCCACGTCATAGTCGGCGGTCTCACCGTCCACCACCAGCACCATGAAGAAGCCGCCCCGGTCCTCGCCTTCGATCAGCTTCTCCTCATCCAGCGCCTCGTGGAGGCTCTCCGCATCGGTGTGCAGGACGAATTCCTTCTTGCTCTCGTCCTTGTGGACCACCTCAACGGTCACGGTTTTGGCGCCCTCAGACGCCTGGGGCTTGAAATGCTGGTACGCGAGTACCGCCGCCGCGAGGACCACAAGCAGAAGGACCACGGCAAGGATCTTTTTTGTGTTTTTAGACATACGATCTCTCCTTTCTTTGTTCGGCCTTTCGGCCATCGGAAATCGCACAAAGAAAAAGAGAGGGCGGGCATGGCAAAGCCACGCCGCACCATACTTTGACCGGGTTCCGCGGTTCCTTGTACGACACAGCGTTGTGAAATTCACTGTCCGGGCAGGTTTTCTGACTTTGGGAGACGCCTTATACTGAACTCCAATAGAAATCAGCATTGCGCCTCCGCTTCACAGTGGCGGCCCCGCGAGGGAATGATACGATTATCCAACAGAAATCAGATAACAGCATTTCACCCAGATTCCCCTGTTGAGCAGGTCGGGAACGATCCCGCCTGCATCCCGGTCCGATTTGCTTGCGGGGAGAGTATAGCACGTTCCCCTCCCGGGTTCAAGCAAAAGCGGAAAAATGTGCCCCTGCGGCGCAAGACAAAGCAAAAGAGTGGATGTGAGACGATCACATCCACTCTTTTGCTTTAATCGTGCGGATAGTACAGCGGGTCGCTGCTGATGTAATTGTAGCACCAGGGCGTGCTGCCGTAATCAAACTGCTCACGCAGCAGGGCGTAACGAGGATGATTCGTGCCGACGCCAAACTCGTCAAAGCTGGTGTAGCGCCAGTTGCCCTCGGTGGGGTCCCGGGACTCCACATCGATCTCGCACTGGGGAGCGCGGCGCTGCATCTCTTCGATCTGCTCCCGGGGCACCGGGTCCACACAGCCGACCCAGAGCCGCTCCAGCTCCGTCAGTCCATAGAGGGGCGTGATGTCCGTCACGGCAAAGTTGTAGGCAATATTCAAATGGCGCAGATTTGTCATTCCCGCCAGGGGCCGCAGATCTCCGATGGCGGAGGTCTGGATTTCCAGATACTCCAGCTTCGGGCAGGACATCAGGGGCCGCAGATCGCTGACACCGCTCATGGCCAGGATCACCACCTCCAGGTCCGGCATGTTCTCCACAAAGGAAATGTCGGTGAGCAGGTTGTTGTGACCCAAGTCCAGGTATTTCACCTTGGTGCAGTACTGCAGGCTCCGGGTATTCTCCGGGGTCAGCTCGCCGCCCCAGTCCGGGTTGGAGGCCAGGATCCTGATGACATTGGTGCGGGCGGTATAGCCGCCGGCGCGACCCTTGCCAAACCAGATCCGCCAGATCACCTCGGTCTCGGGCAGGGAATCCCGGATCTCCGCCATGGCCTCATCGGAGACCTCGCAGAAGTCCATGTCCAGCAGCGTCAGATCCGGCAGGCAGGCAGCCACCTTTTTGACCAGCGCGCCCTCGTCATCCATGGTGATGTGGTTCAGGTCCATCTCGGTGCTCTGCAGGTCAAATTCCTTGCCGAACAGGCGGAAAGCATAGCGAAACTCTGTCCCGGGGCAGGCAGCCTCGGCCAGGTCCAGAGCGGCCCAGTCCAGAGGGCTTGCGGCGGCGTCTTCACACTCGCCCAGCTCCACAGTGCGCAGATCGGGCAGCAGAACCAGGCTCAGCAGATCCTCGCCGGGGACCGTGTCGGGCAGGCTCAGCTCTTTGGTATCGGCGGCCAGCTTGGTCCCGTCGGAGAGCGTCACCTCACAGCGCGTCCGGACCTGGGGATGCTGCAGCGCCCAATCCACCAGCTCCCGCTGGCAATCGCTGCCCCGGAAGTCCGCCTTCTGGAGCTCCGGAAAGCTTTCCAGCAGGGGCAGATCCTCTGCCGTAACCACAGCGCTCAGCTCCCGGCTGTCCTTGGGGAAACTCCCCGCGCTGAGCCGGATCTCCTCCGGTGCGGGCTCCGGCGTCGGCTCCTGCGCCGGTTCTGGTGTGGGCTCCGGTGTTTGCTCCGCGGATGTCTCCGCTTCGGCAGCAGGCACCTCGCTGCTCTCCACCGCCGGAGTAGGCGCAGTCTCCGCCGCAGGGACGGCGGGCGTGTCCGGGGCGGCAGTCGGTTCCTGCACAGTGCTGCAGCCCGCCAGCAGGGAAGAGAGCATCAGCAGGCACAGCAGCAGGGATATCAGACGACAGTTTCGCATTGGGATCTCCTCTTTTTCTTCTCAGTGTTCCAGCTCGTACAGGAGCACGCCCGGAGGCGCATCCGGATCCTCAGGTTCATCCTGGTGGGGATCGGTCCAGTCCTCAAAGAGGAAGGAGGTGTCCCACACCTGCACATTGACGGGCTTGGCATAGGGGTCATAGCCCCAGTATTTGGGATCGTTCCAGCAGAAGGCATAGGCCTTTCCGCCGTGAGCATAATCAAAGCATTTGGCAACTACCTTGTACCAGCCGATGGGCTGGGAGCCCCGCCAATCCAGCGGCAGGGAGTAACTCTTCCACAGGATCGTATAGCCCTCGTTGACGCCACCGCCGTTTTCCGCCCGCTCCAGGCCGGAGGGAACGGTGGTGTTGATCACGCAATCGGGATGCAGGGCCTGCATCTTCTCCACCTGCTCCTCCGGGACCGGGGTATAAGTCCCGATCCACAGGCGCTTCAGCGGGACATCATACAAGGGGCTGATGTCCTGGATATTGGCGTTGGTGCCGATGTTCAGGTGCCGCAGCTCCGGGCAGGAGGCCAGCGGGCTCAGGTCGCTGACCTGGGTGAGGCCCATCTCCAGGTAGCGCAGATGCTGTAAGCCGGCAAAGGGACTCAGGTCCGTAGTCGGCGCCATCGAAATAACCGCAAGCTCCAGATCCGGCATGTTCCGCACGAAGCCGAAGTCCGTCAGCAATTCATTGTGCCCCAGGTCCAGATAGCGGACATTGGTGCAGTAGTAGAGCCCCTCCACATTACTGTCCAGCACCATGCCGCCCTGAGAGGGCATGGAGGCCAGGATCTTGGTCACGTTGGTGCGCACGGAGTAGCTTTCGCCGAACCAGACCCGCCAGATCACTTCCACATCCGGGTTCTCGTCCCGGATCTGGGCCATGTGCTCGTTGTCCACACCGCAGCTGTCCATGTCCAGCCAAGTGCAGGCGTGCATGCAGGGCAGCACCCGGCGGACTTCCTCGCCCTGGTCATAGACCCGGGTGTGGTAGAAGACCAGCTCCGTGTCGGACAGGTCCGCTTCCTGGTCGTAGATCGTGAAGGGATAGGCGATCACCGTATCCGGCAGCTTTTCCGCAACGGAAAGCGCCTCATCCAGGCTTAGCCCCTCCTCCCCAGCGGGAAGGCTGAGCTCCCGGAGCTGCGGGAGATAGGTCAGGCTTTCCACCGCGTTCAGGATCTCCTCCGGGGCTTTCTCCGTGAGATCCAGGGTCTCCGTGTCGCTGTCCAGATCTCCCAGGCCGGGCACCGGTACCGAGAATCTGACCGCTACCTCCGGGTGCTCCCTGCTCCAGGCGAGGAGCTCCTGATAGCACACGCTGCCCCGGGCGTCCAGCTCCCGCAGCTGGGTAAGGCCGTCCAGCAGGGCGGTTTCCCCGGGCTCCAGCGTCATCTCCAGCTTCTCCGCGTCCCAGGCGGCCTCCCCTGCCGCGAACAGCGTGGGGTCCGGGCTGGGGGACGGCGTGGGCTCAGCCGTGGCCTCCGGGCTGGGCGCATCGCTGCTCACTTGCCCGGGCGCCAGGGCTGAAACGGCATCCTGGTGCACGCCTGGCGCAGCAGGGCCGGCGCATCCGGCCAGCAGCAGGATCAAAAGGCAGAGGAGAAAGGCAGTGGGGATCTTCCGCATAATGGGCCTCCGTTCGGCGATTGCCGCCGATCAGCGTTCAGATTCGTAAAGGGTCTCTCCGGGAGGATCGTCCAGCACATCCGGGATGATGGAGGAAGGATCTTCCCAATCCTCATTCAGGAAGGAGGTGTCGATCACCTTGGTGTTCACCGGCTGGATCCAGCCGTCGTGGGCATTGTAAAGGGGATCGTTCCAGGAGAAGGCATAGGCCCCGGTGGCCTTGTTGTATTCAAAGCACTTGTAGACCACTTTGAACCAGCCAATGGGGCGCTGGGGCGGGAAGGCGTGGGTGGCGGCAAAGACCGCCCAGTCATCCGTCAGATAATTCTGGTAGTTCTTCCAGCCCAGGATAAAGCCCTCGTTGAGGACGGCGCCGTTGGCGTCGCGCTCCAGGCCGGAGGGGGCGGTGGTGTTGATGATGCAGGCGGGGTGCCGCTCCTGCATCTCAGCAACCTGGTCGGCGGGGACCGGGGTGTAGCTGCCGATCCACAGGCGCTTCAGATCCAGATCATAGAGGGCGCTGATGTCCCGGATATTGGCGTTGGTGCCGATGTTCAGATGCTTCAGGGTCTTGCACTCGGCCAGAGGGCTCAAGTCAGCCAGGGGAGTGCAGCCGATCTCCATGTACAGCAGGTTCTTGCAGACGGTAAAGGGGCTCAGGTCGGTGATCCCCGTCATGGACACGATCACGATCTCCAGATCCGGCATGTTGCGGATGAAGGAGAAGTCGGTGATGCCCTCGTTATGGCCCAGGTCCAGATAGCGGACCTTGGTGCAGTACTGCAGCGCGTCGCCCACGCTGTCATAGAGGGCGCCGCCCTTGGAGGGCATGGAGGCCAGGATCTTGGTCACGTTGGTGCGCACGGAGTAGTTGGAGCCGAAGTTCACCCGCCAGATCACTTCCACATTGGGGTTCTCATCCCGGATCTGGGCCATGTGCTCGTTGTCCACGCCGCAGCTGTCCATATCCAGCC
>CAMOXK010000092.1 GCA_946629065.1 uncultured Clostridia bacterium
AGTTCCCATTTTTGCGTTTCAAGCTGTCGACACTTTGTCGACAGCTTGAAACAGACTCCGGAACCGTGGTCCCGGAGCCTGTTTTCGTTTATTCTTTTTCCTTTTGGGGTTCTTTCTTGGCCAGGAGCTTTTCGACCCTGCGGCCGTCCATACTGAGCACGGTGAAGACCCAGTCTTCATAGCGGAAGCTGTCGCCGGCCTGAGGGAAGTCGCCGAAGCTCTCCACCGTCCAGCCGCCCACCGTTTCGCTCTCGGCCTCAAAGCTGTCCTCATCGATACCGAGGAGCTCCAGGAAGTCGGAGAGGACCATGTCGCCGTCCAACTCATATTCGTCCTGATCGCGCTGCACGACCTCTTCTTCCACGGTGTCGGTCTCGTCCCAGATGTCGCCCACGATCTGCTCCAGCACGTCCTCCATGGAAAGGACGCCCAGGGTGCCGCCGTATTCGTCGGACACAATGGCCAGGTGCTGCCTTGCCTTTTTCAGGCTGCTCAGCACCGCGGGGAGCTTCATGGTCTTATAGACAAAGCAGGGGGGCATCAGGAGACTTCGGATATCGGTGTGACCGTCCTCGGTCATGGCTTTGAGGAAATGGTTGAGGTACAGCACGCCGATGATGTTATCGATGCTGCCCTCGTAGACCGGGAGCCTGGAATAGGGGGCCTCCTCCACCAGACGGAGGATCTCGTCCCAGTCATCCTCGATGTCAATGGCATAGACGTCCACCCGGGCGGTCATGACCTCAGAGGCGGAGATCTGGTCAAACTCGATGGCGGCCTGGACCAGCTCGGACTGGTCTTCATCCAGCACATCCTCATCCTCGGCGGTCTCAATCAGGTTCTGCAGCTCTTCCACGGCCTCCTCGGCGTCCTCGTCTTCCTCGCCCTTGAGGGGCTTCGTGATGAACTCGATGGTCTTTACCACCAGCCACACCAGCGGCTTCAGGAGGATCATGAGAGCCTGCACCGGATAGGCATAGCGCTCCGCCACCTGGTTTGCGCTCTTCTTGCAGGTGATCTTGGGGATGGTCTCCCCGAAAATGATGATCACCACGGTGATGATCAGGGTGCCAAGCCACACCTTCTCGGTGCTGCCGGTGAGCTTTACCACCAGCACGGTGATGAGAGAGGAGGCGGCGATGTTCACAAGGTTGTTGCCGATGAGGATGGCGCCAAGGGCGTCCTCAAAGCGCTCGGCGATCTTCGCGGCTACGCCGGCCCGCTTGGAGCCGTCGTCCCGCAGATGCTCCAGCCGAAGGCTTGAGCAGGAAGAAAAGGCCATCTCCGATCCGGAGAAGAAGCCGGAGAGGATCACGCACACCAGGATCCCCAGCAGAATCAGAAGGATCGCGGTCATTCGTCCTCGCCTCCTTCCTCTTCCTTGGGCAGAAGGCTGACCTTCAGCTTGCGGATGCGGTTATGCTCCATGGCGGAGACGGTGATCTCCAGCTCGTGGTAGCGGAAGGAGTCCCCAACCTGGGGGATGGAGGCGAACTGCTCATAGGCCCATTCGCCCATGCGGGTGTTCACCAGCTCCTCGTCCCCGTCCGGGTCCTCATAGTCCAGCTCGGCCATTACGTCGCTGACGCTCTCGTCCGCGTCGGCCAGGACCACGCCCTCGCCCAGGGAGACGATGGGCTCTTCCACCACGTCGTCCTCATCCCAGATCTCGCCTACCAGCTCCTCCAGGATGTCCTCCACCGTGACGATACCCAGGGTGCCGCCGTAGTTGTCGGTGACCACGGCCATGTTGGCCCGGTTCTTGGACATGCGGGGCAACAGCTCGTCGATGTTGGTGCTCTGGTGGATGAAGAAGGGCTCATCCAGCAGTGCGCGCAGATCCAAATCCTGCCCCTCCCGCAGGTAGGCCTTGATAAAACGGCGGATCTGCAGGATGCCGATGATGTTGTCCACGCTCTTCTCGTAAACGGGAAGGCGGCTGTGGTTCTGACTTTTGACCTGGGAGAGGATCTCCTCCAGGCTGTCTTCAATATCGATGGCCTCCAGGTCTACCCTGGGGGTCAGGATACTCTCCACCGTCACCTCGCCGAACTGCAGCGCGGAGGAGATCAGGTCTCCCTGCTCCTCGTCCAGGCTGCCCTCTTCGGTCATATCCTCGATGATGTCGTAGAGCTCATCCTCGGTAACGGAGATCTCGGGGTCGCCCTTGGTCAGCGCCGCGGCGCCCCGGCCGATCAGCGTGAGCAGGGAGGAGACCGGCCAGAACAGCAGCATGAAAAAGCGCAGGGACGGCGCGGTGGCCTTGCTCAGCCGCTCGGGGTATTTCTTGGCGATGCTCTTGGGCAGCATCTCCCCGGCGAAGAAGACCACAATGGTGGTCACGATGGTGCTGATGCTCACCGCGTTCAAGCCCCAGATCCTGGTCACGGCCACGGTGACCAGGGAGGCCGCCGCAATGTGGACGATATTGGTGCCGATGAGCAGGGTGCTGATGGCCCGGTCAAAGTGATCCAGTACGTAAAGCGCCGTCTCGGCCCGGCTGTCGCCCCGGTCGGAGGCGGTTTTGATCTTGTTGCGGGAGGCGGAGGCAAAGGCTGTTTCCGCCACGGCAAAATACGCTGCGCAAAACAGCAGCAAAATCGCAAGGATAAACGGCAATCGACTGTCGCCATCCATAGTAGGATAACCACTTCCTTTTTGTAAAATCAAAGCACAATATAACACAGTTCGCGGGATGCGTCAATAGATGGATAAAGCGCATCACCCCTGGACCGTGTCTGCCCGCGCAGGAGAAACACGGCATACAAGACAAAGCGAATGCCGCAAAATGCAGCGGAAAGGGGCGGCGTTTCCTTATTTTGGCGGCGGCGTATGTCAGCTTTGCCACTTGCGTGGATGGAGGCGCTATGATATAATAAGATGTACGGCCAAAACACGCTCAGCCCTCGTTTTGGGTTCCGGTAAGTCTTCCGGAGAAACTGCACTGGTGAGGATCGACGAAATGGATCAAAGACCGAATTACAACTATGCATACAGGAACGGCGAATCCGCCGTGGGCTTTCGCGTTCAGCAGAACCAGCGGGAGGAGGACGAGGTCGACCTGATGGATATCCTCCGCGTTCTTGCCCACCACGCCTGGATCATTGCGCTGGCTGCGCTGATCGGCGCGGTACTGGTGGGTGTGGCGGTGATGCTCTTTGTCCCTGCCAAGTATACGGCAAACGCCACGATCTACGTCTTCAGCACCGAGGGGGAGACCAACACCGCAACGCTGAACACAGTGGATAAGATGACCACGGACTTCCAGATCATCGGCACTACCAGAACGACCCTCAATCTGGTGATCGAGGAACTGGGTCTGGATACCACGGTGGAGCAGCTGAGAAGAGAGAATACCATCCGCGTCACCAACCCTACGGGTTCTCACATGCTGCGCATTTCGGTCACCAACGAGGATCCGGAGACGGCCGCCCAGATCAGCAATTCGCTGGCCAGCGTCATGTGCGATCAGATCGCCTATGTGATGAAGTCCGACCGGCCGCAGTTTGTGGAGCCGGCAGTCACCGGCACCAAGTCGAGCCCCGCGCTGAAGCGGGACGCGGCCCTGGGCGGACTGGGCTTTGCCCTGGCGGTGGTGGCCTTCCTGCTGATCCGCTATTTCAACAATGACACCATCACCACAGAGGAGGATGTGACCCGCTACCTGGGTCTCACCACGCTCAGCTCCGTTCCCCTGGAGCGGAATATGACAAAATCATGAGCTCTCTGACTGACCTTGTCGACCTCCATTGTCACCTGATGCCCTTTGTGGACGACGGGGCTTATGACGAGGAGGAGTCTCTTGCGCTGCTGCGCATGGAGGCGGAGCAGGGGGTGCGCACCATCTGCCTGACCCCCCATCTCCGGGCGGAGATGTTCGAGACCACGGATGAGGAGATCCTCCGTCACTTTGAGCAGGCCTGCCGCCTTGTCCGGGAGGCGGAGCTGCCGCTGACGCTGTATCACAGCCGGGAGTATCATTTTGACCGCATCCTCCGCAAGCGCCTGGTGGAGCGGAGCCTGCGCCCCCTGGGCCAGGGCAGCACCATCCTGCTGGAATTCGGCGGGAGGCACAGCGATGTGGAGATCCTGGATGCGATAAAGCTGGTGCGCCGCATGGGCTATACCCCGCTGATCGCCCATGTGGAACGGACCCAGCCATTGCAGAAGGACTGGAGCTTTGCCCATACCCTGCGGGAGCGCGGCGCGCTGCTGCAGTGTAACGCGGGCAGCATCCTGGGCCGGGAGGGGCTGCGGCAAAAGCTGTTGTGCAGAAAACTGCTGCAGCAGGATCTGCCCAATGTGGTTGCCAGCGACGCCCATGATACCAGGATCCGCGTTCCCGAGCTGGACCGCTGCGCCAGCTATCTGGAAGAAAAATTCGGGAGGGCTCTGGCAAGACGCCTTCTCTGCAGCATGCCCAAGGCGATCCTGGAAGGAAATAAAGGAGAATGACATCCATGCAGAAACTCGTCATCAACAAACGCGAGATGCCCTATGATGTGAACGAGGCCATGAAGCTTCTTCGCACCAATCTGCAGTTCTGCGGAAAAGATAAAAAGGTCATCATGATCACCAGCACCCTGGCGGATGAGGGGAAGAGCACCGTATCCATCAACCTCTGCCGTTCCCTGGCCCAGCTGGGCTCCCGGGTGATCCTGCTGGATGCCGACATGCGCAAGTCCATGATGGCGGACCGCTTTTCCAAGGAGAAGAATCTCCCCGGTCTGAGCCATCTGCTCTCCGCCCGCAACGGCCTGGATGACGTGCTCATGGAAACCGACATGGATAATTTCAACATGATCCTGGCGGGGCGTGTCCCGCCCAACCCGGCGGAGCTGCTCTCCGGTGCCCGGATGCAGAAGCTCATTGAGATTTGCCGGGAGGAGTATGACTATGTGATCGTGGACTGCCCGCCCATCAATCTGGTTGTGGATGCGGCCATCGTGGCCCCGCTTTGCGACGGCATCGTGATGGTGATCTCCTCCGGCAATGTGCCCTATCGTCTCGCCCAGGGCGCGCTGGACCAGCTGCAGGCTACCGGCTGCCCCATCCTGGGCGCGGTGCTGAACATGGTGGACCAGAAAAACGAGAAGTATTACTACAGCAAGGGGTATTACAGCAAGGGCTATTACCAGAAGTACCATAAGGATTCCGACGCTCGCGGATCCCGAAAGAAGAGCGGCATCCTGGGAAGGCTGAGCCGGAAGGAACGATAAAAAAATCCTGTCTGCATCTGATGTGCGGACAGGATTTTTTTGCCTTGGGAAGGAAGCCACAGGTTAAGTAAACGCTGATTCAATCGTCTGCGGCGCCTCCCGGAAAAAACGTGCTCTGATTTCGTCACTTTTTCTTGCAATACACAATACGACTCGCTGCGCTCACATGCATAAGTTCGCGTTAGCCAAATCAAAGATTTGGACGCTC
>CAMOXK010000093.1 GCA_946629065.1 uncultured Clostridia bacterium
CCGGCAAGACCGGCGACAACCTGCTCATCCAGCTGGAGAGCCGCCTGGACAACGTGGTGTTCCGCCTGGGCTACGCCGCTACCCGCCGCGAGGCCCGTCAGATGGTCAACCACGGCCACTTCACCGTCAACGGCAAGAAGGTCAACATCCCCAGCTACCAGGTCAAGCCCGGTATGGTCGTTGCCCTGAAGGAGTCCAGCCGCAGCATCGAACGCTTCAAGATGAACCTGGAAAACAACGCCTATCACGTGATCCCCAAGTGGCTGGAGTTTGACGCTGCCAACATGATCGGCAAGGTCGTGGCCGCGCCCACCAGAGAGGACATCGACTTCCCCGTGGAAGAGCGCCTCATCGTCGAGTTGTACTCCAAGTAATCAGAATACGAGGGAGGCGCCGACGGCACTTCCCCACACCCTCAAATTGGTAAGCTGAACACGCACCGCGCCATCAGCGGCGCAAATTGAACAAGGAGGGTACATTAACCACATGATTGAAATTAAGAAGCCGCGCATCGAGTGCATCGAGAACCCCAATGAGACCCATTACGGCAAGTACGTCATTGAGCCTCTGGAACGCGGCTATGGCACTACGCTTGGAAACTCTCTTCGCAGGGTACTCCTCTCCTCTCTCCCCGGTACGGCCTGCACCAGCATCAAGATTGCCGGTGTGCAGCATGAGTTTTCCACCATCCCCGGCGTGAAGGAAGACGTGACGGAGATCGTCCTGAACGTCAAGAGCATCATCGCCCGCCTTCACTGCGACGGTCCCAAGACCGTGTATATCGAGGCTTCCGGCGAGGGCCTGGTCACCGCCGGTGACATCAAGCCCGATGCCGAGGTGGAGATCCTCAATCCCGAGCAGCCTATTGCAACCCTCGGTCCCGACGGCGCTCTGAATATGGAGCTGGTCCTGGACCATGGCAGAGGCTACGTTTCCGCCGAGAAGAACAAGACTCCCACTACCGCGATCGGCACCATCCCCGTCGACTCCATCTACACCCCTGTTCTCAAGGTGAACTACACCGTGGAGAACACCCGTGTGGGCAACCAGACCGATTTTGACAAGCTCACCATCGAAGTCTGGACGGACAAGACCATGGCGGCGCGCGACGCGCTGAGCCTGGGCGCCAAGATACTCTGCGATCACTTCACGCTCTTTACGGACCTGTCCGACTCCATCGGCGCCAACTCCACCGTTGTGGAGAAGGAAGAGAAGGAGCCCGACACCGTTCTCAAGATGACCATCGAGGAACTGGATCTGTCCGTGAGAAGCTTCAACTGCCTCAAGCGTGCCAACATCAATACTGTCGAGGACCTGGTCAACAAGACGCAGGACGAGATGATCAAGGTCCGCAACCTCGGCCGCAAGTCCCTGGAAGAAGTCGAGCATAAGCTGACGATGATGGGCTTGTCTCTGGCCAGCGAGGACAATCAGTAACAGGAGGAATTGTAATATGCCCGGAACAAGAAAGCTCGGAAAGAGCACTGACCAGCGCATGGCGATGTTGCGTCAGCAGACCACCGACCTGCTGGACAAGGGCCGCATGGAGACCACTCTGACCCGCGCCAAGGAGATCGCTCCCATGGCCGAGAAGATGATCACCCTGGGTAAGGAGAAGGATCTGGCTTCCTACCGCCAGATGCTCAGCTTCCTGACCCGCGAGGACGTGGCCAAGAAGGTCAAGGACGAGCTGTCCGCCAAGTATGCCGACCGCAACGGCGGCTACACCCGCATCACCCGCATCGGCACCCGCCGCGGCGACGCCGCCGAGGTGGCCGTGATCGAGCTGATCTGATCGGAATAAGACCAAATTGAGCCTTTGAAAACCAGGTTTTCAAAGGCTCAATTTTCAGTTATCCTATTTGTGTCTGAGATAACGGTATGAGCAAGAATGAGAAAATCAAGGCCTACCGGGACGGCATGCGGGACGGCGTGCCCATCGGCCTGGGCTATTTTGCGGTGGCCTTTTCTCTGGGCATCGCGGCGCGCAGCGCCGGCATGAGCGCCCTGCAGGGCCTGGTGGCAAGTCTTTTGTGCAACGCCTCGGCAGGGGAGTTTGCCCTCTTCACCGTGATCGGGGCAGGGGGGACCTATCTGGAGGTAGCGCTGGTGACGCTGATCGCCAACGCCCGCTATCTGCTGATGAGCTTCGCCCTGAGCCAGCGCATTTCCCCGGAGATGCCGGATTACCACCGCTATCTCTTCGGCGGCCTTGTCACCGATGAGTTTTTCGGCATCAATATCGCCCGGCCCGGATACCTGGAGCCGGTGTATTATTACGGCGCTATCACGGTGGCAACGCCTCTCTGGGCTGTCGGAACGGCTTTGGGCATCCTGATGGGCAATCTCCTGCCCGGTCGGGTGGTGAGCGCCCTGGGCGTGGCCCTTTACGGGATGTTCCTTGCCATCATCATCCCGCCCGCCCGGGAGAACCGGGTGGTGGCAGCCTGTGTGATCTGCAGCTTCCTTCTCAGCGGCCTCTTTTCGGTGCTGCCGGTGCTCTCCGGCATTTCCGCCGGCACCAGGACCATCCTGCTCACGCTGCTGATTGCCGGAGGAGCGGCACTGCTGTTCCCTGTAAGAGAGGAGGAGAGCGCAGAATGAACATCTGGCTTGCCATCCTGACGGCGGCCCTGGTGAGTTATGCCATCCGGGTGCTGCCCCTGACCCTGATCCGCAAACCGCTGAAAAGCGTGTTCCTGCGCTCCTTCCTCTACTACGTGCCCTATGTGACCCTGGCGGTGATGACCTTCCCTGCCATCGTGCAGGCCACAGACAAGCTGGCGGCCGGCGTGGCGGCGCTCCTGGTGGGCTCCCTGATCGCCTGGAAGAGGGGGAGTATGGTAACGGTGGCGGCTGCCTGCTGCGGCGTGGTGCTGCTGCTGGAAGCGGTTTTATGAAGGAAACCGGAAGACCGTAAGCACGTTCCGAACAGAAGATCCCGCACGCTTTATCATAGTAACAATGTAGAAAAAATGAGGGCTTTTTCCCATTATTTGCCGAAAGAATCCGAGCTTTGGAGGCCCATGCTGCGCCTGATCGAGCCCGATTTTTGTTTGAATTATACAAAATCGCCGCTGTTATTTGGGGATTGCTCACAGACTGAGGCAGATTCTGTCTTGAAATGCAGATTTTGCTGTGGTAAAATATAAAAGCTTTTCCGGACCGGAGCCTGTGCCGGCGGCGGATCAATCCGACCTAAGGGCCCTGCTCCGGAAAGAGAAAGATTTCTGTCAGCCAATTACTTTAGTGAAACAGAGAAATAACGTCGTAAAGAGCGGAGAAAAACGTACAAATTTGGCGCCTGTATTTCCATTTTCTCCCAGAAATATCCAGCTTTTTTGTGCTTATTCCACAAAAACTGATGCGCAGATTTGGTGTAACAGAGAATCATACTGAAAGAAAACCTTGAAATCACTATGGTTCTATGCTACAATTGAGATTAAGGAAAGTATCGGCACGATCAGAACCGCAATGGAGGCGTAATAACGGCGATCCGGAGCATAAAATGGATCTGCTGAGGCTGCGAAAAGAGACATGAGCTGCGGCCTGCTTCTTCTGCCGGAGAGGAAATCCGGCTGTCTTTGTTATTATTCGCAGAATATGCGTTTAATAAAATATTTAATAGGAGGAAAAACAATGAAAAAGATTCTCGCACTGCTTCTGGCTCTGTGCATGATCTTCGCCCTGGCTGCCTGCGGTGAACAGGCCGCAGCCCCCGCGGCGGAAGCGCCTGCTGAAGAGCCCGCTGCGGAAGCCCCTGCTGCGGAAGAGCCCGCTGCAGAGGAGCCTGCTGCCGAGGAACCGGCAGAGGGTGGAATCACCGCTGTCGAGTCCCCCGAGTATGACTCCATGAAGCTCGATTCCCTGGAGTACGGTAAAGACTACATGAGCCTTTACGAGTACATGCAGGAGAACGGCATCGATTACACCATCGCTGATGTGATCGAGGATCCCGACACCGGCCTGGCCTACATCGAGGTCAACGGCGAGCAGCATGAGCTCGGCCTGGACTTCCTGACCATGTCCATGGTGTACAAAAACGAGCCCGCCGGTGATTATGCCACGACTGACGACGTCTACGCCGCCTGGTGGCGTCTGTACATCACCCGCTGGAACATGCTCCTGCCCGAAGTTCCCCTGTACTCCAACGAGTACTACGATCTCTACAATGCTCAGATCAAGGGCGTTGAAGAGCACCCCACCAACCCGTTCTGGAGCCCTGCCAGCGCTCTGATCGACTGGTCCTCCGAGAAGGAAGACGGC
Source organism: uncultured Clostridia bacterium (assembly GCA_946629065.1). Lineage (GTDB taxonomy): Bacteria > Bacillota > Clostridia > Oscillospirales > Oscillospiraceae > Limivicinus. The sequence continues at coordinate 4,267 of CAMOXK010000093.1, forward strand.
AGCATCATCCTGGGCAGCTCCACCGAGCTTTCCGGCCAGTTCCGTTACGCCGCTTTCGGCAAGACCAGCCCCGGCTCCTCCGACAACGATGTTGAGGGCCTGACCGTTGGCCTTGAGACCGTCTCCACCACCAAGGAAGGCGGCTATGTTTGGAACCCCACCGTCGTGAAGGAGCATACCGAAGAGGAAGATGCTGACGGCAACAAGACCATCACCATCACCATCTTCGACGATCTGAAGCTCTCCGACGGCTCCCCTGTCACCGCGAAGAACTATCTGGTCGCCACCGCCGCCCGTCTGACTCCTGTGTGGACCCAGGCTGCCGGCATGGAGACCAACGGCCGCACCGTCCTTGGCTGGAAGGGTGCTTACCAGACCTATGACGGCACCGAAGGCTCCGGCACTCCCGAGCTGGCCGGTCTCCATCTGATCGACGACTACACTTTCTCCGTCACCATCCCCGCTGACCAGCTGCCTTACTTCTACGACATCACCTACGGCGGCTTCTCCGCTTCTTCCATCGAGCTCTACCTGGGCGAGAACTCCGATCTTGCTGACGACGGCAACGGCGTCTACATCACCGGTGACTTCTATGCCAAGGACGGCGACACCTTTACCCAGGCCACCCAGATCAAGGACAACTTCACCCTCACCACTGAGGAAGCCTACGCCAAGTTCCCCTATTCCGGCCCCTACTGCGTGAAGAGCTTTGACTCCGCCACCTCCGAGGCCGTTCTGGAGCTGAACCCCAACTTCAAGGGCAACTACGAGGGTGCTGTTCCTCACATCGAGAAGATCATCTACAAGAAGGTCGTTTCCGATACCCAGCTGGAGGACTTCAAGGCCGGCGGTCTTGACGTCATCGCGGCCATCACCGGCGGCGCTGCCACCGACGAGGCCATTGCTCTTGCCGACGGTTCCGACGGCAAGTACGTCTACACCCACTACAGCCGCGCCGGCTACGGCAAGCTGGGCTTCCGCGCCGACTACGGCCCCGCTCAGTTCGCTTCTGTCCGCCAGGCTATCGCCTACTGCATGGATCGCGCTCAGTTCGCGAAGGACTTCACCGGCGGCTACGGCGGTGTTGTTGACGGCCCTTACTACACCGGTTCCTGGATGTACAAGGCTGCCGTGGAGCAGGGCATGATGCTCG
>CAMOXK010000094.1 GCA_946629065.1 uncultured Clostridia bacterium
TCCCTCCACCCCCTCCACCCTCCATTCACTAATGAAACAGAGATATAACATAGATGAAGGATAGTTAAAATATAGATAAAATATACATAAAGCATAGTTAAAGCATAGATAAAACATAGATATAGTATAGATAACATATAGATAAAACATATATAAGACATACATGACTCATATATAAGGCATTGATAAAACAATACCTCTCCACTATCTACCCACTCCCGTCCTCCCGTCCTCCCCTCTCTACGCAAAAAAACAAGGGTGCCTTCCGGAATTGCTCCGGAAGGCACCCTTTATTTATGGATGTAAGCCTTGTAGGCCTTGGTTTTATACCAGACCCTGTGCCAACATGGCATCTGCTACCTTGATGAAGCCACCGAGGTTTGCTCCCTTTACGTAGTTGATATGACCGTCCTTCTCCGTTCCGTATTTTACACACGTTGCGTGGATGTTGATCATGATCTGGTGAAGCTTGGCGTCAACCTCTTCCGATGACCATGGGAGACGCTCAGAGTTCTGAGTCATCTCAAGACCCGAAGTGGCTACACCGCCGGCATTCGATGCCTTGCCCGGTGCGTAGAGGATCTTCGCATTCTGATATACGGCGATAGCCTCGTTCGTCGATGGCATGTTCGCGCCCTCTGCTACCATGAAGCAGCCGTTGCTGATCAAGGTCTTTGCGTCCTCTTCCTGGATCTCGTTCTGCGTAGCGCATGGCAGAGCGATGTCACACTTGACACCCCATGGCTTCTTGCCGTCGAAGTACTCGGCGCTCTTGTATTTCTCTACGTATTCCTTTACGCGGCCACGACGGACGTTCTTGATCTCCATCATGTATGCCAGCTTCTCCTCGTCGATTCCGTCCTTGTCGTAGATGAAACCGTTGGAGTCGGACATCGTCACTACTTTTGCTCCCAGTGCGGTTGCTTTCTTCACTGCATACTGAGCCACGTTGCCCGAGCCGGAGATAACGACCGTCTTGCCCTTGAAGTCCTTGCCTGCTGCCTTGAGCATTTCGTTGGCGAAATAGACCAGACCATAGCCCGTTGCCTCAGGACGGATCAAGCTGCCGCCCCACTCCAGGCCCTTGCCTGTCAATACGCCCGTGAACTCGTTGCGCAGACGCTTGTACTGACCGAAGAGGAATCCGATCTCACGGCCGCCTACACCGATGTCGCCTGCAGGAACGTCCGTGTCTGCTCCGATGTGCTTGCTCAACTCCGTCATGAAGCTCTGGCAGAAACGCATAACCTCAGCGTCGCTCTTGCCCTTAGGGTCGAAGTCAGAGCCTCCCTTGCCACCACCCATAGGCAGCGTCGTGAGGCTGTTTTTCAATACCTGCTCGAAGGCAAGGAACTTCAGGATTCCCAAGTTAACGGTTGGGTGGAAACGAAGACCGCCCTTGTAAGGACCGATCGCGCTGTTCATCTGAACACGGAATCCGCGGTTGATCTGTATGTTGCCTTTGTCATCCAACCATGGCACACGGAAGATGATCACACGCTCCGGTTCTGCCATTCTCTCGAGGATCTTGGCGGTTTTGTACTTCGGATTCTCGTCGATGAAGCCCATCAGGGACTCAGCAACTTCCTTCACTGCCTGGTGGAATTCTCCTTCTCCAGGGTTCTTGGCGATGATTTTCGTCATGAAGTCATTGACTTCTACTTCAAGATTTGCCATAATATACGTTATATTTTATTAGGTTTTGTGCCGTTAGGTTTTTCTCTTCCTTCTTCTGCTCGCGAAGAGAAGACGGTACAAAATTAAACACCTTCTTTCTTTCCCAGACACGCACCGCCAATCTTTAAGTGTATCACGTAAGCATTTCAGTATTTTGCGCACGATGCACGCTCCCTGACTTCCCCACACTTCCCGCTCTTTGCCAGAATCCGTACGCCTCTTCGCTCTCGTCACGTTTTTTATTGCTAACTTTGTTGCTCTATGAATATCGAACACGTCAGAGATCGCCTGGAGTCCGCTCCGGGACTACCGTCCGCACTCGGCATGCACTTCCTCTCCACTCCCGACCAGGACGAGTGCGTCGCCGTCATGCCCACCGACCATCGCACCATCCAGCCCTTCGGCTTCCTCAGCGGAGGCGCCATCGTAGCACTCGCCGAGACCCTCGCCGGCGCTGCTTCCCTCGCACGGTGCCCGGACCGGATTCCGCTCGGCATCAGCGTCAGCGCCAACCACCTTCGACCCGTACCTCAAGGCGAGTCCGTTCGCGCCGTCGCGCGGTTCATCCACTGCGGACACTCCCATCACTCTTTCCTCGTTTCTGTCTTCAACGGTCGCGACGAACTCGTCTCGTCTGTCCAGGTGGTCAACGGCATCGTCTCACCTCGTGAGAAGTAAACGAACGGACCGATGAACGAGTCTTTCGCATATTTCCGACTGCCCGACTGTCCCGATGCCTTCCTCGTGGCGCAGGACGGACTGCCCGCTGTCGTCTCTCCCGACTCTTCCCCTTCCCATCCTGGTTTCCTCTTCGCTCCATTCCATGTGACGGAGCAGTGCCCCACCGTCCTCATCCGCCCCGACGTCTTCCGCCGCGTCTCCCTTCCGCCACCCTCTCTTCCTCCGTTCTCCTGCTCCGCCGACCGCCCTGCCGCCGACCGCCGTGCTGACTATTCCTCTTCCTTCCGCCTGTTCCACGATGCGCTCGCGCGACGTCTCCTCTCCAAGGTCGTCCTTTCCCGGTGCGAGACTCTTACGCTCTCTGCCGCCCTGCCGCCGCTCGCTCTCTTCTCCCGCGCTTGCCGCGCCTATCCACATCTCTTCGTCTCGCTGGTACATACGCCACTGACGGGTACCTGGCTCGTCGCCACCCCCGAACTGCTCCTCTCTTCCGTCGCCGACCGCTGCCACACCGTTGCCCTCGCGGGTACGATGCCCTCCCGAACCGCCGGCGGCGATCCCGTCTGGAGTGCGAAGGACCGGCAGGAACAGGCCTACGTGAGCGACCATGTCCGTTCCGTCATTGCCCCCCGTTCCGTCCTGATCGATGAGTCCGAACCGCATACGGTCGAGGCGGCGGACCTCCTCCATCTCCGCACCGACTTCTCCTTCCGACCCCGACCGGGCGTCTCCCTCGCCGAGATCCTGCATGCCCTGCATCCCACCCCCGCCGTCTGCGGACTCCCCGTTGCCAAGGCAAGGGAATGCATCCTCGCTCACGAACCTCATCCCAGACGCTACTACAGTGGCTACCTCGGACCCTGGCAGATGGCGGAGACTCCCGCCTCCACCGCCTCCACCTCCTCCACCGCCTTGTCCGTTCCCGCCACCTCTCTCTTCGTCTCGCTCCGCTGCATGCACATCGACCATACCTCCCTCCACCTCTACGCCGGTGGCGGACTCCTGCCTCAGAGCTGCGAACAGACAGAGTGGGACGAAACGGAAAACAAACTCAATACCATGAAACGACTGCTTCATTGGCTTGTTAAAGATAGTTAAATTATAGTAGGTTTGGCTTAGGGTTTGCTTGGGGGTACATTAGGGGTACCTTTGGGGTACCTTAGGGGTACCTTAAGGGTACCTTAAGTCTGGGGTGAATTTGGGGTGTTTTGGGTGCGATTTGGGTGCGAATTTAAGTTAAAAAAGACAAAAAAAAGTAAAAAATAACGATGTTTAGCGACAAACACAACGTCAATATCCTCACTTCTCTGCTCGTACGACACGGGCTGCGCAGTGCCGTCCTCTGCCCCGGATCGCGCAATGCCCCACTGGTCCATAATCTCGTCCAGGCTGGTCTCCGCACTTTCGCCGTCACCGATGAGCGAAGCGCCGGATTCTTCGCTCTCGGACGCGCCCTCGACGAAGGGCCCGTCGCCCTCTGCGTGACCTCCGGAACGGCTCTGCTCAACCTCCTGCCAGCCGTGGCGGAGGCGTTCTATCAGCACGTGCCGCTCGTCGTGATCTCTGCCGACCGACCGCTCGCCTGGATCGACCAGCAGGACGGACAGACGCTCCCTCAGGCGGGTGCGCTCGCTCCGTTCGTGCTCAGGAGCGTCTCCCTGCCCGAATCCTCCGACCCGGAAGGCCGCTGGTTCTGCAATCGGCTCGTCAACGAGGCTCTCCTGGCGATGCACACGCGAGGCTCAGGACCCGTTCATGTCAACGTTCCCATCAGCGAACCGCTCTACTCTTTCCCGGTGGATGCCCTGCCCGACGAGCGCGTGGTTGCTCATGCGGTGGGGACCGACCTCGCCCGCGAGGATTTCGAGGAGTTCTTCCGCCGCTTCTCCGCCGCACGCCGGCCGATGGTCGTGCTGGGGCAGAACCGGTTCTCTCTCGACCTCTCCATCCTCCGCCGCCATGCCGTCGTTCTCTCCGAGGCACTCAGTCTCGCCCCGGGGCTGCGCCATGCCGAGCCTGTTCTCTGCCGACGCGAGGCGGATGCCGGACGCTTCGACTCTCAGATGCAGCCGGACTTCCTCCTCTTTGCCGGAGGGACTCTGGTGAGCAAACGCCTCAAGGCTTTCCTGCGCCTCTCCGGCTGTGACCAGTATCTGCTCTCCCCATCCGGCGAGGTCTGCGACACGTTCCAGCATCTCTCCGTCGTCATCCAGACCGACCCTTCGACGTTCCTCCGCCGCCTCTCCGAGCGTCTCTCCGCCTCCTCTCCGCCTTCTCCCGACCGTCAGACGTTCATCGACGCCTGGCAACGGGCGGACTCCACGGCCTCACAGTGCATCGGTCAAATCGCCCTGCCGTTCTCTTCGGCTTCGGTGGTCCGCGAGTTCTCCCGCCGCCTCTCTGCCTTCGCCACCCCACCACGACTTGTCTATGGCAACAGTTCCGCTGTCCGCCTCGCCTCCCTGTTCGCCCCTTCCGGTGTGTTCTGCAACCGTGGCGTCAACGGGATCGAGGGATCGCTTTCCACCGCCGTCGGCTTGGCGGCCGACCGTCGCCCCACGTGTTGCATCCTCGGCGACCTCAGTTTTTTCTACGACCAGAACGCTCTATGGAATGAGCATGTGGCGGACAACCTCCGCATCCTCCTGCTCAACAACGGCGGTGGTGCGATCTTCAGCAAGTTCGAGGGGCTGAAAGGAAGCCCCGCACGCGAACGCTTCGTCATGGGACGTCACCACACCTCCGCACGGGGCATCTGTCTTCAGTCTGGCGTCGAATACCTCCAGGCGTCGGACGACACCTCACTCTCCGTCGCGCTCGACGCCTTTCTCCGCCCTTCCTCCCGCCCCATGCTGCTCGAGGTCCATACCGATGCCGAGGGCGACTGGGAGGCGCTCGACCGCTGCTGCAGGGTCCTGTCGGGTGCCTGAGTCTTAGTAATGCTTATGTTTA
>CAMOXK010000095.1 GCA_946629065.1 uncultured Clostridia bacterium
AGTCCCGGGGCGGCTCCAGCATGGCGTTCAGCTTCTGGCGCAGGAAGCTGCCGATGGCCCGCTCCTCCAGGGCGCCGTGGCTCAGCAGGGCCTCCCGGGGGGCGAAGCGGCCCAGCTCGTTGAGGATGTGGCTCACCGCGTCCTTCTCAAAGGCCGCGCAGCAGAATTCTCCGGTGGACACGTCGCAGAAGGCCACGCCCCCCTTATCCCCATTGAGAGCCACGGCGCAGAGATAGTTGCTGCGCTTTTCCTCCAGCATGGAGCTTTCGGTGACCGTGCCCGGGGTGATGATGCGGATCACGTCCCGCTGCACCAGGCCCTTGGCCAGGGCCGGGTCCTCCATCTGCTCGCAGATGGCCACCTTGTAGCCCTTGGCGATGAGCCGGGCGATGTAGGTCTCGGCGCTGTGGTAGGGAACGCCGCACATGGGGGTGCGCAGCTCCGGGTCCTCCACGTTCCGGTCCCGGGTGGTCAGGGCCAGGTCCAGCTCCCGGGAGGCAAGCTTGGCGTCATCGTCGAACATCTCGTAAAAATCGCCCAGGCGGAAAAACAGCAGACAGTCCGGGTGCTGCTGCTTGATCTCGTTGTATTGCTTCTTCATGGGCGTAAGCTCAGCCATGATAAAAACCTCCGGTTTTTCAGTGAAAAGTGAATAGAGAAGATAGAAGAGAGATGCCGTGCCGCAAAGCGGCGCGATTCTCATCCTCCCCGAAGGGGATACCCCAACGATTCACGATTCTCTTTGTTTTGTTTCCCCTATCGGCCTTCGGCCACTTCCCCCTGAGGGGGAAGCAAGATCTATCGGCCTTCGGCCTCTTCCCCCCGAGGGGGAAGCAAGTTGCTTCTCCGTTTACGTTTCCCCGCGCCCTTGCCTCCCCCTTTGGGGGAGGTGCCCCAGTGCGCACGCTGGGGCGGTAGGGGCCAGCCTCCCCCTCCGGGGGAGGTGGCGTCCGCCGTCTCACGCAAGGCGGAGGCCGGTGGGGGGCCGTTACATATGCTGCAAAATATCCTCACATATTCCTCGGAAATTGCGGTTCACATCCAGATTCGAGTATCGCAAAACGCTAAGGCCCAAACCTCGCAGATAGGCATCTCGTTCTAAATCTGCCTGTTTCCCTTTGTCTTCAAAATGCTGGGAGCCGTCCAATTCAATTACAAGCCCCCTCGAATGACAGTAGAAATCCACGATATAGTTTCCAATGATCTGCTGGCGGCGAAAGCGGACCGGAAGCTTGCAGAGGAAGGTGTACCAAAGCTTTCTCTCTTCCTTGGTCATTCCTTTTCTCAGGTTCCGCGCGTTGGTCAGGAGGGCTTTGTTCTGTTCCAGCTGCATGCTTGTTCCCCCTATCGGCCTTCGGCCACTTCCCCCAGAGGGGGAAGCGCGCCCCTATCGCCGCTTCGCGGCACTTCCCCCTGAGGGGGAAGCAAGCTTCTTCTCCGTTAGCGTTCCCCCGCGCCCTTGCCTCTCCCTTTGGGGGAGGTGCCCCAGTGCGCACACTGGGGCGGTAGGGGTCAGCCTCCCCCTTTGGGGGAGGTGCCTCAGTGCGCACATTGGGGCGGTAGGGGTCAGCCTCCCCCTTTGGGGGAGGTGCCCCAGTGCGCACACTGGGGCAGTAGGGGCCAGCCTCCCCCTCCGGGGGAGGTGGCGTCCGCCGTCTCACGCAAGGCGGATGCCGGTGGGGGCCACGCCGGGAAGGCTTTTTGGCGTTTCTCTCAAAACTCAAACCCTGATTTCGCCATACAATGCCCAGGTATTGCTGGCCGTGATGGTGGCATCCACAAACTGACCCACCAGGCTGGGGTCGCCCTTCAGGTGCACAAGCCTGCCGCCGTCGGTGCGGCTGGAGAGGTTATACTCGTCCCGGCCGGTCTCCCCGTCGACGAGCACCCGGAGGGTCTTGCCCTCGTAGGCCTTGTGCTTTTCACCGGAGATGCGGTTACTCAGCTCGGTGAGGGCGTCAAAATGCCGCTGCTTGTCGGCACGGGTAAAGGGGTCCGGCATGGAGGCCGCGGGGGTCCCTACCCGCTTGGAGTAGATGAAGGTAAACATGGCGTCGTAGCGCACTTCCTCGCAGAGGGAAAGGGTGTCCTGGAACTCCTCCTCCGTCTCCCCGGGAAAGCCCACGATGATATCCGTGGTCAGCACCAGGTCCGGCATGTAGCGCCTTGCCAGGGCCACCTGATCCAGATACTTCTGCCGGGTGTAGCTGCGGTTCATGGCCTTGAGCACCCGGTCGTTGCCGGACTGGACCGGCAGGTGCAGCTGGTGGGCACAGTGGCGGGATTCCGCCATGGCCTGGAAGAGCTTTTCCGAGGCGTCCTTGGGGTGGCTGGTCATGAAGCGGAGCACATAGTCTCCGTCGATGGCGTCCACCATACGGATGAGGTCGGCAAAGTCCACGCCCAGGCCCAGGTCCTTGCCGTAAGAGTTCACGTTCTGGCCCAGGAGGGTGATGTCCTTGTAGCCCGCGGCGATGAGCTCCCGGGCTTCCGCCACCACGTCCTCGGGCTTCCGGGAGCGCTCCCGGCCCCGGACGTAGGGCACGATGCAGTAGGTGCAGAAGTTGTTGCAGCCGTACATGATGGAGAGCCAGGCCTTCACGCTGCCGTCCCGCTGCTGGGGGATGCCCTCGGCCAGGTTTCCGTCGCTCTTCTCGGTGGCAAAGACCCGCTTTTTCCCGGTCATGGCCTTTTCCAGCAGCTCCGGGAAGCGCCAGAGCTCGTGGGGGCCGAAGACCAGGTCCACGATGGGATAGGACTTCTTGATCTTCTCGGCGATGTGGGGCTGCTGCACCATGCAGCCGCAGACGGCGATGATCTGCCCGGGCCGGGCCTTTTTGGAGTGGTTCAGGGCGCCCACGTTGCCGAAGACCCGCATCTCCGCGTGCTCTCGCACGGCGCAGGTGTTCACCACGATGATGTCCGCCTGGAACTCATCCTGGGTGAAACCGCAGCCCATCTCCCGCAGGTAGCCCCGCAGCTTTTCGCTGTCGGCCTCGTTCTGCTGGCAGCCGTAGGTGTCCACCATGGCGAGAGGCCTCTGCCCGTGGTTGGTGATGCGGTCAAAAATGCGGCGGCAGATCTCCTCCTGCCGGGCGATCTCTTCGGGGGCGATCTCGTTTCTCACATAGCTCATAGTCGTCTTTCCTTTGTTCATAGATATTCATAGTATTTTAGCATAAAAGGTATGGAACTTTCAACCAAAATCAGGTATAATGCCACTGCGGAATTTCGAGAGCTGCGGGCCTGTTCCGCCGGAGCGGAATCCTGAATGTCTCGACCTTTCTCTTGCCTCGCCCCGCGTCGGGGAGAGGTGTCGCGCAGCGACGGAGAGGGGCCGCCGTCCCAGCGCAGGAAACCCCTCTCAGGCGCAAGCGCCAGCTCTCCCCACGCTCCCGCGCGGGGAGAGCCAAGCGGAGTTCTATCCACCGCAATCATCCCTCTCTATGCACTATTCCCTCTTCACGAAGACCGCGGGACGTCGAGGACGCCGTCCCCTACAATTCTTTCAAAGGATACTCTTATGTCTGTCATCAACATTCTCCCGCCCCACGTGGCGGATCTCATCGCCGCCGGCGAGGTGGTGGAGCGCCCCGCCTCCGTGGTGAAGGAGCTCATGGAAAACGCCTTTGACGCCGGGGCCAAAAACCTGACGGTGGAGCTCCGCTCCGGCGGCGCCACCTATATCCGCGTCACCGACGACGGCTGCGGCATGGCCCCGGAGGACGCCGGGGTAGCCTTCCTGCGCCACGCCACCTCCAAGCTGAAGGACGCCTCCGGCCTGGAGGCCATCGGCACCATGGGCTTTCGCGGCGAGGCTCTGGCCGCCATCTCCGCCGTGAGCCACATCGAGCTGCGCACCCGGCAGAAGGGCGCCGATGAGGGCACGGTTGTGATCCTCTCGGGGGGCGATATTCAGGAGATGGGTCCCATCGGCTGCCCAGAGGGCACCACCATGATCGTGCGGGATCTGTTCTATAATACCCCCGCCCGCCTGAAATTCATGAAATCCGACCGGAGTGAGGCCGCGGCCTGTGTCCAGGCGGCGCTGCGCTGCGCCCTGGGGCGGCCGGAAGTCTCCGTGCGCCTGATCCGGGACGGGGACGAGGAATTCTTCTCCCCCGGAGACGGCAGGGCGGACTCCTGCGTCTACGCCCTGCTGGGCCGGGACCTGGCCTCCACGCTGCTCCCCTGCCGCGGGGAGGACGAGGGTATGAAGCTCACGGGCTTCGTCTCCTCCCCCTCGGCGGGCCGGGGCAACCGGGGCGCCCAGTATTTCTTCTGCAACGGCCGCTTCATCAAGTCCCAGCTGATGCAGGCCGCCCTGGAGCAGGCCTATAAAAACACCCTGCTCACCGGGCGCTATCCCGCCTGCGTCCTGTATCTGGATCTTGGCCTCGGCAGTGTGGACGTGAACGTCCACCCGGCCAAGACCGAGGTGAAATTCTCCTACGAGCGCCGGGTCTTTGACCTGGTGTATCACAGCGCCCTCTCCGCCCTCCAGGGGGAGGACCGGCTGCAGCCGGAGCAGGCAAAGTCCGCGGAGGCGCCCTCCGCCCCGGCGGCGCCCGCCCCCGCGCCCAAGGCGGAGAGCTTCTTCCGCAGCATGAGCACGGAGCAGTTCCGCGCCGCCCAGAGCGCCCCCGCGCCCCGTCCAGCGGAGCAGGGCTTTGGCAGCGCCATGCGGCTCCACGCCCCGGAAATGCCGGAGCAGACCCGTCTGGATCTCACGCCCGCCCCGGTTTCGCCCTCTTTCGACCGGAAAAGCCTTGAAACGACAGGCTTTTCGGCCCCTGCCACCAGTAAAAATGTGGAAAACTCTGTTCAAAATGTGGAAAGCGCCCCCATCCCTGACCACAAGATACTGGGGGAGGCGCTGAAGACCTATATCCTGGTGGAGCTGAAGGATCAGATCCTGCTCATCGATAAGCACGCCGCCCACGAGCGCATGAACTTCGACCGGCTGAAGCAGGCCGACCGGAAGATCATGTCCCAGACCCTGCTGGCCCCGGTGACCCTGCGTCTCGACGGGGGCGACGGGGAGCTGCTGGAGCAAAACGGGGAGCTGCTGGAGGAGCTGGGCTTTGAGCTGGAGCCCTTCGGCGCAAGGGAATACATCGTCCGGGCCGTCCCGGCGGACATTCTGCCCTCCGACGCCGCCCCCACCCTGGAGGAAATCCTGGAGAAGCTGCGCCGGGGCAAGGCCCCCGATCCCGCCGCCGCCCGGGACGAGATTTTGCACACCGTGGCCTGCAAGGCCGCCATCAAGGCCGGCTGGGACACC
>CAMOXK010000096.1 GCA_946629065.1 uncultured Clostridia bacterium
ACGCTGGAGGAAAACATGGCCAGGGCACTCACCCTCAACTGGAGCGACTATGATCTGGCAAAGGCGGTGGAATACTGATGGCCTCCCCTATCGTTCTCTGCGATACCGCGGGGATGAGCAACGATCGCTGGCTGGAATGCCGGGCGCACGGGCCGAAGGGAGACATTGAATACACCGTCGGCGGCAGCGATGTCGCCGCGATCTTCGGCGTGTCCCCCTGGACGACGCCGCTGGAGCTCTGGATGATCAAGAAGGGCCGCATGAAGCCCGCTGTCAAGGCCAACGCTCTGCAGCTGGAGATGGGTCACCTCTTGGAACCGATCGCCGCCCACTTCTATGAAGTGCGTTCCGGCAATCGGGTCTATGACGACACTTATATGTACCAGCACGCGGATCATCCCTACGCGCTTGCGGACTTCGACCGGCGCTTTGAGCGCGCTTCCGACGGGGAGCCCGGTATTCTCGAATGTAAAAGCACCACCTATCGCCATGCCGCAGACTGGGACGACGGCGCTTTCCCGCTCTACTATGAGCTGCAGCTGCGCTTTTATCTCTCGGTGGCTGATGTGAACATCGGCGCATTCTCCGCCGTCTGGGGCAACAACCCGGAAAGCGACCTGGCAACGCCGGAGATCACGCGGGACATGGCCAAGGAGGACATGATCTTCGAGAAGCTGGACCAGTGGATCTGGAGTCTGCGAAACGACAAGCCGCCCACCATGGCCGGAATTCCCTCCAAGCTGGCGATGGACTCCCTTTCCCGGATCTATCAGGCGAGCAATCCCGCGCTTCCCACCATCGAGCTTCCGAAGAAATACGAGAGCTCTCTGCGGCGTATTCTCGCACTGCAGAAGGACATCGACGCCTGTCAGGCGGAACTCAAACGATATGAAGAGGAGGTCAAAGCACATTCCGTGCGAATCGCGGAGCTGATGAAGGAGCACGAGCACGGGGTCCTGGAGACCACGTCGGACAAGCTCCTCATCGACTTTGTCACGAAATCATCCAAGCGGGTCAGCAGCAGCGAGCTGAAGAAGAAATACCCCGTTGTCTACGATGAGGTCGTAAGCACTTCTAACAGCCGCAAGCTGCGCGTATCCTCGCAGCCCAAATAAGGAAGGGATCAGAGACAATGAAAAAGTTTTATACGCCCGTGGACCTGCGTTCACGGGCCGCGATGACCGCCTATCTGGACGGGCACTTTCGGTATCCCACGATGAACTCCTGGAACCAGGCGACTTCCTATGCCTGCAATCTCAAGGTGGATCATCTGGGTCTGGACGCGTCCGTCGTGGATCAGCTTCTGGATATGCTGGAGACCGATGAATTTCAGGACGCCATGCAGGAACTGCGCCAGGACTTTGGCCGAAACCATAATTACTGCTGGCAGGTCGGCATGAACGGGCGCAGCGGCGGCTATCTCGTGCTGTATCAGGGCTACGCAAAGCCCAGCGAATACAAATCCTTCTGCTGCCGCTGCGGGCAGCGCAATTACAAGAGCGTGGCCGAGTCCGGTAACATCTGCGGCCGCTGTGGAAAGCCCACCCGCATAGACTATGACCGCCCTCCCCTGCAGATCGGGGTCTACGGACGTGGAACCGACGATGCAGGAGACTTCGAGGAGTGGAGCATGGCTGAGCTGCGTGACCGCGTTCATCTGGTTCAGGAGCTGGATCAGCTGGCGGATCAGATGGTCGCGCTGGGGCTGGATTACGCCAAGCACTACACTGTGGAGAATGAGGATTACTACGTGCCCCGCACAAGAAAGATCCTGGTTACCACCGCATAAAGGAGGGAACTATGCTCTGCCAATTTGAAAAACTGCTCTATCCCCGAGATGCCCACGCGGCCAGCGCCGGCAGCTACATGGTGGCGGTTTACCGCCCCTGTGAGATCCTCCGGGACAGTGCCGGGGACATTCTCCCCAACTTCAAAGCCGTGGGCTATTACCTGCCCGTCAGCGATAAGCTCCGCTATGACTTCAGGGGCCGCTGGTCTAGAAACGCCAAGCACGGCACCCAGTTTGAGGTGGACAGCTACGATGAGGTCATCATTCCCTCCCGGGAGGGCATCATCGGCTACCTCAGCTCCGGGCAGATCAAGGGCATCGGCCCGAAGATCGCTGAAAAGATCTACGCCTCCTTCGGCGACATGACGCTGGAGGTGCTGGATCGGGAACCGGAGAAGCTGCTGGACATCCCCGGTATCAGCGAGACTCGACTCAAGAAGATCAGCGACTCGTATCTGGCCAACCGGGCCGCGCGCGACGTGGTCGCCTTTCTCACACCCTATGGAATCACCGCCAACCGCGCGGTAAAGCTCTACCGAGAGTATGGGAAAGAGGCCATGGATATTGTGAAGAACCATCCCTACCGGCTCTGTGAGCTGGCAGGGACGGGCTTCAAAACCGCGGATCGGATCGCATCCAGCGTCGGCTTCTCTCCCACTTCTCGGGAGCGGATCGACGCAGCGCTCCTGTACACGCTGACAGATGCCGAGATGAAGGGACATCTCTGTATGGAGAAGCACGCCTTTATCAGCGCCTGTTACAAGCTGCTGGAAACGCCGGAGCTCACAGAGGATGAACTTGCTGATCGGGCAGCCTACCTCGTCTCCGAGGGTGATCTTGTCTCCTATCAGGGAATGGTCTATCGCGTCAACAACGCAAGAAATGAAGCGAGACTTGCCGAACTCATCCACCGCCAGCTGCTGTCGGATTGCCAGTATGTCTATACCGACCTGGATCATGAAATCGACGAGGAGGAGTGCATTCTCCGCGTCCGCTTCGCGCCGGAGCAGCGGGAGGCCGTCAAGATGGCGCTCAGCCATTCGCTGAGCATCATCACCGGCGGCCCCGGCACTGGCAAGACCATGATCCAAAAGGCGATCCTGGACATCTACAAGCGCAGGCACCCGCAAAACCGGATCGTCTGCTGCGCGCCCACGGGACGCGCGGCCAGGCGTATGGAGCAATCCACCGGAGAAAGCGCTTCTACGGTCCACAAGGCTCTCGGTCTCGTGGCCTGGGACGGCGGCTATTTTGGCTCTGTGGAGGAGCTGAACGCCGATCTCATTCTGGCAGACGAGGTCTCCATGCTGGACAACAACCTGGCCATGCATCTCTTCGAGGCCGTGCCCAACAGCAGTCAGCTCATTCTCATCGGCGACGCCGATCAGCTCCCCTCCGTGGGGCCGGGCGCTGTGTTGAGCGAGCTGCTTGCCAGCGGCCGCATCCCGGTCGTCAAGCTGGACCGGGTATTCCGCCAGAACGCCGGCAGCAGGATCGCGGTAAACGCCAAGCTGATCCGCCACGGCAATCTCAGTCTGGAGTACGGTCCGGACTTTCAATTTCATCAATCCCCGGATCTGACCGAGTCTGCGCAGCGCATCAAGGAGCTATACCTGCAGGAGGTCAAACGCTGCGGGCTGGACAATGTGGCGCTGCTATCCCCCTATCGGCAAAAAACCGAGACGGGAGTCAACGCTTTGAACGAAGTCCTTCGAGATTCCGTAAATCCGCCGGCTCTTTATAAGAGAGAGGCTTCTTGCGGCAAGCGTGTCTTCCGTGAGGGCGACAAGGTCATGCAGACCCGCAATCACGACGATATCAGCAACGGGGATATCGGGATGATCACGAGCATCACCCAGACGCAGAACGACGTGACCGTCCGTGTGGATTTCGGAGACGGCCGCGTCAAAGAATACGACTCCGCGGATCTTGAGATGCTGGATCACGGTTATGCGACCACGATCCACAAATCCCAGGGCTCGGAGTACAAATCTGTCATCATCAACATCCAGTGCGCGCACTCCATCATGCTCACGCGGCCGCTGATCTACACCGCCATCACACGCGGTAAGGATCGGGTCATCCTCGTGGGTGAGCGGCGCGCGCTGTGCATCGCGATCAAGAAAACCGACACTGAAAAGCGCGGCACCTGTCTTGCCCACCGGCTGCAGGCGCTCGATCAAGAATTCAACACGAAGGGAGAAGCCTATGGCAACTGTTCTTTCCCAGTATCAGGAGCAGCAGAAAAAGCTGCTGGATAAGCTCCCCTCCGGGCTTACAAACCCGGAGCTTTTGGCTCTGCAGGAGCTCAACTACCGCATCAGCGTGCTTCAGACCATGCAGGTCTATTGCAAAACAGCCCCGGTCAGCACCGACGTAAACGCCCTGGGCTTTCACTATCAGCTGGTCAGCGCCAGTCTGCGTTTTCTCCTTTCGGAGCGGCGCTTCGGGCTCAAGCCGGATGAAAAGCTCGCCCGGCAGCGGGAAACGGCAGCGGCTTCGCTGGAGAAGGTCTTCAGCGACCAGAACCGCCGTTTTCAGAGCTTCAAGCCCACGGCGCCAGAGCTGTACAGGAAAAGCCTGCAGGAGATGGTCAACACCGTGCTCCCCGCCTGGATTGCCTACCGCACAAGCTATATCAACACTGAGGAGGTCTTCTCATGAGTCAGACTACAGACACGAATATCATCAGCAGCATCAACGCCGTTGAGGGCTTTGATCCCGTCCCCTACGCTGTGGACTATACCGATCTCACCACGGGCGAGACGCGCAAGCGTCTCCCCGTCATGATCCAGATGGCCTGGTTCCGGCTGAAATATCCGGAGGGGAAGATCTCTGTGGAGGTCTCCCCCGGCCACGACTGCTTTGTGGCCCGCGCACGCGTCTATCCCAGCTACAAGGATCCGACCGAGAGCTATCTGGCAGAGGCCACCGCTTCCCGCGGGCGCTGCCAGGACAAGCCCTCCGTCTCTCCTCGTGAGTGGGCGCAGACCGCCGCTGTCGGCATCGCCTTGCGCAACGCGGGCTTCGGTCTGCAGTTTGCGCTGGCCGGCGAGGATTTCAGCAGCAGCGCGCCGGATGAGTTTGCCATGGAGCTGACGGCGGACTTCAACTCTCCCGCAGAAACAACGCCTCCGCCTGCGAAGGCCGAAACGCCTCCCCCGCCCAAAAGGGAATTGACCCTTGAGGAGAAGCTGGAAGCCGCCATGAAGCAGCCCTGCCCCATCTCCAAGTACGCGGGCAAAACGCTGGGCGAGCTGGTTGCGCTGGATCCCAAGGCACTGGTCTGGATCACCAAGAAGTTTGACAGCGCCTCGGAAATCGGCGCGGCAGCCAAGCTTATCTGCAATTATGCCCTGGAAGCCACCGCATAAAAGAAAACAGGGGGGATGGTATCTCGTCATCCCCCAGGAAGGACTCTCTATGGAGTATTACAGAATTTCTGATGTGGTCGCTCTCCTCGGCCT
>CAMOXK010000097.1 GCA_946629065.1 uncultured Clostridia bacterium
CCAAGATCACCGCCATCGACGAGGAGAAGCACAAGATCTCCCTCTCCATCCGCGCTCTGTCCGAGCCCGCCCCCGTGGCCAAGGCTCCCGTGGAAGAGGAAGAGGAGGAAGAGACCCGCGAGGACGCGCTGGTCTATGAGGTCTCTGCCGACGGCACCGCCACCGGCGTTGCTCCCGAGACCGAGGTCGAGGAGTAATCCATTCAACAACAAAAAACCGCTGTCAAAAGACAGCGGTTTTTTGCGGATAAAGCATGGAAAAAAGACAGTTTCCTGTCATTCCGAACCAGTGACCGATGTCACTGGTGTGGGAATCCGCATCCCGAAAGCCTTGATAGCACAGCTGTTTTGAAGGGAACCGGATTGCCGAGACCAGTTTTCGAACTGGTCTCGCAATGACTTTTTGGGGCTTGTCTGCAAATGAAAGGGCGAGCGGTATGCTCGCCCTTTCTTATAGGCGGGATCCTTCAGCTGATTTTTTTCAGCTTTTCGTTGATCCAGTTGAGGATGTCTTTTTTCACATCCTCCTTGTTAATCTCGTTGAGCATCTCGTGGCGGCCGCCGGGGTAGAGACGGATGCTCACGTCCTTGATGCCGGCACGGCGGAAGGCTTCGGCAGCCCGTTCCACACCCACGCCGTAATCGCCCACGGGGTCGGCGTCGCCGGACATGAAGTAGATGGGGGCTTCCTTGTTCATCTTGTCGATGTTCCGCTGGTCGGTGATGAAGCGCACGCCGCTCATCATATCCCGATACAGGCTGACCTTGCAGACAAAGCCGCAGTGGGGGTCTGCGATGTACTTGTCCACCGCTTCCGGATCCCGGCTGATCCAGTCAAAGGGCGTGCGGGGATCGGGGATCTGCTTGCAGTAGGAGCCGAAAGCCATGTCATTGAGGGCCTTGCCGTCTCCATGGGGGCCCTTGGCCCTGGTCATCAGCTGGGCGGCGGTGTAGCCTGCCAGGATCATGGCCTTGTTCTGATGGCCGGTGCCGGAGAGGATGGCGGCGTCATACTTGCCGGGATGGCGGATGATATAGGTGCGCACCACAAAGCTGCCCATGCTGTGGCCGAAGAAAATGTAGGGCAGGTCGGGATAGTCCCGCCGGGTCAGATCTCGAAGGATATCCACGTCCCGGATCACATAGTCCCATCCGTTCTCATCGGCAAAGAAGCCCTGCTCGTCCTCACTGCGGATGGAGTCGCCATGGCCCAGATGGTCATCGCCCACGCAGACGATGCCGTTTTCCGCCAGGTATTCCATCAGCCCGTCATAGCGGCTGATATGGTCGGCCACACCGTGCTCGATCTGCACAACGGCCCGGGGTTTGCCGTCGGGGATGCACTTGCGGGCATGCAGCACATTGACGCCGGTGCTGGATTCAAAGCTGAAATCTTCAAATTTTGGCATGGAAACTTCCTCCTGTCTATGGTAAGATAGCCGTGTAATTCTGTGTAAATTGTACTCGTCTTTTGCCCCTTCGTCAAGGGACAATGCGGCTTCGGTGTACAAGCAGGGACAGTTTTGCCCGAAAAAACAGGGGAAAGTGGGGAAGAACATGAAGATCCGCATCAAATATTTCGAAAAGGACCTGGTGCCCGTGGAGAAGATCGCCAAGGGAGACTGGATCGATCTGCGCGCGGCGGAGGATCTGGAACTGAAGGCGGGAGACTTCCGTTATATCCGCCTGGGGGTGGGGATGATCCTGCCGGAGGGCTATGAGGCCCACGTGGCGCCCCGGAGCAGCACTTTCAAGAATTTCGGCATCCTGGTGGCCAACTCCTTCGGCATTATCGACAACTCCTACTGCGGGGAGGAGGACGAGTGGCGCCTGCCCGCCCTTGCCATGCGGGACACCGTGATCCGCAAGAACGACCGGATCTGCCAGTTCCGCATCGTGGAAAAACAGCCGGAGATCGAGTTTGAAACGGTGGAGCACCTGAAGGAGGAGAGCCGGGGCGGCTTCGGATCTACGGGGGTGTGAGATTATCATGTAGGGGCCGTTCACGAACGGCCCGAACGGGGAAGCGGTATCGGTCTGGATGGTGGACGCGACCCGAAGTGACCCTGCGAGCACAAAAAAGCGCTGCGGAAAAGTCCGCAGCGCTTTTTTATATAATAGGATTCAGCCGACGATGTCCCGGGTGTCGCGGGCGATGACCAGCTCTTCGTTGGTGGGGATGACAAAGACCTTGACCTTGGAATCGGGGGTGGAGATCTCGATATCCTCGCCGCGCTTGGAGTTGGCGACCGGATCGATCTTGACGCCCAGATAGCCGAAGTACTCGGCGATGGCGGCGCGGGTGGCGCTGCTGTTCTCGCCGACGCCGGCGGTGAAGACGATGGCGTCCACGCCGTTCATGGCGGCCACATAGGAGCCGGCCACCTTAGCCACCCAGTACTGGAACATGTCCAGAGCCAGCTTTGCACGCTCGTTGCCCTCGGCGGCGGCATTGTCCAGATCGCGGAAGTCGGAGGAGACGCCGGAGACGCCCAGCACGCCGGACTTCTTGTTCAGGATATTCAGCATCTCGTCGATGCTGTAGCCGTACTTGTGCATCAGGAACTGAATGACGCCGGCGTCCAGATCGCCGCAGCGGGTGCCCATGGGCAGGCCCACCAGCGGGGTGAAGCCCATGGAGGTGTCCACGCACTTGCCGCCGTCGATGGCAGCCAGGGAGGAACCGTTGCCCATGTGGCAGGTGACGATCTTCAGCTCTTCAATGGGCTTGCCCATGAGCTCGGCGCAGCGGGCGGAGACATAGCGATGGCTGGTGCCGTGGAAGCCGTAGCGGCGGATGCCGTTGGAGAGATAGTACTGATAGGGCAGCGCGTACATATAAGCCTTGCCGGGCATGGTCTGATGGAAGGCGGTGTCGAAAACGGCGACCATGGGGACCTTGCCCATCACGGCCTGGCAGGCCTTGATGCCAGTGATGTTGGCGGGGTTATGCAGGGGAGCGAAGGGGATGCACTCTTCGATGGCCTTCATCACATCGTCGGTGATGAGCACGGAGGAGGCAAACTTCTCACCGCCATGGACCACGCGGTGACCCACAGCGTCGATCTCCTTCATGGAGTTGACCACACCGTACTGGGGGCTGGTGAGCTTGTCGATGACGGCGGCAATGGCCTCGGAATGGGTGGGCATGGCCAGATCCTCATTGAAGACCTCTTTGCCTTCCACCAGGGGGGTGTGCTTCAGATGACCGTCGATGCCGATGCGCTCGCAGAGGCCCTTGGCCAGGACGGCCTCGGTCTCCATATCGATGAGCTGATACTTCAGGGAAGAGCTGCCTGCATTGATGACAAGAATTTTCATGGATCGCTTTTCCTTTCACTTGTATTCTTTGGATAAATTCGATAGAATGGGCTTAGCGGATACGAACACCTACCGCCTGTGAGCGTCCCTTTTCGGCGCTTTTTGTCCCGCCTCACTTGCAGGGCGCCTACCAAAGGCATAAGTTCGCGTTATCCAAATCAAAGATTTGGACGCTCACTTAAGCCCAGCGGCGTTCGTTGGACGCAAAAATCGCTCGAAAATTGCCAGCTCACAGGTGCTTCGCAGTTTCCGCGGAGCAGATTTGGGCTGAGGCGAGGCGCAGACCGCAGGGAATACTCCTGTATTTCCAAGGGCTGGAACGAAGCATCAGCCCAAATCTGCCCGCGAAAACCGGCAGGGGTTCGTATCCGTTAAGCCTAAGCCTACCTTATTATTCTAATACATTTCGGGAAAAACGCAAGCCTTTTTTCAGGAGAGAGAAGCAATGAACGTGATCGGCGTGGTCTGTGAATACAATCCCTTCCACCGGGGACATCTGCTGCACCTGGAGCGCTGCCGCGCGGCCCTGGAGGGGGAGAGCGCGGTGCTCTGCGTCCTGTCCGGGGACTATGTCCAGCGGGGCGAGGCCGCGGTGTATGACAAGTTCACCCGGGCGGAGGCAGCCTGCCGCAGCGGGGCGGACCTGGTAATCGAGCTGCCGCTGCCCTGGGCGATCTCCTCGGCAGAGGGCTTTGCCCGTGGGGCCGTTGGCCTGCTGGGGGCCCTGGGCGCGACCCACCTGGGCTTTGGCAGCGAGACGGGAGAGACCGGCCCTCTTCTGGAGCTGGCTCAGGCTCTCCGGGAGCCGGAGACGATGGAGGAGATCCGCGCGCTCATGGCAAGGGAAGAAAATCTCTCCTTTGCCCCCGCCCGGGAGCGGGTGCTGCGAGAGCAGCTGGGCGAAAAGGCGGGGCTTCTGCGCAATCCCAACGACATCCTGGCTGTGGAGTACCTGAAAGCGGCGGCGGAGCAGAAGCTTTCTCTCCGCCCTCTGGCCATCCAGCGGGAAGGCGCGGGCCACGATGAAGCTACAGCGGGGCAGGGCCCCTGCTCGGCATCCCAGCTGCGCAGAAGGATCCGGGCAGGGGAGAGCACGGAAGGGGAGATCCCGGCGGCGGCGGAAGCGGTCTATGTCCGGGCAAGGGCCGAGGGCCGGGAGCTGAAGGATCCGGCGATGCTGGAGATCGCGGTGCTGAGCAGGCTGCGGATGCTGGAGCGGGAAGCCTTTGAGCGGCTGCCTGACGGAGGCGAGGGTCTGGGCCTGCGGCTCTGGAAGGCGGTACAGGAGGAAAGAAGTCTGGAGGAGATCGCCCAGGCCGCCAAGAGCAAGCGCTATGCCCTGGCGAGACTGCGGCGGATGTGCCTGGCCGCGGCCCTGGGTCTGGAGCGGGAGAGCGCGAAGGGCCTGCCGCCCTATGCCAGGGTCCTGGCCTTCAACGAGAGAGGCCGGGAACTGCTGCGGGACCTGGATGGCAGCGAAATTCCCCTGCTGACTAAGCCCGCCCAGGTGCGGCAACTGGGGGAGCGGGCCGAGCGGGTGTTCCGTCTCGGGGCGGGCGCCCACGACCTCTACGGGCTGGGCCTTCCCGCGCGGGAAAAGCCGGGAGAGGACTGGCGCCGGGGACCGGTCCGAATCACAGAGAATTAAACAAGAAACCTTGGGCGGAGCCGTACCATGGCATGGTGCGGATTCGCCCATCGTGTTTCTTGCATGTACATATTCCGTCAGGAAGAGCGAAAAGAAAAAGACGTATCCCCCCGCCCCAGTGTGCGCACTGGGGCACCCCCCTTTAGGCAAGGGTGGCAGCCGGGAGGGGCGAGCTGTACAGTGAAGTAAGATAGTAAACAGGTGTGAAGGCACATGGTATACAGTTCTA
>CAMOXK010000098.1 GCA_946629065.1 uncultured Clostridia bacterium
GTAGTTCCCATTTTTGCGTTTCAAGCTGTCGACACTTTGTCGACAGCTTGAAACAAAAAACCGGAGTCATGAGACTCCGGTTTTTTGTGTCTATCCCCTTGTTCCACAGAAGGTCAATCCACTTCCTTCTCTTCCACGAGTCTGCCCTGCAGCTCTCTCGCCCGCTCCAGCAGGTCGAAGAGGCCGTCCTCCGAGAGGACGCCCCGTTTCAGGTCCTCCGGCAGCAGGCCGGCCTCGTCCTCGGTGAAATCGGAGAGCCAGTCGCCCCGATCGTAATAGTCAGCCAGCGCCGAAAGCTCCGGTCGGACCTGCTCCCAGCGTTCCAGCGCCTGCTCCAGCTCCGCCGCCGCGGAGAGCACCGCGTCCATTTTCTCTTCCATCCCGGCGATCCGCCGGATCCGTTCGTCCTGATCCATAGATTTTCTCTCTTTCTCCGCTTTTCCTCAAAACGCAAAACTGCGAAAAAGGGACGCGGAACCAGGGTTCCACGTCCTTTTTTCTTTTAGATATACTGGTCGTGCTCTCTGCTGTCATACCATTTTTCCAGCAGAGGGGCCAGCAGGGCGGTGGCCTTCATATCCAGGTTGAAGAAATAGACGGTAAAGGTGACCACAAAGAAGCCCAGCGCGATCCCCAGCAGGATCAGGGGGAGTTTCAACAGTTTCTTCATCATTCGCTGCTCCTTTATCTTAGTAAGCCTCGTCGTCGGGAATGTGCTCCAGCGACGGATCCAGCGGCTCCTCCCGCATGACGGTGCGCATGTAGTTGCTCACCTGGTCGCGGATGGCGTTGCGGGTGAACACGCGGGGATCGCAGAGGTCGTGGCTGACCCACATGATGTGGATGCCCCGCTCCCGGGCCTGATCCTCGAACATGCCGTGCATACCGGTGAGGGCCTTGCAGCTCATATGCTCCCACATCATGACGATGTCGGCGTTCATCTTCTCGCACAGCTCCCACAGCTCGTCCACCAGGACCTTGTAGCCGCCGTGGGTGTGGTTGCGCATGATCATCTCCATGTTCAGCATGGCCATGTCGCGGTAGGCCTGCTCCCGGTTCTCAGGGGTGTCCTCCTCGGCGATCATGTCGGTGTTGATGACGGAGAGCATATCAGTCAGCGGCACAACGCCCCAGCACTGGACCATCCAGTACAGCATG
Organism: uncultured Clostridia bacterium; assembly: GCA_946629065.1. Classification (GTDB taxonomy): domain Bacteria; phylum Bacillota; class Clostridia; order Oscillospirales; family Oscillospiraceae; genus Limivicinus. Next base: position 1,159 of record CAMOXK010000098.1, read on the forward strand.
TCGATGACGTACTGGGGCTGCACGCCCCAGACGATGGCGCGGTGGCGGTACTCCTTGGCGTACATTCTCTTGGCCTTGTAGCCCTTCTCCGCCAGCTCCAGGAGCTTGCGGTCAATGGGCACAAAGTTGGGATCGCGGCCGGAGTTGCCCATGTAGTTGGTATCGTTATACAGGGAGAAGGCGGCGCCGAAGAACTGAGGGTAGGGGGTGGAGTTGATCTCCATCTGGGCGATGCGGCACTTGGTGGCGTAGTTCACCCGCTTGGCAGCGGCAAAATACTTGTCCCAATCCCAGTGCTCGCCGGTGTGCTCTTCCACGAAAGCGATGGCCTGCTTGATCTGGTCGGCGGCATACTCCAGCACGTCCGGCTCCTTGTGGCGCAGCGGGGTGGCCAGCTGGAAGGTGGGGATGCCGTACTGCCGCTCCAGGCGCTTGGCGATGATGCCGTTGCCCATGAGGGAGCCGTCGCAGGTGGTGTTGTTCTGCACGGCGCAGCAGCCCAGGACGCAGAAGTCGTCGTCGATGGAGATGCCGGCCTCGGCCTCGGGCATGGGGCAGACGTCGCCGGGGATGCCGTTGAGCTGGGCCACGTCCAGATAGTGCATGACGTTGAACTGGTGGAAGATGTTGGAGGCGAACATGGTGGGCACTTCGCGCAGGATGGTGTGGACCTTCTCCTTGTCGAAGCCCATCATGAAGGTGACCATGGAGTTCTCGTCGGTGATGACGCACTTGTCGGAATAGGCCTTGTCGTTGCCCACCCGGCGGTCGCCCCGGAAGCAGTTGGCGATGGCCTGGGTCACGTCGGCAATGACGAAGTTGAAGCTGGTGTGGGCGATGCGCAGCGCCTCATCGCGCAGGCCGATGGTGAACTTATCCATGCCGTGGGGCACGAAGAGATAGCTCATCATCCAGCGGTAGCGGAAGAAGCCCTTCACGTTGCGGGGCACGATGATGAAGCGGCCCAGCACGCTCATCAGGTACAGCCAGCGGGTGTAATCATAAAAGGTGTCCTTCACGCCGCGCCACTCACGGCGGGCGCGGACCTTCAGCTTGTCGCTGTAGATTTTGCCGGGAGACTGCTCGCCGGCGCGCTTGACGGGATTGACGATCTTTTCAACGGTCTTCATGCTTTGCCACCTTCTTTCTGGATCTTCTTGATCTCGATGCTCTCCACGAAGGCCTGGACGCGGGTGCGCATCTGGCCGCCGGCGGACGCGATGTTGTAGGGCCGGTCAACGCTCAGCACGGGGTAGCCGAAGTCATGCTGCAGCATGGCGGAGCCCAGGGTCCGCTCGTAGGCCCAGGGGTCGCAGAACTTGACCTGCTGGTAGATGATGCCCTCGGCGCCGTATTCCTTGGCCAGGTCCGCCACATACTGCTTGCGGCCGTAGACCTTGTCCATGCTCATCATCCGCGGGCAGTGGCAGTGCTGGATATAGTGGCGGCAGACCTGGGTGAGGGCGTCCTCCTCGTCGTTCAGGGCGATCTCCACCCGGCCGGGATAGGAACCGAAGCAGAAGCGGTCGCAGCAGACGAAGGCACCGCACTCCTCGATGAGCTTCACAAAGCCGGAGTCGTCCACCTCGCTGCCCACCAGCAGCACCCGGGCGCGCCAGGGCTTGTCGTCAGGCTCGCGGGTCTTGAGCTCCTCCAGGGTTTCCTCCAGCTTGTCGATGACAAGATAGGAGGGGCAGACGTAGGTGGCGAGGGTCAGCACGTGGAATTCATAGCCGGTAATGCGGGGCTTGTCACCCTTGCGGAACTCGCCGATGGCCCGGATCAGGCGGCAGAGCTTGTTGTGCTCTTCCACGGCCTTGCGGATGGCGGCGTCGGAGACGTCGATGCCGTACTTCTCATGGAGGGGCTTGAGCACGTGGTTGGTGCACTGCAGCACGGAGAGCTTCACGTCGGTCTCGCTGTTTTTGAAGGCGATCTCCATGTATTCGTGGAAGAACTTGGGATTCCCCTCGCCCATGGTCTTCAGCAGCTCCATGTTCTCCACGCAGCGGTTCATCATGGTGCAGCCGTCGGGGGTGATGACGCAGTCGGCAAAGTTGAAGCCGCCCTCAATGGCCCGCTCCAGCAAGGCACGGCTGGGCTCGCAGAGGAGGTTCGTCATGTAATAGGTGGCGATGTCCATGGAGCCGGTGTGGGGCGCGTGGAGACGGATGGAGAAGGCCCCGTCCAGATTCAGCAGGGGTTCGGGCACGTTTTCGCAGGTGTAGGCCACGCAGACCTTGCCCTCGGCCTTGGCCTGGGCGATCAGCTCGTTGTTGGCCTCCTGCAGCAGGTTCTCGAAATAGAGCAGATGCTTTAAGTCTCTCATCAAATCCCTCTTTTCACTAATATCGGTCACCGGGTATATGAATGCCTTATAATTGTAACAATTTGCCCATAGAAATGCAAGTTGAGCTTCCATTTTTAGTGAAATCACAGAAATCACCCCGGGTCTTTTGTTCAGTTCGCCGAGTTGTCCTCCCGGTTCGTCATGACAGATTCTTGCTCTGTGTACAGTTGCGGAAAACCTTTGAACGCAGCAATGCAAAAGGGATGGACATAGGCTGGAATCGGCGTAGGGGAGGGCCTTGGCCCTCCCGGCGGCATCCATGTGGGAAAACCGGGAACACTTCGGCGAATTCGATGCTTGTGCGGATCCGCCGAAGCTTTCTTCCGATTTGTCCTCTGCACTGCCAGGGAGGCATACCCACATGGCACACAGCCCTCCTCCCTTGCTGCATCGACCGGACCTTGTATCCCGGTTCGCTTTCTGCAGCGCGTCTCTGTTTGGCTGCGTTTTTCGCTTTTCTCCCGCCCTTTTTGTGCAATCTATCCGTTTCCTCCGCGCCGGGGCGGCGGAAAATTTACCGATGATTCACTTCTTTTCGCTTGCCAGTTTTCCGGATTCATGGTAAGCTATTGCCAACAAACGAAATATATGTTAAGGAGAGTGATCCCCTATGGTTCAGCTCATTATCGGCCTGAAGGGCTCCGGCAAAACGAAGAAGCTGGTGGACATGGTCCGCGACGCGGTGAATGAAGAGACCGGCGACGTGGTATGCATTGAGAAGGAGCGCAAGCTCACCTTTGATATTCCCTATCAGGCCCGTCTCATCGATGCGGGCGTATACGACATCGGCAGCTATGAGTTCCTGCGCGGCCTCATCTGCGGCGTTCACGCCGGCAATTACGACATCACCCATTTCTTTATCGACAATTTCTACAAGCTGGTGAACGACAAGTCCACCGAAGCCCTGGAGGCCTTCCTGACCTGGCTGGACAAATTCTCCCAGCAGGAGAAGATCAGCTTTGTCATCAGCCTCTCCGTGGATGCGGCCAATCTCCCCGCCAGCGTGCTCAAATACCAGATTTAATGAAAAAGGCCTGAAAAACGATTTTTCAGGCCTTTTTCATTTCGTTTTTAGGTTTTAGGGCAACACCTCACGACATGTCGGCGGCAGCTTCCCTTCCGGATCGGTGATGGTGACCTCCGTCCGCTCCGTGCCAAAAAACATCCCGAGGGCTTGTGCCCTCGGGGTGCCGCGCTAAGGATTCAATTGTGCCGGGTCAGGTGGGACGGGGAACCGTCCCCTGTCCCATATGCTTTGTCCCAAGGTAGGACAAAAGGTCTGTTCCCTCGTCTTGAAACTATCAATTGACTCTCCACAGATTGGAATAGTAATCCATATAGCCATACTCTCCCAAACCGTCACAGATCTCTTCAATCGATGCATCGGCATTCCACATGTACAAAAACACTACTGTGTCTACGGAGTCACAATGTGCTATCAGACCAATGTATTGTCCATCCTCGTTACCAAATTCGCGTGTATCCACTGCTCGGAAATCGTAGTCATCCACTGTAACATGGGACAGGGGACGGTTCTCTGTCCCACTGTCGACATGTCATCCGCTGCACCTTG
>CAMOXK010000099.1 GCA_946629065.1 uncultured Clostridia bacterium
TGGGTGTAGCTCAGCCTTTCGGCTTCGCTACCCCAACATTTATTATAGAACCAGAAAAGGTTCGGCGAATTCGCAGTATGTGCGAACTCGCCGAACCTTTTCTTGAATCTATGTTTCCTGCTGCCGTGAGGGGCATACCCGCAGGGCACGCAGAGCACCTCCCCTGCGGTGCTGACTGGGCTATGCGCATATTTTGCAGCGCGCTTTTTGCGTTTAGAGAGAAGAGACAGGTTTTTCGGGAAGCCCCCACTTTCCTCAACTCTCCAATATCAAATCTCAAGTCTATTATCTGCTGGAGGCCGCTTCCTCGTCCAAAAGCGCTTCCAGATCCTCTCCAAGGCTCAGGCGGATCTCCTCCGGCGGCTGGGGCTGAGCTGCCTCCTCCGCCAGACTTGCCCAGCGCAGCAGCCCCGCCAGGGCAGCCGCAAGGACCAGCAGCACCAAAGCCATCAGAGCAAAGGCCAGGCCCGGCCTCTGCTCTTTTTTTGTCTGCTTCCGGGCAGGCGCCTTTGCCGGCTTCTCCGCCGTGTTCCGCACCTGTGCGGCGGGAGCTTTTTTCCGCGGCTCCTCCCCAGAGGCAGGCGCTTTGACCGCGGCTTTCGGCTGCGGCGCGGGGTTCTCCGCGGGCATTTTCTCGAAGAGGACGGTTTTATCCCCATTGGGGACGGGCATTTGGGCAGCTGTCTGCCGCTCCGCCTCCTCCCGCAGTTCCCTGCGGCTCGTGGTTTTCGGGGATTCGGGCCGATTTACAGGACGAGCTTTTTCCTCCTGGCCGTGAAACTCCGCCAGGATGGCGTCCAGATCCAGATCCCGGTCTCTGCTCATGCCGTTCCCCCCTTCTCTGTCACATCGACGCCGCCGGTCAGCATCTGCAGCAGTTTGTCGCTGGGCACCACATGCCAGGCGCCGTCATGCCAGCGCAGCTCCAACTGGATGCCGGTGGAGCTGCGATAGTCTTCCGGATGCTGCTGCAGCAGCTCCAGCACTGCCTGGTCCCAGGCCTCCCACATCAGCTCCGGCCGGTAGTTGCCGTTTTCGTTGTACAGATCCCCCACCGGGTGGCTGCTGACATAACGGCTGATATAGATGAGCGCCTGGCCCCTGGCCTCGGTATTGAGCTTGTCCACATCCAGATAGCGGCAGCTCACCTGTTGATAAGCCCGCGTTCCGTTCACCGTGCAGTCTCCGTAGACCTCCGCAGAGAAGGTTCTGCGCATGGCGTCAAAGAGCTGCTTCTGGCTTTCCCGCTGAGGCTCATAGTCCAGGCCCAGGGTCTCCACATAGTCCATGCGGGCATAGGCCTCTGCAGTATCTCCCCGGCTCAGCGCGCCAAGGAAGTTGATCACAGTCTCCTGCGGGTCGCCCTTGGGTTTGTCCCGGGATGCCTCATAGGCAGGCCAGGCGATCTTCCCCAGGGCTCCAAGACTCAGCAGCACCGTCAGCACCAGGAAGATCCCCGGGCGCACCCGGAAGCGCCTGCCGATGGCGGATAGAACCGCCAGCGCCAGCACCATGGCCAGCACCGCTAAGCCCATTGCGGCAAGGGAGCTGGAGCTGAGTCCCTTCTTCTGCTGCTCCTCTGCAGCCGCTGTGCTCCGGCTCTCCGCACCTGTGGGGGCGGGACTCACCATCACGGAGGGCTGCTCTGTGGGAGACGCGCTCTCGGAAGTTGCAGGCACCGTCTGCTCCTGCTGCTCCTGGGCCAGTCTTTCCTGCTCAAGGCGCTCCTGTTCCAGTCGCTCTGCCTCCAGCCGCTGCCGTTCCGCCTCCACCGCTTCCTCCGCCGTGCGCAGGGCATGGTGGTACTGGGCGTAATCGCACATCAGGGTGCAGAAATCCGCCATCACGTCATAGGCGTGGACCGTATTGTCCGTAAACATGACGAATACGACGGGATCGTCCGTAAAAGCAACGGCGCAGTCGTTCATGTACAGGTGGTAGGTCTCCTGCAGGAAGCCATACTTGTGGGCGATGTTGAAGCGTCTCTCCCGGCGCTTGAAGTATTCCGTGGGCTCCGCCCGCTGCATAGTCTCAATGATGCGGGGGTAGTTTTCCTGGTTTTCATAGAGCTCCCGCAGGCAGAAGATCATCTGCCGGGGGGTAAAGAAGTTGTTCTCGTAGTATTTGGCGTCCACCGTGTCCGGATCCTCACCCATCAGGGGCGCGATGACCCGCCGGTAGGTGCGGTAGCGGCCGTTGCCCAGGTGCTCCCACAGGATCTTGGCAAATTCATTGTCCGAGTGGACGATGGAGCCCTCCAGCAGCCGCTCGTAAGAGAACGCGCCGATGGTGGTGTCCCAGTCCATCTCGCCGCTGGCCACCTTGGCCGCATAGGCCATGTTCAGCGGCACCTTGTACATGCTGCCGGAGACCATATACTTGTCCCCGTTCCAATACTGCTCTTCCCCGGTGACGGTGTTGTAGTAGCCCAGGCCCACGCTGTCGGGATCGGCCCCCCAGCTCTGCAGGAACTCCTCCACCACCTGCTCCCAGGTTTTATCGTCAAATCGCTCGTCCTCCGGAAATTCGATGCCGAAGCTGTCCTCCGAAGGGACCTCGTAGGCCTCCTCTGCAAGGGCAGCGGGCAGTCCCGGCAGCAGCAGGCACAGCGCCAGCGCCAGACACAACAGGTTCTTGATCCGTCTCATCATTCTTTCCAACCGCTTTCCTGGATCTTGCCCCTTCCTTTGAAAGGGCCTGCATCTTCACAATGCATAACAGAGTTATTTTATCACGCTTCTGTCGAATTGCAAGGAAAAAGGAAAAGCTTTGCGCCGGAAGCCGCGCCTTTCCTCTTGTATTTCTTCTCACCGCGGCCTGTACTTGACAAGCCCAATACTTCGTGATACGATGTATTCCGCAAAGGGAGGTATTGTATGGACATACAGCTCAAGCGCGGCCTGCTGGACGTCTGTGTCCTCGCCGCGATTCGAAACGAAGATTCCTACGGCTACCGGATCATCAAGGACATGAAGCCCTATCTGGAGATGTCCGAGTCCACGCTCTATACCATTCTGAAGCGGCTGGAGGCGGCGTCGCTGCTAACGGTCCGCAGCGCGGAGCATGACGGACGGCTCCGGAAGTATTATCACATCACCGCCGCCGGCATCCGACGGCTGGAGGATTTCAAAGAGGATTGGAAGGAGATCCTGGCGATCTATCAGTTTGTGACACGGGAGGAGCGGCATGAATAAACAGGAATATCTTTCGCGGCTGGAGCAGGCGCTCTCCGGCCTTCCCCGGGAGGAACTGCAGGAGCGTCTGGCCTTTTACAAGGAAAGCATCGACGACCGGATGGAGGAAGGCCTTTCCGAAGACGCGGCCATAGCCCAGCTTGGCTCTGTGGAGGATGTCGCCGCACAGATCCTGGCGGAGACCTCCTTTTCCGCCCTGGTCAGGGAGCGCATCCGGCCCCGGGGCAGGATGCCCGTCTGGGAGATCCTGCTGCTGGTGCTGGGTTTTCCGCTGTGGTTTCCGCTGCTGGTCACTGCCTTTGTCCTGCTGCTTTCCGTTTTCATCCTGCTCTGGTCCCTGATCCTCTGCCTCTGGGCGGTGGAGTTCTCGCTGATCGTAAGCGCTGTTGGCGCGCTCATCACCGGGGTTCTGTCCCTTTCCCGGGGCGAGCCCTCCAACGCGCTGCTGATGATGGGCGCGGGGCTTATGCTGGCGGGACTTTCCGTTTTCCTGTTCTTCGGCTGTAAAGCGGCCTCCAAGGGCGCCGTCGCTTTGACTAAGAAGCTCACACTTTGGATCAAATCTCTGTTTCTCAGAAAGGAGAGCAAATCATGAAGAAAACCTCAAAGGCCTGGCTCATCGTCGGGCTCGTTTTGATCCTGCTGGGAGCGCTTCTCTTTGTTGGGGAGCTGGCTCTCCACCATGGGGATCTCAGCCCTTTCAACACCGCCAGGCTGGAGACCGGCACCGTGGAGATCGCAGAAAGCTTCCAGAGCATCAAGCTCACCGCCGATACGGAGGAGATCCGTTTTCTCCCCGCGCCGGACGGCGTATGCCGGGTGGACTATGCGGTTCTGGAGCACCGGAAGCTCTCTGCTGCCGTTCAGGGGGATGCGCTCTCCATCGAAGTCATCGATCAGAGACGCTGGAGCGACAGCATTTCCTTCTCCTTCGGCATCACCGAGAAGCCCCGGATCACGGTCTATCTGCCCGGGCGGGACTATACCGCCCTCACCGTTGACGAGGACACCGGCGATCTCTTCCTCCCCGGGGATTTCTCCTTTGAAAGCATCCGTGTCAAGACCGATACCGGAGATGTGGACTGCCGCGCCTCTTCCTCCGGACTTCTCAGTATCAGTACCGATACCGGGGATGTACGATTGGAAAGCCTCACCGCCGGGGCGCTCTCCCTCTCCACCGACACCGGCCGGATCGAGCTGCGTTCCGTCGCCTGCGCCGGGGATCTGGGCGTGACGGTCACGACCGGCAAAACGATCCTGACCGACGTCAGCTGCGGCAGCTTCACGTCCAAGGGCGATACCGGCGATCTCAGGCTGGAGCAGGTGCTTGTCGAGGGTCTTCTCTCGGCGGAGCGGAGCACCGGCGATGTGCGCCTGGAGGGCTGCGACGCGGGCGAGCTTCTCATCAGCACCGATACCGGCGACGTCTCCGGCACGCTCCTGACGGAAAAGGTCTTCCTCGTCCGCAGCAGCACCGGCAAGATCCGGGTGCCCGAGACCGTCTCCGGCGGCAAGTGCAAGATCACCACTTCTACCGGCGATATCCGCATCGAGATCGGCTGAGCGTATCCCGGCTCAGGGCATGGAAAAGCACAGGGCGGATTCGCGTTTTGCGAATCCGCCCTGTGCTTCAAGCTGTCGACACTTTGTCGACAGCTTGAAACGCAAAAATGGGAACTACCGAAAAAGTTCCCATTTTTGCGCGGATTGAACGTGAAGGGGGGCATACCCTGTCAAGAGAAAGATGGTATACAGAAGTGAAGGCACATGGTATACAGGTTTCAC
>CAMOXK010000100.1 GCA_946629065.1 uncultured Clostridia bacterium
TAGTTGATCTCCCGATAGCCCCGCTCCGCCGCGTCCGCCGTTTTGCGGGATTTGGTAAAGGCCGGCGGGTCCAGGATGATGAAATCGAAGGGCTTGTGGGCGCGGTCCGCAAGCTCTGTCAGCCGGTCGAACACGTCGTGCTGCTGAAAGTCCGCGATGTGGTCCAGGCCGTTGCGTTTGGCGTTGGCCGTTGCCATCTCCACCGCGGCGGCGGAGATGTCCCAGCCCTCCACATACTCGGCGCCGCCCTTGGCCGCGTTCAGGGCGAAGGAGCCGGTGTGGGTAAAGCAGTCCAGCACCCGACGGCCTTTGGCAAGGCGGGCAACGGCCAGGCGGTTGAACTTCTGGTCCAGGAAGAAGCCGGTCTTCTGGCCGTTTTCCACGTCCACCTGATAATAGATGCCGTTTTCGCAGATCTCCACCAGGGGAGATTCCGGCACGGGCAGGCCCGGCAGGGGATACCAGCCCTTACCCTGCGCCAGACCCTCCAGCTCCCGGATGGCCACGTCGTTGCGCTCGAAGAGACCGCGGATGGACTGCCCGTCCTCACGCAAAACCTCCACTATAAGCGGAAACAGCACATCTTTGATGCGCTCGATCCCCACCGAAAGGGTCTGCGCTACCAGAATATCGGAGAAACGGTCCACCGTGAGCCCGGGGAAGCCATCCGCCTCGCCGAAGATCAGGCGGCAGCAGTCCGTCTGCCCACCCATGACGGCCTTGCGGTAGCTCCAGGCGTACTGGATCCGCCGTTTCCAGAAGGCGGCGTCAAAGCTGTCGTTGGCATTGCGGGAGAGGATGCGCACCCGGATCTTGCTGTGCTCGCTGAGAAAGCCGGTGCCAAGGTACCGGCCCTTGCCGCTGATGACGTCCACCAATCCTCCGTTGGGGCAGTCCCCCTCCCGGCGGACCAGCTCCCCCTCGTAGACCCAGGGATGACCGGCAGAGACCCAGTCGGCCCCCTTGGCGGAAATGATGCATTTGGGATAGCTGCGTTCGATTTTCATGATTCCCTCCAGGACTTTTTTGCGATTTTACCACAACAGGAGCAAAGATACAATGAAAAACGCTTCCGCTTTCGTCCGAACTGTGGTAAAATCAGATGCAGAAATCTGAAAGAGGAGTGTTTGCCATGTCTTACAACGAAAATACCAAGCTCACCCAGATCCTGAGCGAGTATCCCTGGCTGGAGGAAGAGCTGCCCAAGCGCTATCCGGAGCTGAAGGCCATGGACAATCCGGCGGCCCGCTTCATGCTCAAGCGCATGACCGTGAAGGACGCCAGCAAGCTCAGCAAGATCCCGGCGGAGAAGCTCCTGGCAAAGCTGGAGAGCGTGATCGCCGAGCACGAAGGCAAGTAAGAAATCGGATGGATGTGGAAAACTCATTTTCACATCCATCCGATTTCGTTTTTTAGGTAAACGATGATTCAATCGGCAAGAGCGAATCCCGAGAAAATATGCGTTCTGATGATGGCACTTTTTCGCAGGAATACTTTGTGTATTGCAAGAAAAAGTGACGAAATCAGAGCACATATTTTCCGGGAGGCGCCGCAGACGATTTGATCAGCATTTACTTAGTTTATCGTTTTTAGGTAAACGATGATGAGATCGGCAAGGGCGAATATCGGAAAAGCTGCTTTCTGAGGACATCAGGGGGCTCTTTTCCGGGAAGCGCCGCAGATGATTTGATTAGCGATAAAAACGATAAACAAAGAGCTTTTGCCAAAGAAAAACCTGGATGTGACTGTTTCACATCCAGGTTTTTGACTCAAAACTCAAATTTGAAAACTGGAAACTGTACTCAGGCCTTGGGCAGCTGGATCTCGCGCACGTAGGGATCCCAATGATCGGTGGCGGCACGGATCTCGTCGCGGAGGGCGGTGGCGTCCTCTTTGTTGTCAAACTTCCCGGCCAGGATCAGGTAGAAGAAGGGCATGCGGACCACATAAGCGTCAAAGCCCTTTTCGATCAGCATATCCCGGGCGCGCTCGGCACCCTTGAAGCTGTTGCCGGCGCCGTACTGAACGGCAAACACCGGCGCGGTCTCCTCTTCATTGAGCGCCATGTCGATGAAGGGGCCGCTGGGGTTCTCCCAGCCTCTGTACTTGACCTTGTTGAAGACCAGAGGATCATGCCGGAAATTCTCGGCAAAGGCGTCGATGGCATCCTGGGGCAGGCGCACATCGGTGACGTAGGCGGTGTCACGCTCGGTCTTATCATGGATCAGCTCGCAGTAGGCCCAGGCGTCCTGCTGGTGGGGGAACTTGCCGCACATGATGCGGTAGCCGCCATCCACTTCAAAAAGGAAGCTGTCAAAGCCCTTGGAGAGCATGTAGCTGCGCACGCGCTCGGCACCGGAGCGGCTGGGACCGGCGGAAACCTGCACGGTGTAGACAAAAACCTGATTCTCATCAGCCTGGTAGATCTGCTCGTCATCATAGGGGCAGCCCTGGTCTTCAGCAAGAGCGACCACGGACAGAGAGCAGATGGTCAGCGCCGCGAGCAGCAGCGCGATCACAGAACGGAAACATTTCTTCATATCAATATCCTCCCATAACACGATGGTTATATTATAGTCCTTTTTCCAAAAAAAGCAATACCAACTGCGAGCTTCACCTCCTCCGCGCCGAAGGGGGGGCGGAGGGGCCGGCCTTCAGTCCAGGGGCAGAGCCAGGGTGAAAACGATGGCGTCTCCCTCGTAGGCGGCGTGGATGCTGCCCTTGTGGCCCTGGGCAATGGCCTGGGCCGCCGAGAGGCCGATGCCGTTGCCGCCGGTTTCCCGGCTGCGGGATTCGTCCGCCCGGAAAAAGCGGTCAAAGAAGCGTTCAGGATCCGGCACCTTCTCGGTGACACTGTTTTTCACCCGGAGCACCGCCTTGTCCTCCCGGCGCAGAGAGAGCTCCAGACGGCCCCCCTCCGGGCAGTATTTCACGGCGTTGTCCAGCAGGATCGAGAGCAGCTGCCGCAGCTGCACGGGACTGCCGGAGACGGTAAGGTCCTCCGCAAGATCGGCGGTGCAGGAGAGCTTTTTCAACTCCGCCGGGGCGAGAAAGCTGTCCCAGACCTCCCCGGTCAGTGCGGAAAGGGAGAGCTCCTGCCGGTCCTGCAGAGCGGCTCCCTCGTCATAACGGGCCAGAGTCAGCAGGTTTTGCATCAGGTCGGAGAGCCGTCCCGTCTGGGAAAGAATGTTGCGGCTGTATTTGCTCTCGCCGCCCATGAGCTCCAGGGCCTCGGCATTGGCCCGGATGATGGCAAGCGGCGTTTTCAGCTCATGTCCCGCGTCGGTGATGAAGCGGCGCTGCCGCTCCATATTTTCCGCCACGGGGCGGATGGCCAGGCGGCTCAGCGCCCGGACCAGCAGCAGCATGGCAAGCCAGGCCGCGATCCCGCCCAGCCCGGAGAGCGCGGCCACCCGCAAAAGCTCATGGGTCTGACGGCTCATATCCAGAAAGACTACGGTCCGACAGTCCGCTGCGGGCTGGACCACGCGGAAGCGATAAGAGCCGATCCTGCCGCCGGTTTTGCCGGAATCCAGGGCCTGGCGGGCCAGGGCGGCGGCGTCGTCCTCGCTGAGATCGGCGATGTGGCTCAGATCCGAGCCGGTCAGAGCGCCGTCCCCGTCAAAGCGGACAGAAAAGGTCAGCGCGCTCATTCGATCCCCGGCGTCGGGGCTGCGGCGGAAGAGGCCGTCTTCCCCGCCGCGGCGGAAGAACGCATCCGGGGGTGCGGGACCGAAATCCTCCTGAGTGGACAGAACCTCGAGCAGCGCTTCCCCGTCCCGGACGACGGAGAGAATGTTGAAAAGGTTGATGCCGCCCAGCAGCAGCACCAGCAGCACCGTGACCGCGATCATGGCGGTGACGGTGAATTTCTTTTGCAGTGTTCGGATCATTTGGGCTCCTCCAGCATATAGCCGATGCCCCGGCGGGCCTTGATCTCCACGCCCGAGCCCAGCGCGGCCATGCGCTTGCGCAGATAGCTGAGATAGACCCAGACTACCCCCACGTCAGCCTCCGTCTCATAGCCCCAGACCTTCACCAGCATGTCCTCGGTGGAGAGGCAGCGGCCCCGGTTCAGCATCAGAAGCTCCATGAGCTTATACTCCAGCTTCGGCAGGATCACAGCCTCCTCCCCGCAGCGCAGCTCCGCGGTCTGCTGGTTCAGCGTCAGATCCCCGCAGCGCAGCACTGTGGGGGTGAACTCCTCCCGCCGGCGCAGCATGGCCCGGACCCGGGCCAGCAGTTCTCCCATGGCGAAGGGCTTGGGCAGATAGTCGTCCGCCCCCAGGTCCAGACCCTCGATGCGATCCTCCACCTCGGCCTTGGCGGTGAGCAGCAGCACCGGCGTGCGGCAGCCCTCGCTCCGCAGCTGGCGCAGCACCTCCAGCCCGCTCATCTTCGGCATCATCACATCCAGGATGATCCCGTCGTATTCCTCTGCGCGGGCGTAGTCCAGAGCGTCCCGCCCGTCATAGACCGGGTCCACGCTGTATTTATGATAAGTAAGGACGTCGGTCACGGCCTCGGACATGGCCCGCTCGTCCTCCGCATATAATAGTTTCATGCAGGATCCTCCCTTGGCAGTTCCTGTGGATAGAGAAAGAGAGCGCACAGCAAAATGCTTTGTCATTGCCAGCCAGTGTCGCAACACTGGCGTGGCAATCCGTTTTCCCGCAAAGGAAGATGCGGATTCCCACACCAGTGACATCGGTCACTGGTTCGGAATGACAGAGTCCTGCATTTTGCAGCGCGCTCTGTTCCCGCGACTCAGCCGCGGCTCTGCAGATACTCCTGAATGGAGGCAAGGACCACGTCCACATCCAGACCGTGGACGGCGCAGGCCTCTTCCAGAGACTCCCCGATGGAGGAGGGGCAGCCAACACAGTGCATACCCGCCTGCATCAGAACATAGGCGATGCCCATGTCATACTCCAGCATGGCGCCCA
>CAMOXK010000101.1 GCA_946629065.1 uncultured Clostridia bacterium
TGATCGCCCTGGGCAGCACGGTGCTGCGGATGGTGGCCTGCTCCGAGCCCTTCTACGGGGTCTCTATCGTTATCGAGGGCATGCTCCAGGGCGCGGGCAAGACCAAGGTCCCCTTTGTGGTGAACATTCTCGGCATGTGGGGCGTGCGGATCCTGGGCACCTGGATCTGCACCACCCGGCTGGGCATGGGCCTGGTCTCCGCCTGGGGCTGCATGATCGGCCACAATCTGCTGCTCTTCGCGCTGTTCCTGGTCTATTACCTGCGGGGCAGGTGGAACCCGCTGACGCAAGGGAAGAGGGAAGAGTGAAGAGGGAAGAGATATGGCGTCCGCTTTGCGGACGGATTTGAATCGTGCGCGAAAGTGGGACTTCGTTTCAGGCTTCCCCTGGAGGGGAAGCTGTCGCGGCGCGTCTCACGCAAGCGCCGTGACTGATGAGGTGGAAAGCTTATCGTCATCGTACATCTGGATCATGGCAGAAATATGAGACACCTCATCCGTCATTCGGCTCGCGTGAGATCGCCGAATGACACCTTCTCCTCAAGGAGAAGGCTTGGGGACTGGCGCACCGTGATGTACAGTGAAGGAAGATGGTACACAGGCGAGAAGGCACATGGTATACAGGTTTTCTCCGGCAAATCCGGGCAGTCTACCAACGGTGGATTGCCTTTTTTCTTTCCCGGGCCTACCATGAGCGTGAGAAATCAGAAGGGAGCGCAGGCATATGGATCAGCAGCAGATCGGAAGCTTTATCCGCCAGTGTCGGGAGGCTGGGGGCCTCACTCAGCAGCAGCTTGCGGAGAAGCTTGGCGTTACGAACAAGGCCGTTTCCAAGTGGGAGAGGGGCAAATGCATGCCGGATGTGGCGCTGTTTGAGCCGCTTTGCCGGGAGCTGGAGATCAGCCTCTCCGAGCTGCTGGCCGGACGGCGGATCCGGGAGGAGGAGCGCCCCGCCGTGGCCGAGCGGCTGCTGGCAGAGTCCATCAGCAGCAAAAAGCTCGTCGGGCTCCAGGCCTTTCTGATGTTCAACAGCGTGATCGGCGTGCTGCTGGCTCTGAGTCCCCTGCTGCTGCCTCTGGAGGCGCCCTTCTCCTGGATCTTCAGCGCGGCAGGACTTCTGGAGTGCGGCGCAGTGATCTACTTTGACCTGGCCCTCCCCGGGAAGGAGACTCGGCGCAATTCCTATTTTGCAAGCATCGTTCAAGCAACGGCCCTCTTTGCGGCCATTGCCGTGCTCAACTACCCCGCCGGCGTCCGGGCCGGGGTGCCGCTCTCCACCATGCTTCCGATCTACCTGATCCCCTACCTGCTTTCCCTGCTCCTGGGCTATTTTCTGCTTCGGGCCAGGAGAGGAGGGAAATAAACGGGCTCATTGTAAATAAGCGCATAGCCCGGTCAGCATCGTAGGGGAGGGGCTCGCCCCTCCCGGCAGCAGGGAACATGGATCCAGAAAAAGGTTCGGAAAACTCGCTGATCAAGCGAATTCGCCGAACCTTTTTCTTGCCATACAGTCAGGTTCTGCCGGGAGGGCACAAGGCCCTCCCCTACAGTAAGGCCCAGGGTTTTGCGCTCCTTTTCGTGTTTTGCAGCACGCAGGACTCCCTCCGTCACGGCGCTCGCGTGAGATCGAGCCGCGTCCCCGCCCTCAAGGAGGGAGGCTCGCTGAGCGGCAGAACCGTGGGGACGCCGTCCCATGAAGAACAAAAAAATCGCTCCCCTTTCGGAGAGCGATTTTTGATGTTCAGAAGCTCGATTACTTGAGCTCGACGGTAGCGCCGACGGCCTCCAGCTTGGCCTTGAGCTCTTCGGCGTCTTCCTTGGAGATGCCTTCCTTGATCTTGGCAGGGACTTCCTCGACCAGCTTCTTGGCCTCGGCCAGGCCCAGACCGGTGATGCCGCGGACTTCCTTGATGACCTTGATCTTCTCAGCGCCGAAGCTGGTCATGACAACGTCAAACTCAGTCTTCTCTTCGACGACGGGGCCGGCAGCGACAGCGGGACCGGCAGCAACAGCAGCGGCGGAGACACCGAAGGTGTCCTCCAGGGCGTGAACGAGCTCAGACAGCTCCAGAACGGTGAGGCCCTTGATCTCTTCGATCATGGCAGTGATTTTCTCAGACATTATTATTTCCTCCTGATTCAATTTTGTTGTGCCGAATTATTCGGCGGCTTCGGCGGACTCCAGAGAGCCGCCCTTCTGCTCCAGGATCTGGCCGAGGCAAACGGCGAGACCGGTGATAGGAGCGATCATGGTTCCGAGGACCTTGGAGTACAGAGCGCTCTTGCTGGGCAGCTCTGCCATCTCGGCGATCTCCGCCTCGTTCAGGATCTTGCCCTCCATGAAGGCAGCCTTGATGTTGAAGCGGTCACCCAGCTTCTTGCTGTAGTCAGCCAGGATACGGAACGGAGCGATGGGATCCTTCTCGGCGGTGGCCAGAGAGGTGGTGCCGTTGAGAACGTGGTCAAGCTCGTTCATCCCCAGCTTATCCAGAGCCTTTCTGGTCAGGGTGTTCTTGACGACCGTGTAATTCACTTCGTCCTTGCGCAGCTCGGTACGCAGGGCGGTATCCTCGGCGACGGTGATTCCCTTGTAGTCGACCAGGACGCCGGCCTCGGCGTTCTTGATGCGCTCGGCCAGAGCGGCCACGATAGCCTGCTTTTCGCTCAGAACTTTTGCGTTGGGCATGTGTGTTTTCACCTCCGGTTGCGAATGATCACGCTCATAAAGAAATCCCCTGCATCAGAAGACGCAGAGGCACAAAAACAATCAAAACTTGTTGATGTCCTCGGCAGGATTTACGGGCGGACCCACCTGCTGTCTTCGGAGCGCCCCAATAATATAAGCGAAAGGCGCCCCGATGTCAAGCACTTTTTTCGGAAAACCCCGGTTTTTTTCTGAAGATTTCTGAACTTGACTTGTCTTTCCCGCTCCCGGGTTTGTATCAAACGCTCTCCACAAAGTCCCGGATGAAATAGAGCGCTGCGCCCAGCGGCGTGATATGATGCCGGAGCCTGCTGAACTGCACGAAATCCGCGTTTTCCGCGAAGGGGTTTCCGGCGAGGACATAGCGCCGGATCGCGGGCAGATAGGGCAGCAGATATTCGCTGAGCGACCCGCCCAGGATCACATCGCAGTCCAGGGTCATGCGAATGCTGTTGATCCCCACCGCCATGTGGCGCAGCGCGTCATAGAGCAGATCCTCGTATTCCGGGCGATGCTCCGAAACACCCCGGAAGAAGTCCTCGATCGACACGCCGAAGCTCCTCTCAAAGCGCTTCTGGGAGCAGTAAGCTTCCAGGCAGCCCAGCTTCCCGCAGGCGCAGCGCAGGCCGCCCGGCTCCACACAGATGTGGCCGAACTCGCCACTGCGGCTGTGCTTGCCCGCATAGGGCGCGCCGCCCAGGATCACCGCCCCGCCCACGCCGTTTTCCAGGGAGAGATAGGCCATGCTCTCCCGGGAGCGTCTGGCGAAGCACTCTCCGTGGCCGCTGGCGGAGGCGTCGTTGTCCGCCTTGAGGGGATAGGGGATCTCCCCCAGCAGCTCCCGCAGCGGGAAGTTCTGCGCGCCGAGAGCCGGCGCAAAATAGACCATACCCTCCTCGCTGACAAGCCCGGGTATCGTTACACAAACGCCCAGCAGCCGATCCCGGTCCAGCTGATAGCTGTTCAGAAAGTCCTCCAGCTCCGCAGCGACCTTCGGCGCGCGCCCCTCCAGACAGGCATGCACGTCAAAAGGCAGCAAGCGATAGGCGATCTCCTGCATGCGCAGATCCGCCGCCACCAGCCGCAGGGTCTTTTCGTTGACGGAGACGCCCACGGAAAAGCGCGCGTCCGGCACGATGGCGAGCCCTTTTGCCTTTCTCCCGCCGGTGGACTGCTCCTCCCCGGAAAGGCGGACCAGGCCCTCCTCCATCAGCTCGTCCAGATTCCGGTACAGCGTGGGCAGGCTGACGCCGCAGACCTCCGCCAGCGTTTGTCGGGAGCAGAAGCCCTTTGCCTCATAGAGTGTGCGGTAAATCTTGCTCTTGACTGTAATATGATTCATTTGTGTTATAGATTGATTTTTCATCTTATCACCGTTCTTTTTACGGATGTTGCTATTTTACCCCCTGCTTCCGCCGAAGTCAACAGGGCGGCCGGTCACTTAAGTAAACAAAAATTAGTTTAAATATTCTAAGTTCGTTATAATATACAAATTTGCTTGGGTATTCCCTGGCCTTTTTTTATTTTTTCGTCAAAAGATACAAAGAAATCCTTGACATTGGCCCTCCGAATTTGTAAAATCAGTTTACGGAAGCTGGCAACAGCTTCTCAACGGCGGGACCGGATGGCCGGTTCCCGAACAAGAAAACAAGTGAGCAACATAAGGAGGACAAAAGAATGAAAAAGCTTCTCGCACTTCTTCTCGCTCTTGCCATGATCTTCGCGCTGGCCGCCTGCGGCGGCAGCGGCGCCGGGGAAAGCAAGCCCGAGGCTCCCTCCGGCGATCTGGTCGGCGTGGCCATGCCCACCAAGGACCTGCAGCGCTGGAATCAGGACGGCGAAAACATGAAGGCCATGCTGGAGAAGGCCGGCTACCAGGTCGACCTGCAGTACGGCGCCAATGACATCGCCACTCAGGTCTCACAGATTGAGAACATGATCGCCAACGGCTGCAAGGCCCTGGTCATCGCCTCCATCGACGGCGACTCCCTGGGCACCGTGCTGGCCCAGGCCAAGGAAAAGGGCATCCCCGTCATCGCCTATGACCGTCTGATCATGAACTCTGATGCCGTGACCTACTACGCCACCTTCGACAACTGGCTCGTCGGCACCAAGCAGGGCGAGTTCATCGAAGCCCAGCTCGGTCTGAAGGACGGCAAGGGCCCCTTCAACATCGAGTTCATCACCGGCGACCCCGGCGACAACAACATCAACT
>CAMOXK010000102.1 GCA_946629065.1 uncultured Clostridia bacterium
GGGTGGTCTTGCCCCAGGGCAGCTCCAGGCAGGTGTCCAGATAGCCCCGCAGCACTGCCGCCTCGGCGGAGCCAAAGGGCTGCTTCTGCATGCGGCTCAGCTCTTTTTTCAGCTTCTCCCGCACTTCGTAGGTGACGGGCAGGGCCTCGATGCGCTGGCGGTATTCGTCAAAATCGTCGGTGAGACCGTCCTCGCCCAGCTCGGACTGGATGATCTTCATCTCTTCCCGCAGATAGTACTCCCGCTGGCTGCGGTTCATCTGCTCCTGGGTCTGCTCGTTGAGTTCTTTTTCGATGCTCATCACATCGATCTCCCGGTTCAGCAGCCGCACCAGCAGCGCGAGGCGGCGGGAGGGAGTACTCTCCTCCAGGAGCATCTGTTTGTCTTCCAGGCGGAAGTGGACGTTCTGGGCCAGATAATCCGACACGTATGCGGGATTGGGATTGGCCAGCACGTTCAGGATCTGCTCGCCCGGCATCTCGGGGCTCAGCTGCAGATACTCCTGGAAGAGGGACACGCAGCTGCGAAGCAGAGCCTCGGTGCGGGTGGAATTGGCCCGCTCTTCCTTGTCGGGCAGGGGGCGGACGGAGGCGCTGTAGCCCTTGGGATCGGTGCGGATCTCCTCGGCCCGGGCCCGGTACAGGCCCTCCACCATGACCCGGCACATGTTGCCCTGAGGCTGGCGGAGCTGCTGCCGGATGCGGCAGACGGTGCCCACGGCGTAGATATCCCCAGCCTCGGGCAGGTCCACGCTGATGTCCTTCTGGGCAGCCAGGAAGATGATCTGGTTGCGCTTGGACGCGGCGGCCAGAGCGCCGATGGAGGCGCTGCGCTCCACATCAAAGGTGAGGAGCATACCGGGGAACACGTTCAGCCCCCGGAGAGCCAGCAGCGGCAGGCGGATGATTTCGGTTGTTGTTTCGCTCATGGTTTACTCCTTTCCGGAGGGGTGAATCTCACTTGTTCTCTTTGCGGATGATGGTGGGCTTTTCCTCGCCGTTGACGCAGGCGGCGGTGATAATGACCTTCTCCACCGTGGGGTCGGAGGGGATGGTGTACATGAGCTCGGTCATGACGCTCTCCATCACGCTGCGAAGGCCGCGGGCGCCGATCTTGCGCTGGATGGCCTTGTCGGCGATGGCCTCCAGGGCGGCGGGCTCGTATTCCAGCTCCACGCCGTCGAAGCGCAGCAGCGCCTGATACTGGCGGGTCATGGCGTTTTTGGGTTCCTGCAGGATGCGCACCAGATCCTCCCGCTTGAGGGAGTCCAGGGACGCCACCACCGGCAGGCGGCCGATGAGCTCGGGGATGATGCCGAACTTCAGCAGGTCGTGCTGCTGGACCTGGGAGAGGATCTCCCCCACGTCCCGCTCGGTGCTGCTCTTGATCTCGGCGCCGAAGCCCATGGTCTTCTTGTCGGTGCGCTTTTCGATGATCTTGTCCAGACCGTCGAAGGCGCCGCCGCAGATGAAGAGGATGTTGCTGGTGTCCACATGGATGAACTCCTGGTGGGGATGCTTCCGTCCGCCCTGGGGCGGGACGTTGGCAATGGTGCCCTCCAGCAGCTTCAAAAGCGCTTGCTGCACGCCCTCGCCGGACACGTCCCGGGTGATGGAGGTGTTCTCGCTCTTGCGGGCGATCTTGTCGATCTCGTCGATGTAGATGATGCCCCGCTGGGCCCGCTCCACATCGAAATCCGCCGCCTGCAGGAGCTTCAGGATCACGTTCTCCACGTCCTCGCCCACATAGCCGGCCTCGGTCAGGGTGGTGGCGTCGGCGATGGCGAAGGGAACGTCCAGCATCTTGGCCATGGTCTGGGCAAAGAGGGTCTTGCCGCTGCCGGTGGGGCCGATGAGCAGAATGTTGCTCTTCTGCAGCTCCACGTCGTCCTCGGTAGCGTGGAGGATGCGCTTATAGTGGTTGTAGACTGCGACGGACAGCACCATCTTGGCCCGCTCCTGGCCGATCACGTACTGGTCCAGGTTCTCCTTGATCTGGATGGGCTTGGGCAGCTTCTCAAAGGCCAGGGGCAGCCCATCGAAGCCGGTCACCTGGGGCGCCGGAGCCGCGGGCATCTCGCCGATGATGCTCATGCACATGCGCACGCATTCATCGCAGATGTAGCTGCCGTTGCCGGCGATGAGCCGGTTCACCAGGGACTGGGGCTTGCCGCAGAAGGAACAGCGGATGCTTTTTCTTGTTTCGTCAGTTCTTGCCATACGATTCTCCTATGATGCGCCTGATATGGACGCGGGACGGGCTGACGCCCGCCCCGCAAATGCTTTAGCGCTGATAGATGACCTTGTCGATGAGGCCGTATTCCTGGGCCTCCTCGGCGGTGAGCCAGCGGTCCCGCTCCGAGTCGGCCTTCACCTGCTCGGGGGTCTTGCCGGTGTTCGCGGCCAGGATCTTGTTGAGACGCTCCTTGATCTTCAGGAAGTGCTCCACATCGATCTCCATGTCCGTGACCTTGCCCTGGGTGCCGGCGGAGGGCTGGTGGATCATGATCTCGGCATTGGGCAGGGCGATGCGCTTGCCCTTGGCGCCGGAGGACAGCAGGAAGGCGCCCATGGAGGCGGCCATGCCCACGCAGATGGTGGAGACATCAGGCTTGATGTACTGCATGGTGTCATAGATGGCCATGCCGGCGCTGACGCTGCCGCCGGGGCTGTTGATATAAAACTGAATGTCCTTGTCCGGGTCCTGGGCCTCCAGGTACAGAAGCTGGGCCACGATCAGGCTTGCGGTGGTGTCGTTCACCTCTTCGGACAGCATGACAATGCGGTCGTTCAGCAGGCGGGAAAAGATGTCGTAAGACCGTTCACCGCGGCTGGTCTGTTCGACAACATAGGGAACTAAGCTCATTAGAATACTCTCCTTTCATCAGGAGCATATCCGCTTTCGGAAATCTTTATTCCTGGGTCTCCTCGGCGGGGGCCTCCTGGGGTTCCGGCATCTCGCCGATCTCGGCGGAATTCATGATGATGTCGGTGGCCTTCTCCTTCAGGTACTCGTTGCGGATGGTGTCCAGGCCGAAGTACTCCCGGATCTCCTCGGGCTTGGCGTTGACGCTGTCGGCAATGCGCTGCAGATAGGCCTCGGTCTCCTCCTCGGTGAGCTCGATGCCCTCGGCCTTGGCAACGGCCTCCAGCAGCAGCTCGGTGCGGACCTGCATCTGGGCGGAGGGCAGGATGGACTGGTTCATGGTCTCGCTGTCGATGCCCATCATGCGCACCAGCTTCTCCAGCTCCACGCTGCGGTCGGTCATGCCGAAGTTGGCGGCGTAGTTGCGGATGATCTCCTCGGCCTTCTCCTGGATCATGGAGTCGGGCACGTCGCAGCTCATGTTGTCGGCGGCCTGCTTCATGATGAGGGAGCGGAACACGTTCTCAGCCTGGTCGTTGTACTTCTCCTGCAGCTGCTTGCGCAGGTCATTCTTGTACTCGTCCAGGGTGTCGAACTCGGAGACGTCCTTGGCAAACTCGTCGTCCAGCTCGGGAAGCTCGGGGAAGGTGATGGAATTGAGCTTCACCTTGAAGACGACGGCCTTGCCGGCCAGGTTCTCCACATAGGTCTCGGGGAAGGTGATGTCCAGGTCCTTCTCCTCGCCGATCTGCATGCCGACGACCTGCTCCTCAAAGCCGGGTACGAAAGAGTTGGAGCCCAGCTCCAGCTCGTAGCCCTCGGCCTTGCCGCCGTCGAAGCGCTCGCCGTTGAGGAAGCCGTCGAAGTCGATGTTGACGGTGTCGCCCATCTGGGCGGCGCGGTCCTCCACGGAGACCTTGCGGGCGTTCTGCTTGCGCTTCTTCTCCACCTCTTCCTCGATCTCCTCGTCGGAAACGGTGGTGATCTCCTTGGGGGCCTTCAGGCCCTTGTACTGGCCCAGAGTGACCTCGGGGTACAGGGTGACGGAGAAGGTGTAACGCACGGTGCGCTCCCCGGTGACTTCCACATTGTCGATGGCGGGCTGGCCAACGATGCGGAGCTCTCCCTCGGTGAGGCCCTGCTCAAAGGCCTTGGGGGCCAGGTCGTCCATAGCGTCCTGGTAGAAGACCTCGTGGCCGTACATGGACTCCACGAGGGCGCGGGGAGCCTTGCCCTTGCGGAAGCCGGGAATATTGATGCTGCTCTTGGCCTTCAGGTAAGCGCCGTTGACGGCGGCCTCAAACTCGGCGGCGTCGGACTCCACCGTGAAGAGAGCAGTGTTGTTTTCTTTCTTTTCCACATTCTTCAGAATCATGATTGCTTTCCTCCTATTTGATACAAGCACGAATAAACGCGCTTTATCCGTGCATCGTATGTTTCTGTGACACACAGCGTCTTATCTTATCAGATAACGCCAATAAAATCAATGAAAAATTCTTGAATAATCAGGGGTTTTGAAGGGCGTCCCGCAAAATCGAAACAGGACCGGCGAAGCCAGGTTTCGTCGTAGGGGAGGGCCTTGCGCCCTCCCGGCGGTATAAGGCAGGGACGACAAAGAACGGTTCGGCGAATTCGTACAACCATCTGTGAATTCGCCGAACCGTTTTCTGTGAAAGCATTTTCTGCTGCCGGGAGGGGCATACCCGCAGGGCACGCAGAGCCCCTCCCCTGCGTTTGCTGCACTTTACCCTCTGTTTTTCGCTTTGCAGTTGGTCATCGCTTCGTCAGCCCATATGTCTTGTTTCAGTCCAAAAGCTTCACTGGGGTGAAATCCACCGCGTCCGCCGAGAGGAGGCGGAACTCGGTGCAGCCCCGCCAGCCGTTGAAGGCAGAATAGATGCCCTTGCCGTGGATGTGCCCGTAGCAGCAGAGCCTCACCCGGTGCTTTTCCAGCAGCGCCAGGATCTCGGGGCACTCGTATTTCTGGTAGATAGGCGGATAGTGGAGAAAGACCAGCTTCTCCCGCTCCCC
>CAMOXK010000103.1 GCA_946629065.1 uncultured Clostridia bacterium
CATGTACACCAGCAGGATCCCCACCCGGAAAATGCCCTCCAGCAGGTTCACCAGGGGCATGGAAAAACTCTTGTGGAAATTGATCAGCCGCACGATCAGCGCCGGCAGAAACACGAATAGGCCGATGGACAGTGCCAGACCCAGCACCACGGCCGCGCCGATGATCAGCTTTTGGGCCTTTTCTTCACTGAAGTGCGCCTCGATCCACTGGTCCAGCTTGTCCGGCTCTCCCTGTTCCTCCTCCGGCAGCAGACTGGCAGAATATGTAAGCGCTTTCATTCCCATCACCAGGGACTCCAAAAACACCGGGATCCCCCGGATAAAAGGAACCGAAAGAACCGGATATAAGTTCCTCCACGGTTCCATTTGGTCTACTTTTTCCACCAGGCCATCCTTGGTCCGGCATACGATCGCCTGCTTCTTCGGCCCCCGCATCAGGATGCCTTCCATCAGAGCCTGACCGCCGATGGAGGTCCGAAACGCGCAGGATTCTTTGAAATGCTTTGCCATATGATACTCCTGAATTTGCTAATCAATCAAATACGCTCTGTCAAAACCGCTGCGACTGTTTGGCTTCCATGGGCAGGATGACCGTTACGCGGCATCCGCCGCCCTCGGCATTTTCCACCAGCAGCTCGCCGCCGTGCCGGGTCACGATCTCATCGCATACTGCAAGTCCGATCCCGGTCCCGCGGTTCTTGGAGCTTCCCTTGTAAAACTTTTCTTTCACGTGGGGCAGTTCCGCCTCCGGAATCCCTCTTCCGTGATCTCGTACCGTGATCCAGACAGTTTCACCCTTCTGGAAAAGGGCTACGTCCACTTTCTTCCCATCCCCGCCATGCTTGGAGGCGTTGTCCAGCAGATTTAAAAAGACCTGCTTCAGTCGCTCCGGGTCTCCGGGGATTAGCGGGATTTCTGCGGGAGCAGGGGTGTATTCCAGCTCGACACCGGCCTGCCGCATCAGTTCGCCATAAGTAAACAGCGCGTCTTCCAGCTCCGCGGAGATATCAAGCAGTTCGATCCGCAGATTAAAGCGTCCGTCCTGGATCCTGGTGAACTCCAGCAGTTCCATCACCATGCCGGTAAGACGCTCGGCTTCCCGGGAAATGATCTGGATACCGCGGAGTGAGTCTCCCTGCACGGCCTCGTCATAAGCGATGGTCTCCGCCCATCCGGTGATTGCCGTCAAGGGCGTGCGCAGCTCATGGGAGACCTGGGAGATGAACTCCGTCCTGGTCTTTTCCGCCATAGCGGTCTGCTCGGAAATATGGTTGATGGCCTGGGTGAGTCTGCCAATCTCATCGTCAGAGCTTACTTCCATCTGGCTGCCGTAGCTTCCGGAGGCGATGGTATCCGCAAAATCCGTGAGCCTTTCGATGGGGTCTGTGACATGGCGCCAGAACCAGAGCAGGAGCGCGATCACGGCGAAAGAGGTGAGCACGATCATACCGCCGGCCACAACATAGCGCCGCCACGCGATCCCCCATACCCCGATGAGAAGGAAGATCAGCGTCACGATGCCGGCCAGCATCAGCTTGATCCGTAAACTTTTCAGCATTGTAAGCTCAGTAGCCCCACTTGTAGCCGTAGCCCCAAACGGTGGTCAAAAACTCCGGCTCCGTGGGATCTGACTCGATCTTGATGCGCAGACGTCGAATATTAACGTCCACCGTTTTCAACTCACCGGAAAAATCGCTGCCCCAGACTGTGGAGAGGATGTCCTCACGGCTCATGGCCTTACCAGGATTCTCCATAAAAAGCTTCATCAGCAGATACTCGATCTGCGTCAGCTTCAGGCGCTGTCCGTTCTTTTCCAGGGTGCGGTTGCGGGTGTTCAGCAGGAAAGGGCCGCTGGAGATCTCAACACTGGCCTTCTCGTCTTCGCTTGCGCCAAGGCGGCGGATCAGTGCGTCAACCCGGGCAGTGAGTTCAGCGGGGGAGAAGGGCTTTGTGACGTAGTCGTCCGCGCCGGTCATGAGGCCGGTGACCTTGTCGATTTCCTGGCTCTTTGCGGTCAGCATGATGATGCCGATCTTGGAGCCGGAGGCACGAATCCGGCGGCAAACCTCAAATCCGTCGATATCAGGGAGCATAACATCCAGCAGGGCAAGGCAGATGTCGGGGTTTACACGCCACTTTTCCATGGCTTCGGCGCCAGTTTCTGCTTCAATGGGCTCATAGCCGCTACGGCGCAAGTTTATCACCACAAAGCTGCGGATATTGGCTTCATCTTCCAATACAAGTATTTTTTTCATAGGATCTCCTCCTCGTTAAGGCACATTCAGACATCTTATTGTAGCATACTTCTTACAAAAATGGTAGTCAAAGTTTTTAAAATCTTCACAAGATTTTGCATAGCAATGACAATCAAGCAGGGATTTGCCCATGAATATCGAATTAGGTTGCGAAATCATCCTGCACCTGATAGAATTGTTAGCATGAATACGAAGAAAAAAACTGTCATAGGCATACTGGCCCATGTGGACGCAGGGAAAACGACTCTTGCCGAGGCCATCCTTTACTATGCCGGAAAACTAAAGAAGCTTGGCCGTGTGGATCATAGGGACAGTTTCCTGGACACCCACAGTCTGGAACGTCAGCGGGGCATCACAATCTTTTCCAAACAGGCACTCTTTGCGCTGCCCAATCTCAACGTAACCCTGCTGGATACGCCTGGGCACGCGGATTTTTCCGCCGAGACGGAGCGCTGCCTGCAGATACTGGATTGTGCTGTTCTGGTCATCAGCGGGACCGATGGGATCCAGGCGCATACGGAGACCTTGTGGAGTCTTCTGCAAGCATACCAGGTTCCGGTTTTTGTTTTTGTCACCAAGCGGGATCTTCCGGGAAAAACCAAGGAGGAAATCCTGGAGGAACTGCGCCATCGCTTGGATGACAACTGCGTGGATTTCACTTCCAGGGATGACGAATGGGCGGATCGAATCGCCCTCTGCAGTGAATCTGCCATGAACTATGCCCTTTCCGGAGAAAAAGTTCCGGATCCTCTTCTCGCGGAGATGATCGCCCGGAGGGAGCTTTTTCCCTGCTTTTTTGGCTCCGGCTTGAAACTGGATGGCGTGGAGGAAATGCTGGAAGCCCTGGAGCGTTATGCCCCTGCGGCGGTGGACCGAGGAGCATTTGCAGCACGGATCTATAAGATCAAGCATGACGCCCAGGGAAACCGTATGACCTTGATGAAGGTGACGGGTGGACAGCTGAAAGTCCGGGGACTTCTTTCTTACAGAGGCAGGAACGGTACGGCCTGTGAGGAAAAGGTCACCCAGATCCGGCGGTATTCCGGGCCAAAATATGAATCTGTCGAACAGGCAGAAGCGGGGGATGTTTGCGCGGTACTGGGCCTGGATAATACCTGGCCTGGTCAGTGCATCGGCTCGGAGCCTGCTGGAATCGATGCGATGCTGGAGCCGGTGATGAGCTACAGACTGCTGCTGCCAGATAAGCTGGACCCCATGCTCCTGTTGCCGAAGCTGCAGCTTTTGGGAGAGGAAGACCCACAGCTGCACATCGGCTGGAATGAGCGAGACAGAAGCATTGAGCTGCAGCTCATGGGTAAAATCCAGGCGGAGGTTTTCAAAAGCCTGGTGAAAGATCGCTTTGACGTAGATCTTGAGCTGGATAAGGGCAGAATCCTGTATCGGGAAACCATTGCGGATACCGTGGAGGGAGTAGGACATTTTGAGCCGCTGCGCCATTATGCGGAGGTGCATCTGCTGATAGAACCACTGCAGCGGGGGAGCGGGATTGAGGTGGAAAGCACCGTCTCTGAGGATGTTCTGGACCGAAACTGGCAGAGGCTGATCCTGACGCATCTGATGGAAAAGCAACATCTTGGAGTTTTGACCGGCTCGCCCATCACAGATGTGAAAATCACCCTGACGGCGGGGAAAGCCCACCTCAAGCATACCGAAGGAGGAGACTTCCGGCAGGCAACCTACCGGGCGGTGCGGCAGGGATTGATGAAAGCGAAAAGCGTTCTGCTGGAGCCGGTGTATTCCTATAGTCTGGCAGTACCGTCTGAGATGATTGGGCGGGCGATCAGCGATATCCGGGCGATGAACGGGAACTTTGAATCGCCGGAAAACCACGGGGAAATGCAGATCCTACGGGGTGAGGCGCCGGTTGCGGCCATGAACGGATATCAGGAGGAGCTGATGAGCTATACCCGAGGACGGGGAAGGCTGTTTCTGCGGCCGGCGGGGTATCAGCCCTGCAAGGAGCAGGAGAAGATCATGAGGGAATTGGGATACGACCCGGAGGCGGATCTGGAGAACACGCCAGACTCGGTGTTCTGCGCCCATGGCGGCGGATTTACGGTAAAATGGAACCAAGTGGAACTATTTATGCACTTGGAAAGCACCCTCAAAACCGGTTCTGAACCGGTGTCTGCTCCAAAAATACCAAATATTCCCATTGACGAGCGAGAGCTGGAGGCCATCATGGAGCGGGAGTTCGGCCCGATCCGTCGGCCGCAGTACAGCAAGGGCGTGCGCAACGAGGCCCCTCAGCCGCAGGCGGCGCCCAGGAAGCGGGAATACCTGATCGTGGACGGCTATAATCTGATTTTCGCCTGGGAGGAGCTTAAAAAGCTGGCGGAAAAGCAGCTGGACCTGGCCAGGGGACGGCTGATGGATATTTTGTCCAATTACGCTGGCTTTACGAAAAGCGAGCTGGTGCTGGTGTTCGACGGATTCCGGACGCCGGGGAATCCCGGGGCCAGGACAGAGTATCACAACATCCACGTGGCCTATACCAAAGACGGAGAGACGGCGGACGCCTATATCGAGCGGCTGGTGGATGAGATCGGAAGAAACTATG
>CAMOXK010000104.1 GCA_946629065.1 uncultured Clostridia bacterium
CATACGATCACTTCTCGGAGAAAGAGCTGACCTATCTGGGGAAAGAGCGGGATCTGGTCTATTACGCTATCCACCGGGCTTCTAAGCGTTCCTGCTGAACGACCCTCTATCTAAAGATGGAATACCCGCTTAGCCCTGACAGCTCGAGCGCCTTACAAAACTGTCACCAGCATGTCACCCGATTCGATGTTGGAAGCGAGAACGTTTCGGTACAATGATGCCATCAACCGAAACGGAGGACAGTAATATGGAAATCTTAAAGGTCACCGACCTGAAAAAGACGTATACATCCCGCCTCGGCGGAGCACAGGTGCAGGCCCTCAAGGGTGTGACATTTACCGTGGAGCAGGGCGAGTATGTCGCGATCATGGGCGAGTCCGGCTCCGGCAAAACAACGCTTTTGAACATCCTCGCCGCGCTGGACAAACCCACCTCCGGCTCGGTGGAGCTGGAGGGAAAGTGCCTTGACGCCTTGAAGGAAGACAAACTGGCTGTCTGGCGCAGAGAGAATCTGGGATTTGTGTTTCAGGAGTTCAATCTGCTGGACACATTTTCACTGAAGGACAACATCCTGCTCCCGCTGGTGCTTGGCCGCACAGATGTCCGGGAGTTGGAACGCCGTCTGGAGCCCGTTGCGGCTTCGCTCGGCATCACGGATATCCTGAACAAATACCCCTATGAGGTCTCCGGCGGACAGAAGCAACGGGCTGCCGCAGCCAGGGCGCTCATCACGGAACCGAAACTGCTTTTGGCGGACGAGCCCACCGGCGCGCTGGACTCTCAGTCCTCCGCAGAGCTGCTGCGAGTGTTCTCCCAGATCAATCGGAACGGGCAAACCATCCTGATGGTCACCCACTCCACAGACGCGGCGTCCCACGCGAACCGGGTTCTGTTCATCCGGGACGGTGTGATCTTCCACCAGCTCTATCGCGGCGATTCGACCAACGAAGAGCTGTACAAAAAGATCTCCGACACCCTCACGATGCTGCGAACAGGGGGTGACAGGGGATGAAACACGGATTCTATTCCAGAATTGCGAAGGAAAACATCCAAAAGAACAGACGGCTTTACATCCCGCGCATTCTGGCAGAGGCGGGACTTCTGGGCTGCTTTTACATCCTGCTGACGCTGGCGATGGACGCCAGGCTGTCTGAGGCGCTGGGAGGCGCGTATCTCTCGGCTTTTATGTCTTTCGGGGCCGTGGTCATCGGACTGCTCTCCTTCATCCTGATCCTGTATGTCAACAGCTTCCTGATGAAGCGGCGCAAGAGCGAGTACGGACTTTACAATGTGCTGGGCATGGAAAAGCGGCATGTCGTGAAGCTTCTTTTTACGGAATCCCTCATAACCTCCCTGCTTTCCATTGCGCTGGGGCTCCTGCTGGGGGTTCTGTTCTATAAAGCGTCCAGTCTGCTGATCTGCCGGCTGATGCGCAGCGGGATCGTGGCCGGCTTCTACTACCTGAACGCTGTCACGCTGCTGATCCCTGCCGGGATCTTTCTGGCGCTGGATCTGTTCGCTTTCCTGATCAACAGCATCACGATCCTCCGCATGAAGCCGGTGGAGCTGATGGCCGGAAAACACGCGGGGGAGAAGGAACCCAGGATCCGCTGGCTGCTTCTGATCATCGGCCTTCTCACTCTCGGGTCAGGCTACGCTTACGCGCTCACGGTAAAGAGTCCGTTGGCTGCCCTTGTGGGCTTTTTCGCGGCGGTCATCCTCGTCATCATCGGAACCTACTGCTTGTTTGTCACCGGCACGACCTTTGTACTCAAATGCCTGAAACGGAATAAAGGCTATTATTATAACTGTCGGCACATGCCAGCCGTGGCGGGGCTGCTGTTCCGCATGAAGCAGAATGCAGTGGGTCTGGCTTCCATCGCCATCCTGGCCACCGGCGTGCTGGTGATGATCTCCACCACCGTCAGCCTCTACAGCGGCGTGCAGGACACGGTGAATACCAATTACCCGCAGCAGTTATATCTTTCGGCCAATCAGACGGAGGACGATACAGTCACATCTATCCCTTCGTCTAGCTTAACTGAGATAGTAGAAAGTGCCGCCGAAGAATATGGTCTGCAAATTGAGCATATCGAGGCTGAAAAGATGCTCACCGTATCCTACCTCACAAGAGGCGACGCCCTGCTGACCAAAACCGAGGTCACAGGCGGCTGGAGCCCGGAGGAACTCACCGGCGCGATCTTCATCACCGAGAACACCTACACCCAGCTCAAAGGGCAGACCTATTTTACCACGGATGCGCGTCATCTGGATCTTGGGAAGGACGAGATCGCCTTCTGCCGGATCATGTCCACCGTCCGCAATCTCGGGGAGGCGCCCGAAACGCTGACCATTCACGGAAAGGAATACCGGGTCAAGGAAATGATCTCCTATTTTCCTGTCAGCATCAACATGGGAACTTTGGTGGACGTCGTCGGGATCGTGGTTGCGGATGAGGACGCGCTGGAGGAGATTTACCTTGCGC
Source organism: uncultured Clostridia bacterium (assembly GCA_946629065.1). Lineage (GTDB taxonomy): Bacteria > Bacillota > Clostridia > Oscillospirales > Oscillospiraceae > Limivicinus. Next base: position 2,486 of record CAMOXK010000104.1, read on the forward strand.
AGAAGGCGGCTTACGGCGCATATGCCAGCGAGTACATGGACCGCATCGGGGTAATCTTCGCGGACGAGGAAGCTGTCAGCGCTGTCGCAGCGGCGTTCACCCGGACGGTCATCGACAAACTCAGAGCTTCCTATCCCGGAGCGTTGAGCTATTCCCTCGATACCAAATGGGAAGCCCTGCACAACGTCCTGGATATGTACGGTACCTTCCTGTTCCTTGGGATCCTGCTGGGTCTTGTCTGCCTGTTCTCGACCATTCTGATCATCTATTACAAGCAGATCTCCGAGGGCTACGAGGATCGGGAACGCTTTCAGATCATGGAGAAGATCGGCATGGAGGCACAGGAGGTCAAAAAGGCCATCGGAAGTCAGATGGCGCTGCAGTTCTTCCTGCCCCTGGCGACGGCGGCTGTTCACACGGCTGCGGCTTTTCCGATTTTGCTCAAGCTGCTGAAGATCCTGATGCTTACCAATACGCAGCTGTTTGTGAGCTGTACGCTCATCACGCTCGCGGTGTTCGCGCTGGTCTATACGGCGGTGTATCTGCTGACGGCCAGAACCTACTATAATATCGTTCATTGAGGCAAAAGCCGCCCCGACCGAGGGGCGGCTCGACGCCGTTTTTCTTTGGAGGACGCTATGTATCGCATTTTTTTGGTGGAGGACGATCACGCCTTGGCGCAGGAACTGAAAAGACAGCTCCAGCAATACGGGAACGAGGTGCGCATCATATCCGATTTTCGCGCCGTGCCGGACGAGATCCGCGCCTATGATCCCCATCTTGTCCTGATGGACATTGTGCTGCCCTATCAGAACGGCTACCATTGGACGGCGGAGATCCGCAAATTCTCCACCGTGCCCATTGTGTTTCTCTCCTCCGCGTCGGATGGTATGAATATCGTCATGGCCATCAATATGGGTGGGGACGACTTCATTTCCAAGCCGGTGGAGCCGATGGTGCTGAACGCGAAGGTACAGGCAGTCCTGCGCCGTGCCTATGAGATGCCCGGCAGCGCGGGTGCCATGGAGTTTTGCGGCGCGGTGCTGAACCTGAACGACAACAGCGTCAGCGTAGGGGGCGAGCGGGTGGAACTGACCAAAAACGAGTTCCGCATTCTGTGTACGCTGCTCGAAAACCGGGGAAAGATCGTCAGCCGAGATGCGCTGATGCTGCGGCTCTGGAACGACGACTGCTTTGTGGAGGAGAACACCCTCACCGTCAATGTGACCCGCCTGAGGCGAAAACTGGAGGCCCATGGACTGGGGGCCACCATCGTCACCCGGCCGGGAAGCGGGTATATCATCCCATGAAGGCTTTCAAAGAGGTTTTGCGTAGGAACCGCACGGCAATCCTCGTGTTCGCCGCGATGACTGTGGGGAACGCAGTGGTTTTCGGACTGTACGGCATTCTGACTGAGCCGCTGATCTACGCCGCAGCGCTGTCATTCTTTCTACTGACGGCAGTATTGATCATTGATTTTGTGCGAGAGAAGCAGCGCAGCTCAGAACGCGACAGGACGTTCACAGCGATCCTCTCCGAATGGCGGTCGCTGCCGGAAGCGAACTCTCTGGCCGAAGAGGATTATCAGAAAATGATCACAGCTCTCGGCGCGCAGATGGAGCGGCTGAGCGCGGAGGCCGACGCAGAGCGGCAGGACATGCTGGACTACTTCACCGTCTGGGTGCATGAGATCAAAACGCCCATCGCCGTGATGCGTCTGAAGCTCTCCGACGACACGCCGGAGCATCATGCCCTCGCCATCGAGCTGCAGCGCATCGAGCGGTATGTGGATATGGTGCTGCAATACATCCGTATTGGCAGCGAGACGAACGATCTGGTAATACAGGAGTGCTCCCTCGATGAGCTGATCCGCGAGTCAGTGCGGAAGCTTGCGCCGCAGTTTGTCGAAAAACGGCTCCGGCTCGTGTTTGTGCCGACGGAAGCGTCGGTCGTAACGGACGCAAAGTGGTTTGCCTGCATTCTGGATCAGCTTCTGTCCAACGCCGTGAAGTATACGCCGGAGGGTGCTGTCACGATCGGAATGCAGGATGGGCGGCTGATGATCTCCGACACCGGTATCGGCATCGCCCCTCAGGATCTGCCCCGCATTTTTGAAAAGGGCTATACCGGGATCAACGGCCGCCTGGGGCAGAAATCCAGCGGCCTCGGCCTCTATCTCGCCAAAAAGGCCGCCGACCTGCTTTCCATACCGCTGACTGTGGAAAGTCGCGAGGGCGAAGGCAGCGCCTTCACCCTCGACCTACGGCAAAAAGGATGTTTTTAACCCCTTGACTCTCACACTGTGGCAGGCATTATGCTTGACGCGAGCTCAAAAAA
>CAMOXK010000105.1 GCA_946629065.1 uncultured Clostridia bacterium
GCTGTTCCTCAGTTTGTTTTTTCCCGGAACTGTTCCTCAGCCTTCTGAATTTCCTTCAGGACGCCGTCGAGATCCGAAGTTACGGATCCCGCAGCGTCTTTTATTATGTCTTTCCGTCCTGTGCTGTCCGTGCTGAAATCCAGGTCCGGCACAGAGGGCAGATTGATCCCTCCTACTGCCTCCTCGTGCAGGTCCACAGTCAGCTTTCTGAGCTGCCGCAGGGTCCTGGCAAGAGTTCTCGCGAGCTTGACCATATCCTCCGGTCCGACCACCACATAGGCGATCACCAGGATCAGGGCCAGTTCACCGGCTCCAAGTCCCATGATCACTCCTCTCCGGGATTCAGGCGGAACAGAATCGCCGCGGCGGCCATCACGAATACGATCAGACCGACAGGCAGAATACCGACGATCCACTCAACAGCGGTTGGCACGTAATTCCAGAAACGGACGAAAACGTCCTCCCCTTCCGTGAAGGTTCCGACCGCGATCGGGAAGGTCCAGAGCTTTCCTGCCACAGGCAGTGTGAGCGGAATCGAATTGAAAGCGGGAAGGAGCAGCATCATACGCTGGATGAAAATACCCACAATAACCAGGATGCCTGCCACTGAGACCAGTTCCTTTCCGAGACCGCCGCCGACCAGGAAAAGGATCATTGCCAGCAGAGGCAGGATGATCTGCAGCCAGAAGAGCAGTCCGTAGGTGTGGAAGATCAGATGCAGCAGATGCCGGCTCTCCTGTGTGCCGCTCCAGGCAAGCGGAACGATCTCGATAAAGGACATGACAATGTAGGCAGCGATCGATGCAGCTGCGATGCGGGACAGAAGACGGATTCCGTCACTGTTCTCAACAAAAATCTCATGTCTGACCATCAGCACACAGAGAAGGATGGTGAAAGACAGACCGACGGCTGTCGCTTCCGCGCAGGCATTGACCGGGATCAGAGCGCTGTGCCACCACTCCCTGGTGTTCTGTGTCGCAAACATGAAGCTGGTGATGATATTGAGAAGAAAAGCCATGGGAAACGCAATAAAGGAAAAGCGCCGGCAGTTCTCTTCGTTGGTCATCCTGTAGCCGCGGTCATGGACATGTTTTTTCGTGTCGGGAAGGAGCGTGAGCACTACCGCAACAAGGCAGACGATCACGTACAGGGTCAGAATCACCACATCCCAGAACAGGGGGGAGCCCACATTTGGGGTGATGATCATATAAAGTGCGTGGAAGGGTTCGCCCAGATCCTCAAAAATCGCGACGCCGGCCGCGACAACAGAAGCCAGGGAGCCGATGGACGCAATTTTGACAAAGGGCTTCAAGGTCTCAATGTTCCAGAGATAAGCAATGGAGAATACAAGGATACCGCCTGTCGCCATCGCGATGAAGAACTCAAAGCTTCCCATGTAGAGTCCCCAGGTAAAACTGTTGCGCAGGTTAGTGACCTGCATGCCCTGAACCAGCTGATAGATCCACGCCGCAAGTCCTGCGGCGCACATAGCCGCGCCTATGACCAGGGCAGCTGTTTTTTTGGCAGATAATTTTTTCATAGCTGTCCCCCTTACGGTATGATGGTGTTCGGTGTCTTATTTTCCCAGGACTGTTCCGTCCACGGACCCTCGACATTTTTGCTCTTGGTAGAGGAGATATAGTAGACTTTGGGCTCCGTGCCGTACTCCTCTTTGAGACGGAAGACCTGTTTGGAGCTGACCAGGCGGCTCACTTCGGAGTTGGGATCATCCAGATCGCCGAAATAACGTGCCTTTCCGGGGCAGGCGCGGACACAGGCGGGAAGAGCATCATAAGTGCCGTCCGCATTCATGCACTCAACACAGAAAGTGCATTTTTCCACGACACCTGCCGGGCGGTCCTGGGTGTAGACCAGGCGTTTGCCCTTTTCTGTGACATCAAAGGGATAGCCATATGCATAGCCGGCCTCTTCCTTTGCCTTTTTGGGATCCTTCCAGTTGAACTGGCGCACTCCATAGGGGCATGCCGCCATACAGGTGCGGCAGCCGATGCAGCGGTCATAGTCCACCAGGATCATGCCCTCTTCATTCTTGTAAGTCGCGCCTGTGGGGCAGACTCTCTCACAGGGGGCATTGTCGCACATCTGGCAGGACACCGGGAGATATTCGATTTTAAAGCCGTCTTTGGTGCCGACTGCAGACTGGTGATAGTCGGATCCCTGCGTGAAGACCCTGTTCCACCAGGTTCCCTGCGGCTGGGCGTGATGCATTTTGCAGATCACTGCGCAGGTCTGGCACCCGATACATTTGTCCAGATCTATAACCATACAGTAACGCATTTGTATTCATTCTCCTTTCGGCTTATTTAAATCTCTGCCTTCTTGAAGTCGACCAGACACTCATTCCATGAGGTGTTGGGCGCCCACATCTGCGAGACAAAATACACCTCATGTACCGGATTGATCCAGGGATAGAGCAGTGTATTGTAGGAAGTTCCATGCGTGTAACGGCTCCACCATCCTTCTTCGAAGATGACGGTCATGGTGCGCACACCGGGATCCAGAACGGCTTCCGCAAGGAGTTTGCCTCTGTCGTTGAAGACCTCGACCAGATCGCCTGCCGCAATTCCCTTTTCCGCGGCATCATCAGGATTGAGGTAGACCTTGGCGCTGTCATCCTGCAGTTCCCGCATCATCTGGTTGTTGGAGTGCGTGGAGTGTACACGGTGAATACTGTTGCGTGTGATATAGGTATATTTGTAAAGTTCCCTCGCCGCGGGATTGAGCACATACTCAGTCTCCTCAAACGGCGGTTTGTGAACAGGCAGGCATTCGCCGACCTTGATAAAGGTGTCCTCGTCCTTGTAGAACTCGATCCTTCCGCTCTTGACGAACTGGGCTGTCTTGTCGATGGTCATGGGATAACTGACCGGCGGGAAGGGCTGTCCGCCCTGGATCTGCTCGTAGAAAGGGATCCTCTTGCGTCCGGGATTCTCGTGGTGGAGCTTGACAGGGCCCTGTTTCAGTTTTTCGAGAGTGACTCCCTCCATCTCGATACCGCCGGTCTCGCAGGTAAGTTTGATGACTTCCTCTGCGGCCTTGTCGGGATCCAGATCGGGGTAAAACCACTTTCTGTCTCCGGGATTGACACGGTCTGCCAGCTCGCGCATGATCCAGAGCTCGGGCTTGCAGTCGTACAGGGGCTCGATGGCCGGCTGCATGAGCTGGGCATAAGGGTGGATCGGTGTGGATACCAGCTCGGTCTTCTCATACCAGCTGACACCGGGCAGGCAGAAATGCGCATATTTACTCGTTGTGGTCTTCTGGAAGTCCAGGGTGATCACACACTCGAGCTGTCCGCTCTCGACCTGCTCGCGCAGGACATTGGCGATATTGTGCTGATCAAATGCGTTGCAGCAATACAGGATCCAGGCCTTGATGCCGCTCTTGGGGAAGGGACAGGTCATCGTGGGACGGGGTCCGTTTTTCGCATAATCGTTGAGCGTGTAGTCCAGCATGTAGGCGAAAGAGGTTCCTGCCGGCTTCTTGTCGGGAAGCTCCGGCACATTCCACCAGGCGCCGCCTTTATAGCGCATCTTGTACTGGCCGGCATAAGTGGAGAAACCGTCACCCAGATGACCGATGTTACCGGTCAGAGCTACGAGCAGGGACAGGGCGCGGCCCTTGAGGTCTCCGTGGTACCACTGATAGTTGGAGGCGCCGTACATGATATGAACGGGCTTAATCGTCGCTATTTCCCGCGCGATCCTCGGAATCTCGGAGGCAGGCATATCCGTCTCCGCTTCGACCGCTTCCGGCGTCCACTGTGATGCCATCTCGCTGAGCAGGTCGAAGACAGGCCGGCACTTGACGCTCTTGCCATCCTTGAGCCTGATGGTCACTTCACCTTCAAGCTGCGTATCCATGGGCAGGTCAAACTTCTCGGGATTGACAGTGACAGGTTTCCCCTTGCTGTAAGCAACAAAAGCCTGCCTGTATTCGGGCATATCCGCGGGTACTTCCAGTCCCTCGACATCTGCTGCCAGGAGCTTCTTCTGATTATCGCTCCGGATCAGGATCGGCATATCCGTGAATTTGCGGATAAAGTCCGCATCATAGAGCTTCTCGTCCAGAATGACCTTGGCGAAGCCGAGCGCCACTGCCGCGTCGCTGGAGGGCTTGATGGAGTACCATTCATCCGCCTTGGAAGCTGTCGCAGTAAAGCAGGGGTCAAAGACCAGAAGCTTTGCGCCGTTCTCACGGGCCTCATTGAGGAAATGGGCGTCCGGAATACGGGTCTGCATGGGGTTGGAACCGAAGCACATGATGTACTTGGCATCCAGCCAGCAGTAAGTCTCAAGCTCCTCGGACTGCACGCCGAAGGTGATCGGCGCGGACATGGGCAGGTCGCCGTTCATCTCGTAGCCGCCCATCATTGCCCAGCCGTTGAGTGTTGCGATTCTTGAGATCGCGCCCTTTGCCACGTGGCCGGTGCCCGCGACCTGGACGACACAGGCGATGGACTCAGGGCCATAGGTGTCGCTGATCCTGCGAAGCTCCGCAGCCGCCTGATCGAGTGCATCCTCCCAGCTCAGCTCCTCAAATTCATCCTCGCCGGGAGCTCCGATCCTCTTGAGAGGCCCGTGCATACGGTTAGGTCCGTAAATCAGATTGGAGAAAGAGATGCCCTTCAGACATCCTCTGGGATTGTGCTCGGAATCCTCGTAGTCCGATGCCTGAATGATATCTTTGATCTCTCCGTTGTAAACACATGCCTGCTGTCCGCAGCCGCCGGTGCAGTTGGGCGCGCAGGT
>CAMOXK010000106.1 GCA_946629065.1 uncultured Clostridia bacterium
ATCCCCCCATGCGTGTCCAAGCGTTGCCGCATAGGTTTGTCTACAGTCTGAAACACCCATCCTCCCGGATGGGTGTTTTTATGTGTGCAGAACGATTTCAGCAGACGGGCACGATCCAGCCGAAGGGATCCTCCGACTTGCCCCACTGGATGGCAGTGATGGTATCATAGAGCTTCTGGGTCAGCTCGCCGATCTTGAAATCGCCGATCACATGGACCTTGTCCTCAAAGGAGATCTCGCCAATCGGGGAGATGACGGCGGCGGTGCCGGTGCCCCAGGCCTCCTCCAGGGTGCCGTTGTCGGCAGCCTCGATGAGCTCGTCGATGGAGATGTCCCGCTCCTCCACCTCATAGCCCCAGTGGCGCAGGATCTGCAGGGCGGTGCGGCGGGTGACGCCGGGCAGCACGGTGCCCTTTTCCAGGGACGGGGTGATGATCTTGCCGTTGATCTTGAACATGACGTTCATGGCGCCCACTTCTTCGATGTACTTCTGCTCCACGCCGTCCAGCCACAGCACCTGGCTGAAGCCCTTCTTGCCCGCCTCATGGCTGGCGTGCAGGGAGGCCGCGTAGTTGCCGCCGCACTTGGTAAAGCCGGTGCCGCCGCGGACCGCGCGGACTTCCCGGGCCTCCACGGCGATCTTCACAGGGTTCAGGCCCTCGGGATAATAGGCGCCGACAGGGCAGGTCAGGATGCAGAAGAGGTAGTTCTTGGCCACGTGCACACCCAGCTGGGGATCGATCGCGATGGCGAAGGGGCGGATATAGAGACTGGTGTTGGGCTCGGAGGGGACCCAGTCCTTGTCCACTTCCACCAGCGCCTTCAGAGCCTGCAGGAAATCCTCCTCCGGGATGTGGGGGACGCAGAGCTTGACGCCGGAATTGTTGAAGCGGATGATGTTGTCCATGGGACGGAAGAGCTGAATGCGGCCCTTCTCGGTGCGATAGGCCTTCATGCCCTCAAAAATCTCCTGGGCATAGTGGAAGACCATGGCGGAGGGCTCCAGCTCGATGGTGCCGTAGGGCACGATGCGGGGATCGTACCAGCCCTTGCCCTCGGTATAGTTCATCATGAACATATGGTCGGAAAAATAGGTGCCGAAGGGAATGCCCTTCATGTCCGGCTTCTTCCGGGGATTCGTCGTACGGGTGATTGCAATATTCATAGAGCCTTAACCTCCATTGTTTTTGTCGGGCCGGGGTCATTTGTATGTTTATTATACGTTTGTTCTGAAATAAATGCAAGCCCTCCCGCCTGAATTTGTTGGCAGCTTCCAATGTCTTCCAATCAGGTATTTTTTTTACAAAAAACGCGGGAGCGCTGAAACCTTTTGGCCCTCTCATCCGTTATAGAGAATAGAGAAAAGCACAGCAGCTTTCCTTCTCTGTATAGACAGATCTCGAAAATAATGCTAAAATGACAGCAGAGAGCCGGAGCGTTCCGGCCCCGCAGATCTGACGCTGCGCACTTTCCCGCCTTTTACGATCCCCAATGCGAGAAAAAAAGGAGGCATCCGCAATGAAACGATCCGCCCGTATCCTGGCCCTGCTGCTCTGCCTTTGCCTGGCCATAAGCCTGCTGGCTGGCTGCAGTCCCGCCCAGAAGCAAGCTCCCGCTGCCGCGCCGGAGCAGGCCCCGGAGCCGACACCCGAGCCCACGCCGGAGCCTATCGACTACCTTGCTCTCTATCAGGAGGCCGCGGAGGCCCTCTCCCGGCAGGAAAACCTGGTGGCCGAATATCGGATCAGTCAGGACATCACTCTGCCCGATTATACGGCAGAGGAGCCCGGCGAGGTCACCACGCTCTCCGAAACCACCACCCGCAGCGTCTCCCTCCAGGGCCTGCAGAGTGACGCTCTTCTGGCGAAGGTAGAGGATGTAATCATCATCGGCCAAAACCCCAGAAGCGAGCAAACGCTCCTTTATGCCGACGGGGTGGAATATGTGGAGCTGAACGGCAGCCGCTTCTGCTCGGAAACGGATCGGGACAGCTTCCTGGACACTCTTCCTCCCCTGCTGCTGCTGGACAGCGCGCTCTGCGGACCTGTCACCGGCGAGGAGACCGCCAAAGGCAGCGAGCTGCGCTTTGAGGCGCCGGAAGAAGCCGCTTCCTGGGCCCTGCCGGAGGAGGCGGAGCTGCTGGAGGCGGAGGGCGGTGCCCTCCTCTCCGCCGACCACGCCCTCAGCGGCCAGAGTCTTCTGGTCCGCTACCGCTTTGGCGGGCTGGAGGTCCAAACCCGCTATGAGCTCAGCTATCGCAGTTCGGAGGGCCTGGATCTGTCAGCCGACATGCCGGCCAACGCCAAGGGCTGGGAGACCCTGGACGATCCCGGCGCGCCGCTGGCCCTTCTGCGGGCCGGTCTTCTCCTGGCCGACGCCAAAGTCGCCAACGCCACCTTTGTTTTCAACTTCTACTCCGAGGCCGCCGGCATCTCCGAACGCTATTATCAGGAGGAAAGTCTGCTGGACCGGAGCAGTACCGTGCTGTACCACGGGAACACCTCCGTCTCCGGGGTGGACTACACCAGCTCCCAGACCTTTGCCTATTCCTTTGAGGAGACCTTCGACAAGGGCAATCTGGACACCAGCTACAGTGACGGGACAGAGGAACATGCCACCATGTCCTCCCGGGAACTCAGTGATCTCTTCTCCTATGATCTGCTCCAGTACTTCCCTGTTCCCGCCTATCTGAAGGATGCAGAGAGCAAGGATGTGGGCGCCTATCGGCTCATCAGCTTTGCCGGTACCGATGACTACGGCGAGGCCGTCAAAAACGAGATCGGCTTGGATCTCTTCCCCGGCCAGCCCACGATCCTGGACGACCATGCCAGCGCCTATCTGACCAAAAGCCTGACCGGTTTTCTGGCAGTGGAAAAGGTCTCCGGCATCCCCACCGCCCTGAACCTGGACTATGCCGGCATCCACACCATTGAGGACCATCCCTATTCCCTGGTGATGCAGATGAACCTGGGTCTGCAGCTCTATACCGAGGACGCCTGCCGCGATATTTCGGAGGATCCGATCGACGGTCCCGAGCCGGAGACACGGCCCAGCCCCGTGTTCTATGAGGTCAGCGACGGCGAAGGCAACAGCATGTATCTATTCGGCACCATCCACATCGGGGACGACCGCACCGCCTATCTGCCCCAGGTGATCTATGACGCTCTGGAGGACGCCGACGCCCTGGCCGTGGAGTTTGACGACAAGAGCTTCGAGGAGAGCATCGACGAGGACGACGAACTGCGTCAGACCCTGATGCGCGCCTATTACTATACCGACGGCACCACCATCCAGAATCACCTGGACTCCGATGTGTACAAGGAAGCGCTGGACTATGTCAAGGTCATCGGCAATTACACCGACGGTGCCGAATCCATGAAGCCCTATCTCTGGGAAAACGGCATTGAGCTGTTCTATCTGTCCCAGGGACGGAAGCTCAGCGGCTCCCGGGGCGTGGACGCCCGGCTCATGCGTCTGGCCCGGGAGAGCGGCAAGGAGATCCTGAATGTGGAATCCGGAGAATTCCAGATCTCCATGGTCACCGGCTATTCCGATCCGGTGCAGGAGATGATGCTGGCAGAGACGATCTCCGCCACCCGACAGGAGTACCTGAACGCCAGCTATGAGCTGTACGAGGCCTGGTGCGAAGGGGACGAGGAGGCCCTGATCCAGCGGCTTGCAGCCATGGACGAGGAGGAACGGGCCGAGCTGGACGAGGACGAGCTTGCCATCTATGACGAATACCATCAGAAGATGGAGGTGGAACGCAACGCCGCCATGGTGGAAGTGGCCAAGGGCTACCTGGCTGAGGGACGAAAGGTGTTCTTTGCCGTAGGTCTTGCCCATCTGCTAGGCGAGGGCGGCCTGGTCCACGCCCTGCGGGACGCGGGCTTCACCGTGACGCTCATCGACACCCATTGACACTGCTGCGCCCTGTGCTTCTTCTTTCCTCGGCACAGGGCGCATTCTCTCCACTGGGCTGGGAAGGCAGTGCTTCCCAGCCCGCCTTTTCTGTCAGTTTCCCATGAACCATCCCGGAAAGGAGCTGCTCTCTATGAAAAAGAAATCCTGGGACTGGCTTTTGATCCTCCACATCCTGCTCATCCTCTGGGCCCTTCTGTTTTTCTCCAGCCTCGATCTGGCAGATGGCGGCAGGCTCGCCGGTTCCCTTGCCTGGGGAAATCTGGCAGGGCTGTTCCTCAGTATCCCTCTTGCGGTCGTCAGCCTGATCGGAAGGGCCAAGGGGCGCTTCAGCCAAAAAGCCTGTGTCGCAGTCATCCCCCTCTCGGTTTTGACCTTTCTTGTGGGTGCCGCAACCTGGGCCTTTTTCCTCATGGTCCTGAGAATGCTGTAATACTACTTTCAAATAAGAAGCTTTAAAATGGATTGCGAGACAGAATTGCGCCAGACGAGGCGAAGGCCGCAGAGCATAATGGAGATATATGTTCAAGGGCTTCAACGAAGTATGGCACAATTCTGGCCACAAGACTTTAAAGATTTCTATTTGAAAGTAGTATAAATGCCTGCTTCTCCCTCCCCCCCCGAAGCACAAAAAACTCCGATCCTCACGGATCGGAGTTTTTATGTTTGTGAAGAAGTCTTACTTCTTGGCCAGGCCCTTCTGGCGGGCATACTCGGCAGCACCCAGAGCGCCCATCAGCTGGGGGTCGGTCTTCAGGTTGATGACCTTCAGCTTCAGCACATGCTCGATGGCTTCCTTCAGGCCGTCGTTCTTGGCGCAGCCGCCGGTCAGGGTGATGGAGT
>CAMOXK010000107.1 GCA_946629065.1 uncultured Clostridia bacterium
GGGAGATCGCCGTATAAAGGTACAGCTTGAAAAAGCGTCCGTACACCGTGAGGATTAGAATAAAGGACATGACGGTAATGAACAGGCTCCCCAACACCGAAACGATCCAGAGGGGCACGCTCTGCAAAAAGCCAACGCTTTCTATGGCACTCACAAGCTCTGAGGGCAGCGCGGCAGATTCAGTGACAGCACCGCCGATACTGCTCATAGATGCGGACACAACGCTGCCGCAAATAGAGAAGATCGCAGTCATTAACTCCATGCCCCGTCCAACGGCCACCTTTGCCAGCACAAAGCGGATGAAATGCCGCAGAGCGAACTCCGGCCTTTGCAGTTCTCGGAATGACGCCGCCGAGGAAAAGACGCCGATTGCGAAGAACAGCACAAGCAGGCCGTAGCCGATCCCGATCAGCGCAGAGTTGATGTTGACAATCACGCTCCATATCGCACCGCCCTTAAAGGATTCCGGTGTCTGCGTAATGAGCTGCCACAGCTCGGCCAGCTTGTCGTTCCATGTGGCAATAGCGTTTTCAAGATTTCTTATGATCCAATTATCACTAATTGACTTCACCTCCGATTATGAAAAAAGGAAATGTGTCTCACGGTGAGACACATTTCCTTGCCAGGATCAGACGGCGCCGATAGCCGCGAGGATCTCCTTTGCAAAGGCAATCACAAGCCCGCCGAACAGGCACAGGAAGCCCTGGGATCGCTGGCTGGCGTCATGGCTCTGGATCGACATACCGACCTGGACGATGCCCCAGCCGAGGATAATAATGCCGATGGCCTTGATCGCGGAAAAGATAAAGTCAGACAGGTTGTTGACCACCGTGATCGGGTCGCCGCCGGTGGCAAAGGCGGTGGTGCTGAAGCAGACAACGCAGAGCGTGAGTACGCTCCACACAGACATGAAAATCTTGGCGCGTTTGGTAGTGGGTTTCTTCATTCGGTTTCCTCCATTGTAGATAGTAGATACCGCATATCGTAGAGACAATGCGGGCTGTGGACGTAGGGGGCGGCGCCGCCGTCCTCGGTGAATTGAACATTGGGGTGCTTCATCAGATCGTATTTCTCGTCAATGACCGGCCTTTCCCCTCGGATGAACACAATGGCGTTTTTGTTATCCAAAAGACGGACTTCATCGGGGGTCATAAGGTCGCGGCCTGTCTGCTGGAAGCTCTGCGAGAACGATCCGTTGCGCCCCTTGCTCTGGCTGCTGGACTTGGTATCAATGGTTTCCTTGCCGAGCTGTTCGGAAATGTACTTGTGGGTGCTCTGCTCATTGCCGCCGAGATAGACAAAAGTATCGGCGTTTCCGATGATGCCCTCCCAGTCGTCTTTGAACAGGGCTTTAAGCTGGGAGATGTTTTGCAGGATGATCGTGGCCATGATGTTTCTTGAGCGCATGGTCGCCTGCAGGCGGGCGTAGCCGTCCGGGAGGGCGACGTTGGCAAACTCATCGAACATGAGGCGAACCGGCACGGGCAGACCGCCCATGTGAACCTTGTCCGCTTGGTAGTAGAGCTCTTGAAACGCCTGGGTGTAGAGCATACCGACAAGGAAATTGAGGCTCACGTCGTTGCTGTCCGGGATCACGCAGAAGATAGCCTGCTTGCGTTCTCCCAGCTTGGAAAGCTCCAAATTGTCCTCGTCGGTAATGTCCTGGATCTCCCGCAGGGTAAATGAAGCCAGTCGGACGGCAGCGCTGACCAAAATGGATTTTGCCGTTTTGCCCGCCGCCTGCTTGAAGATGTGATACTGACGCACGGCGATATGATCCGGCTGTTCTTCCTCCAGCGCCTCGAACAGCAGATCCAGCGCGGACTGAAAATCGTCGTCGTCCTCTTTCGCCCCGCCGTACTCGATCATGGTGAGCATCATTTCCATGGTCTGCTCATAGGGCGGCGACTCATGGAGAAGGTAAAGCATAAGGGCAGAGTCGAGGGCAATTTCGGATTTTTCCCAAAAGGGATCGTTCTGGCTGGCGTTCTTCGGCGTGGTGTTCTGAATGAAGTTGTTGATCAGCCGGAACACGTCGGAGTCCTTGCGGATATAGCGGAAAGGGTTATAGCTGTCGGAATGGCTCGGCTCGATCAGATCGAACACCTTGACGATATAACCCTGCTGTAAAAGAAATGGGGCGACAGCGCGGACAAGCTCGCCCTTCGGATCGGTGCAGATAAAGCTGGCATTGGCAAGCAAAAGGTTAGGCTTCACAACGAAGCGAGTTTTACCTGCGCCGCTGCCGCCGACAACGATCTGAAGCAGATTTCTCATGTGCTGCCGTCCGTTGAGGCTCATACACAGGTGCTTGGTGATAATCACGTTCCTGGCCGGGTCTTTGTCGCTGTACTTCTTGTTCAGCTCCCGGACGCTGCCCCATTTCGCGGAGCCGTGTTCCTCACCGGGGCGTCTGTTCATGCGGGAAGAATAATACATAGCGATTGCTCCGGCGTAGATCACAAGAGCACCAAGCATGAATTTGACGGTGTGCGGCGTCCAACGCAGGGTAAAGGGCTTGTTCATGGCGTCGGGAAAGACGGCCATGAACTGAAAGAGATTCATGCCGTCCTCGTAGACGCCCGCAGCCAGCACAGCCAAATACAGCACTGCCAGGGAAAACGCCACCCACAGTGGGGCGGCGTCCCGGAAAGACTTCTGATTTATATAGGCATCCCTCCAAAACTTGTCTCACGGTGAGACACAATTACCGTGTTCTGTCATTATGGCGAACAGGAGTTTTCTGCTTTTTCTGCTTGGCTACGCTGTCCAACTCGGCCAGCTTTTGCCGGGTGGAGGGCTTTTCATCCCTCTGCGGTTGATTCAAGCCAGTCCCGCGCTCTTCGGAGGATCTCTCTTGTGGAGCGCGGGCTTTCGCTTTTTTTGCGGCCTGTTCCTCCTGTTTCACTTCCGGCAAAGGGTAGCCCATTGCCTCCATAACGGCGTTGAGCTGGGCGCTGTAATTCACGTTGGAAATGATGTGCAGGACGCCGGTTTCCTTGTTCTCATGCTTGGCGGCTGCGTACAGGACGCCGAACTGCTTGGCGATCTTCTGGAACTTCTCATAGTCCGCGGCCTTGATCGGGATGATAACGGATTCGGCGTTGCTGTCTTTCATCAGCCGTTCAATGCCGACTTTGCCGACCACCTTGTAATTCTGCTTGACCATAGCGGCCAGCAGCGCCGCCACATGGACGAGCCCTTTTGCAGAAAGCTCGGTGGCGATCTTGGCGGCCTCCAGTCCTTCCTTGACCATCAGATCGGCCACTTCGCCGCTTACTTCCATAGGTCATGCCTCCTTTCCTTGGGTTTCGTTTTCTCACTCGTGCTCTGTTCCTCGGCCTGCCGGGTGAGCCGGATATGCTCTTGAATTTGCGGTATTCTGTCCGCGACCTGTTGGCAGCATTTCAGCTCCCGGCGGATCGGGCGCAGGGCAAGGGAGATTTCTTTGATCTCGGCGCTCATGTCCTCGCCGCGCCGCTGGCGGCGGTACAGCTCGCGCCGGGAAAAAACAAGAGAGTCAATATCCGCTTGCAGGGCGTCCGCAAGCATGGATAACTGACTCTCGCTGTTGATACGGTATTTTTGCAGCAGCGCAAACTGCCGCTTGTATTGATCGAGCTTTCTGACCTCGGCCCGTACAGGAAACGGCGGAGGCCGTCGCCGTGGCCGGGGCGGTGAAAGCAGATACAGATAATGCAGATACAGGCGGCGCAGGCCGGACAGCTTTTGCTTTTTCCCATAGGCGGGAGAACGGCGCTTGACTTTATATCGGCCTTTTGGGATATACAAAGGCGCTGCCCCTTGCGGCTCCGGCTTGTGCGGATCGGAGCGGCTCCTGTTCAACCGTTCCCGGATGTCCGCTTCGGTGTAGCCGTTGCCCAGACTGTCCAGCCGGACAAAGCGATCCGATCCGGGCGGCTTGACCGCCGTATGCTTCACGTTAACACCGCGCTTGACCGCATAGCCCCGCTTCTGCAAAGCCTCAAAAAAAGATTGCAGTGTGAAAGCATCGGCAAGCGCCGCGTCAATATCCTGCCGGATCAGCCCGCGCACGGTGGGCTTGCCCTTCTTCTCTGCGTTCCACTCAGCATAATGTTTTGCTTTTCCGTTTGGCTCAATGACGGAAAGATTGTTCTCCCGGCTGAGGTCATTGGAGTGACCTCGTATATCTCCAAAATAGGCTTTGAAGTTATCCCGGAACATCTTGCCGTCGGTGCAGGAAACAGAGTTGAACACGATATGACAATGCACATGGGCATGATCGGTATGCGTGGAGACGACGGCCTCAAAGCGATCCCCGACAAGGCGGCGGGCAAGCTCCATCCCGATAGCCTGCGCCTGCTCCGGGGAGACCTCGCCGGGGACAAAGGAGTGGATCAGATGATAGCCCTGTATGGGGCGGTTTACCTTGTCCCAGCGGCGTTTGGTCTGCATCATGTCCCGATAGGCCGTCTCCGGCTGGCAGTTGATCCCGCCCACAAGGACAGCGCCGGTCGCGCCGTCCACGGTCTTTTCCGCGTTCATCACATAGCGGAGGGAATTATCCAGCCGGGTATGAATGACACGGATTTTGTCATAGGCCATTCTTCACAAGCTCCCAGGCTTTCTTTGCCAGCACAGCGGCGTCAACGATCTCCGCTTCATGGATGCTTTTGCGGGCGTTTGCCCAGTATGCGATCTGATTGACGTTATTGCCGATGGCGGACAGCTCGCGGAGGAGCTTTGTGT
>CAMOXK010000108.1 GCA_946629065.1 uncultured Clostridia bacterium
GCAATTGAAGTCTCGCAATCCTTTTTAAAGCTTCTTATTTGAAAGTAGTATCAAATGGTGCACGTTGCGGAGATTCACTGTTTCTGTATACGGAAAAACGCAAACGCTGCGAAACCGGTATCCGGTTTCGCAGCGTTTGCATTGGAAGTAATTGGTGTGACCAACGGCTTCTGGGAAGGTCAGAATCGGAAATAAATGAAGGGATTATATCGGGTGCTGAAGAGCACCGTAAGGCTCAGAAGCAGCAGCGCAAGGCTCCCCACCATGCGCAGCAGCTCCGGCCATAGGCCCTCTGCATGCTGCAGCCTGCGTGTCAGAGGCAGCATACAGACAAGACCCAGTGGCAGTACCAGTGCACCCTTTACAAGGCTGATGTCGTCAGCCAGCATGGCGGCCCAATCGGTTGGGGCCAGCAGGAACATGCGGCGCAGAACATCGGACAGCTGCGTAAAATCAGTAAGGTTGAAAAGCACCCAACCCAGCATGACCACCCAGAAGGTAAGTACCCAGCGCAGCAGTCGCGGCAGTTTCTCCAGGAGCTTTCCCAGAAACAGCTTCTCCGCAATCAGCAGCAGTCCGTAATAGAGGCCCCAGAGCACAAAGTTCCAACTCGCCCCGTGCCAGAGACCGGTCAGTGCCCAGACCGCCAACAGATTTCGCACCCAGCACAGCCGGGAGACCCGGTTGCCTCCCAAGGGAATGTAAACATAGTCCCGGAACCAGGTGGAGAGAGAGATGTGCCAGCGCCGCCAGAAGTCCGTAACAGAGAGGGCGGTGTATGGATAGTTGAAGTTTTCCGGGAAATCAAAACCGAAGATTCGCCCCAGACCGATCGCCATGTCCGAATAGCCGGAAAAGTCAAAGTAGATCTGCAGGGTATAGGCCAGTGCAGCGAGCCATAGGGCTCCCGCCCCATAGATCGTGGGCTCGCCTGCATAGACCGTTTCCGCCAAGTATGCGGCGCTGTTGGCCAACAGAACCTTCTTGCCCAGACCGAGAGTGAAGCGCTCCAGCCCGCGGCAGACCTGCTCCAGACTCTCTCTTCGCTCTGTCAATGCCTGCTCTATGCTCTGATAGCGGACAATGGGGCCGGCGATGAGTTGGGGGAAAAAGCTGACATAGAGGAGAAGGGAAGCATAGTTGCGTTGCAGCCCCACCTCCCCCCGGTACAGATCGATCACATAGGAGAGGATCTGGAAGGTATAGAAGCTGATGCCCAGGGGCAGGGCAACAGTCGGTATGGGAAAGTCCCACCCTGTCAGCCTTACCAGGTTCTCTGCGGCAAAGCCCAGGTATTTGTAGAAAAACAGGTTCCCCAGCAGCAGGATCACCGTCAATACAAACGCGGGCTTTTGCAGGCGCCCACCTTTGGCCATACATAGTCCACCCAACCAGGCGATGGCCGCTGCAGCCAGCAGCACCGGCACATAGCGGGGATCGCCCCATGCATAGAACAGGAGGGAGGCCAGCAGCAGAACGGCGTTTCGCCAGCGTCGGCCAGGGCCCAGATAGTAAAGCAGAGCCGTGCAGGGGAGGAAGAAGAACAGAAAGCTCAGACTGCTGAATACCATACTTCAGTCCTCCAGAATGTAGTCGCCGCAAAAAACGACCTGGCTTGCTACGATCAGCACTTGATCCACGTCGTTTTCCCTGCAGAATTGCCCGAGGTGCAGAGTCTCGCCCTGCTCCTGCTCATAATTGCGCAGGTCAACGGAGAAGGTGCGGCCGTAGTGGGAGGCAAGGAGTTTCAGAACGGCGTTATCGTAGGAATCGCCGATGATCAGAAGGTTTGGCCGCGTCTCCCGGCCGGTGTCGAACACAAGCAGTCCATTGTCCTTGCCGTAGAAGTTGCCGTAGCTCAAGGGGAGCTCCGCCTTCCCGGCAAAAAAGGCCTCCTCGTGACCATATTCCGTTCCCAGGGGCGGATAGGCAAAACGGTAGGCGGTGAAAGGCTCGGTCAGCTCGGTAAGCCCGGCCTGGAGCGCCTTGCTGCCGCAGATAGGCTCCGGCAGCGTCCGCTCTTCCAAGGGTTCCAGAGGCGGATCCTGGCAGCCCAGCAGCTGCAGGATCTCGGTATATCCTTGATAGGATCCTATGTGGTTCCAGTGGTGGTCGGTCCTATAGAACTGGCGGCAGAACTGTTCATAGTCCCGCAGCGCAAAGCGGGAGCAGTGCTCCTCCGGCAGCGTGAGCAGCGAGCAGATCAGCTCGTAAAATGGCGTGCGCTCCCCTGTGCGAAAATCCAGCACGGCGTCTGTCTCCACAAAGAAGAGATAAAAGTCCAGCCCCGGATTTTCGGCCATGACACGGTTGAAGCCATCTGCGGTGGCTCGAATCTGCGGCATCAAAGGCTCCGGGTCAAAGGGATCCCAGAGCACCCGATCACCGTGGATGTACACCCCGTTGATTCGATAGAAAAGCTCCGGGTGTTTTGGCATCTGCCAGTGGAGTGCAGCCAGCAGCAGGGAGGAGTTCATGTCGTTATAGCTGGCCTTCAAGCGCAGCGCACCCCGCACTTGATCAGCCAGCGCCAGTTCCATGCTGTCCTGAAAGCTGCCATCCAGAAAGCCTGCAGCCGTCAGCGGTGCAAGGCGCTCTGCGGGACGGTTTTCGTAATAATTGATCTCCTCCGGCCGCAGCAGGGTCCTGCCAAGCCCAAGCAGAAAAGCCAGAAGGAGCCCCAGCACAAAGGCAAGGCGCAGCACAGTCATGATCTTTTCTTTTGGCGTTGTTTGCATGAGTTTGCCTCCGAAAAGCGCTCCCACCCGGGGAACGATGTGTTTTTTCATCATGAATTTATTTATGTATTATAGCATCAGCTATGCCGACTGTCCACCCCCCCGACCACAGCGCGGCGCTCTGCCGCAGGATCGACGACCGCGTATATGGGTACAGGCTTTCCACAACAAAGAAAGGCCCCCTGAAGCACGTACATTACCGTACGGCATCAGGGGGCTTGCTATATTTGTTTCGAGAGACGGTTCAGCCTCTCAGGGCGCCGGGATCGAGTGTGACCTCGCTCTTGAGCTCGGTCTTGCCGTCCAGAGACTCATAGACGAAAGCAAGCTTGCCGCCCTGGCAGAGGACACAGTGATTGGTGCCGTTCACCATCTGGGAAGCCAGGTGCAGCAGCGCGCCGTCCATCTCCACAGCGGACTCGCGATCCAGCTTCCAGCCACCCAAGAGATTCCCGGAGGCGGGGTCGGCTGCCTTGATCTCGCCGGTCTCGGCGATGTCGCCCAGATTCAGGGCTGCGATATTCAAAAGCTCTGCGCCGCCCTTCAGATCGGCGTAGACATAAACCAGCGCGTAGTAGGGAGCGGCGTCGGGCACGATGACCCGGGCCTCGCAGAGAATGCAGTAATTGGTGCCGGAGACGACCTGTGTGCCGATCAGGGCTACCGGCTCATAGCCGACGCCGGTGAGACCTTCCATGGCCTTCTCGAAGGCGACGCGGACTTCCTCGGTCAGGGCCGCGTCATTGGAAATGGTCCAGCCGCCCACAACGGCGGGTGCATTCTCTTCGGCAGCGGGGGCCTTGGCCTGACCGCAGGCGCAGAGCGCGAGGACCATCAGCATAACAAGCATCAGGGCAAACAGTTTCTTCATGGGGATGACCTTCCTTCTCTCCTAAAATCGATTACGGCCATAAGACGGCGGACCCGGGAAAAGGTTCCCGGGTCCGGAAAATATTATATACTACTTTCAAATAAGAAGCTTTAAAAAGGATTGCGAGACTTCAATTGCGCCAGACGAGGCGAAGGCCGCAGAGCATAATGGAGATATATGTTCAAGGGCTTCAACGAAGTATGGCACAATTCTGGCCACAAGACTTTAAAGATTTCTATTTGAAAGTAGTATTATTCACATTTTTTACGGCAAGGTTGAGAGACGCCGGATCTCGAAACTGTGACGCTGGATTTCCAGATCATAGACAAAGCTTTCTCCCGCGGGAGAGCGAAGGATCAGCCGGGTGCTGCCGGTTTTCGTGAAGAAGGCGTGGACCAGAAAGCTGTCGATCACGTCCTCGCGGCGGATGGACACGGTGCCGAAGTGCGCGTCCTCCAGAGAGACGCTCCAGCTGTCGTCAAACTCTATCCCGGCGGTCTCACCACCGCTGAGCAGCAGATCCGTTTCGTAGGCGTTGGAATCCGCGCTGCGAAGCCCCAAAACAGAGAAAAACAGCAGGATCGAAAGACTCAGTGCCAGCCCTGCAAGACGCAGCTTCCGGTTCCGGAATATGCCCAGGGGATAGAGGAGCAGCGTTGCGGCGCAGAAAAGCGCGCTCAGCAGGTGGTTTGGGAAAAAGCTGATTGCCTCCCGGAGAAAGCCCATATAATGATAGCCCAGAAAGACCAGCATGGGCGCGAGGATCAGCAGACCCCACCATTTGTCCTTTTTCATGTAATAGCCGATGAAGGCCATGGGGAAGGTGAGCAGGGTCCAGCGAAACCAGTTCGGGTAGTAGCGAAACACGCCGAAGCCGTCTGCATGAAAGGGCACCTGCACCAAGTATACCAGGGGCTGGGAGATGAGGAAAAAGGCAAAGGTCTTGATGGCGGAGTCCAGCGGGCTCTCGCTGTTCACAATGATCAGGATCGCAAAGAGGATCCACCATTCAAAGCTGATGGAAATGTCCTGAA
>CAMOXK010000109.1 GCA_946629065.1 uncultured Clostridia bacterium
TCCCAGGTGCGGATCTGCACCTCGAAGGGGATGCCCTCGGAGCCGATGACGGTGGTGTGCAGGCTCTGGTACATGTTGGGCTTGGGCGTGGAGATATAGTCCTTGAAGCGCCCGGGCACGGGCTTGAACATATCGTGGATCACGCCCAGCACATTGTAGCAGTCCGGCAGAGAATCCACAATGACCCGGAAGGCGCAGAGATCGAAGATACCGTTGATGTCCAGCTTCTGGGCATACATCTTGCGATAGATGCTGTAGACGTGCTTGATGCGGGAGAAAATGGAGGCCTGGATCCCCTCGCTTGCCAGACGGGTCTGGATCTTCTCGTCCACCGAGGACATGAAGCCCTCCAGATCGGCCATGCGGGAATTCAGGTAGTCGGTGATTTCCTTGTAGCCGGCAGGATCCAGGTAACGCAGGGAAAGGTCCTCCAGCTCCCACTTGGCCTGCTGCATGCCGAGGCGGTGAGCGATGGGAGCATAGATCTCCATGGTCTCCAGAGACTTGGTGCGCCGCTTGTCCGGCGTCTGATAGTCCATGGTGCGCATGTTGTGCAGGCGGTCGGCGATCTTGATGAGGATTACGCGGATGTCCTTGGCCATGGCCATGAGCATCTTGCGCAGATTTTCCATCTGCTCGTCTTCCTTGCTGGTGTACTGCACCCGCGTCAGCTTGGTGACGCCCTCCACGATATCCGCCACTGCGGTGCCGAAAGAATGGGCAATGTCCGCGTGGGTGAGGGAGGTGTCCTCAATGACGTCATGCAGCAGAGCCGCGCAGATGGAGTCCTCATCCAGACCCAGATCCACGGAGATGTCCGCCGCGGCCACACAGTGGGTCACATAAGGAGAGCCGTCCTTGCGCAGTTGCCCTTCATGAGCGCGTTTTGCCATGTCATAGGCGGCACGAATCCGCCCCAGGTCCATTGTGTGGCCTGCGGCGCGGATCTTCTTCTCCAGATCGGCGTACATGACATCCGGATCCAGGAGGGTATGGTTTTTTTCGGGCGATTCGTTCATGCTGCGCTCCAAAAAAAGAAAAATATCAGATCAGATCCGCAGACTCCTCTTGGAGATTGCGCATGACCCGGGTAGCGTTCAGATCGGCCTTGCCCTCAATGGAGGCGAGGCGTGCGCCATAGATCCGGCCGTCTTTGCTCTGGAGCAGGCCGGTTTCCAGCAGGGTGATCAGGCAGAGGCAAAAGCGCTCCGGCGCCATTTCCTGCGGGCAGAGGGACAAGATCCCATCCGGCGTTTCCGGCAGGCTCAGGTTCTCGGGACAGCCCCGCCACACGCGGATAAAATCTGCCCGGGAAGGAGAGAAGGGGGCTGCGGCATAGGCTGCACTCTCATCCAGATCCAGGATACGGCAGCAGAGATCCTTCGCATCGTGGCGGCGAATGGCGCTGAGCACCAGCTGCACGGAACTGTGGCCGCGAAATTCATTGACCTGTGGGGTAAATGCCAGGTCCACCCGATCTCCGGCGGAGATCCCCAGCGCCTGTGCGCTGTGGGAGAAGAAGATGCCGTCAAGCCTGGTGCCGCTCAGATCTACCTGCAGCTTCAAATGACGGCCTCCGCCCACCTGGTCGGCGGCGGTGAGGGGCACGTCGATCATACAGAAAACGGGTTTGGGATTGGCGTTTCCGTAGGGCTCCAGCCGGTCCAGCTCCCGCACGTTCTCCAGCGTGAGAAGGGAGGCGTCCCGGATCAGCATATCGCAGGTGACTTCCGGCAGGGCCTGAGGGCGGTTGGCTCGGTAATAGGCGTCCAGCGCCTTGCGAAAGGCCGGCAGTTCGTCGCTGCGGATGGTCATGCCGGCGGCCAGGGCGTGGCCGCCAAAGCCCAGCAGATGCTGGGAACAGGCGGAGAGTGCCTCAAACAGGTTGAATCCGCCATAGCTGCGGCAGGAGCCCTTCCCGTGGTCCCCGCTGAGGCAGACCATAATGGCGGGCAGGGAAAACTGCTCTGCCAGGCGGGAGGCGGCAATGCCGATGACGCCCTGGTGCCACTGATCGCTGGCCAGGACGATGGGACCGGTGGGGTGCTTGCCCTCCAGCTTGGAGAGGGCGTCGTTCCAAATCTCGGTCTCGATGTTCTGCCGCTGACGGTTGAGCTCGCAGAGCTGGACGGCAAGAGCGGCGGCCTCGCCGGGATCGGTGGACATTAAAAGATCCGCGGCCTTGGTGGCCTGACCAAGGCGGCCGGCGGCGTTAAGGCGCGGGGCAAGGCTGAAGCCGATGCTGGAGGCGGTGATCTTTGCCGGATCCACCCCGGCCTCCTTCAGCATGGCGGCAAAGCCGGGCCGGGGAGCGCGGGAGAGCATTTCCAGCCCGCGGCGGACCAGATAGCGGTTTTCGCCCATAAGAGGCATTACATCCGCCACAGTGCCCACGGCCACCAGATCCGCATAGCGGCGGAGCATGGCCTCGTCGTCCCCCTCGCAGGCGCAGACCAGTTTCATGGCCACGCCCACGCCGGCCAGATCCGGGTTGGGATAGCGGTTTCCGGGCTGCTTGCAGTCGATCACGGCGACAGCGTCCGGCAGAGCGTCCGGCTTGCACTCGTGGTGATCGGTAACGATCATGTCCAGGCCGATGGCCTTGGTGTGTTCGGCCTCTTCCAAGGCGGTGATGCCGCAGTCCACCGTGATGAGCAGCGTGATCCCTTCCGCCCGGAGACTGTCCAGCGCGGCACAGTTGAGACCGTAGCCCTCCTCGTTGCGGTCGGGGATATAGCCCACGCAGCGGAGGCCCTTGCTGCGCAGATAGTCGGTGACCAGACAAGTGGAGGTGATGCCGTCCACGTCATAGTCACCGTAAACAGCGACCGCCTCCTTCTGCTCGATGGCGCGGCGGATGCGCCGGACAGCCTGGGCCATGCCCTGCATCTGCATGGGATCATGCAGACAGGTAAGCCCGCCGTCCAGCAGCTCCCGGGCCTCCGCCAAAGTGCGGACGCCGCGAAGCGCCAGTACAGCAGAAAGAAGCGGCCCGCAGCCCGCCTGTTTCAGCTCAGCCGGTATTTCCGGCCTTGAATATGGTATTTTCCATCCCTGCGTATTCATACTCTTCCACTCTATCTTTTTTCTTGCCTATCATTCTATCAAATCCGGCAGATGATTGCAAGGGTAGAGGGGAACTTTTTCGCAACTGTTCAGTCCCCCCCTCGGGGGACTGAACAGTTAGGGGGGCACTCGCGCTTATCGCAGCGGACTGTTGGCCCGCTTTGGTCGGCGCGAGGCCTCGCTCAGCTCGGCTTAGGGTGTTTTTGCCGAGGCAAAGCCCCGCCAAAAACGGATCAGAAATTGTTTTTCGCCTTCCGAGGCGAAAAATCAGAAGGGAGATCCCCTCTGAACTCCCCCCCTTTGAAGAGAGTCAAGATCGAACCAGAACACTTTTTGCTATTTGAGACGCCTCAGCGGGTATAATCCTCCAGACGGTCCAGGCCGCCTGTAGGGGCCTTCTCGGTGAGGACATGGTCCAGGGCTTCCCGGGGCGTCCGGCAGAGACCGAAGAGCTGGAAGCAGCGCCGGGCAAGAAAACCGTCCTGTACGGCCCGCTCCAGCAGGGCGGTGAGGGGTTCGTAGTAGGAAAGGGTGTTCAGCAGGGCCATAGGCTTGCGATGCCGGCCCAGCTGCTTCAGAGTCAGCGTCTCAAAAAACTCCTCGAAGGTGCCGACGCCGCCTGGCAGGGCAATGAAGGCCTCACTTTCCTCAAACATGGCGGTTTTCCGTTGGGACATGGTCTCGGTGTAGACGAAGCGGCTGCAGTGGGGGTAGAGGATGCCGGGCTCGTCAAAGAAGCGGGGCGCGATGCCGATGATCTCGCCGCCCTTTTCGCTGACGCCTTCGGCGCAGGCTCCCATGAGCCCGTGAGCGCCGCCGCCGAAGACGAGCGTGTGCCCCCCTTCGGCCAGCAGACGGCCAAGCTCCCGCGCCGCGTCAAAATAGGGCTGGGGCAGTTCCTGCCCGGATGCGCCGTAGATGCAGATCTTCATAAATCCTGGCCTCCTCAAAGCTGTGTTTTTTCAATCTTAACCCAAAGTAAACCCGGTGGCAAGTCCTGTTTACGGAACCGGAAAGGAGAATTCGAAATTTTCGTTAGACACATGGAACGAAAGACTTGCAATCGTAAGAATAATACGCTATAATGCTTCCGTCAAATTATTAACGAAAGGAAGTATCCCTCTATGGCAAATCGCATCGTACTGAACCCTGTGTCCTATCACGGCGCCGGCGCCGTCAAGGAGATCGGCGGCGAGCTGCAGCGCCGCGGCTACAAGCGCGCTTTCATCGCCTCCGGCCGCCATGTGGTCAAATCCGGCGAGATCAAGAAGATCACCGACGTGCTGGATGAGATCGGCGTTACCTACACCTTCTTCACCGATATCAAGCCCAACCCCTCCATCGAGAACGTTCAGAACGGCGTGAAGGCCTTCCAGGAGTTCGGCGCTGACTGCATCATCGCAGTGGGCGGCGGTTCCGTTATGGATACTTCCAAGGCCATCGGCATCATCATCAATAACCCCGAGTTTGCCGACGTCCGCTCTCTGGAGGGCGTGGCCCCCACCAAGAAGCACGCCGTGTTCACCATCGCCGTGCCCACCACCGCCGGCACCGCCGC
>CAMOXK010000110.1 GCA_946629065.1 uncultured Clostridia bacterium
GGGGCATGCCCGCCATCGCCGTCACGGACCACGGCGTGGCCCAGGCCTTCCCGGATATGTGGAAGGCAGGCAAAAAGCACGGCGTCAAGATCATCTACGGCATGGAGGCCTATTACTATAACGATATGGACGGCAACTCCGCCGTGGTGGGCAAGTCCAAGCTTCCCCTGGATACGGAGTATGTGGCCTTCGATATCGAGACCACCGGCCTCAACGCCCGGGACGACCGCATGACCGAGATCGGCGCGGTGATCCTCTCCGGCGGGGAGGTGAAGGAGACCTTCAACACCTTCGTCAATCCCCACATGCCCATCCCCTCAAACATCGTGGAACTCACCGGCATTCACGACAGCGACGTGGCCGACGCCCCGGACGAGAAGGAGGCCATGGAGGCCTTCCTCCGCTTCGCGGGAGACCGGCCTCTGGTGGCCCACAACGCCCACTTTGACGTGGGCTTCATGACCGCTGCCGCCATCCGCAATGGCCTGCGCTTTTCGCCGGTGTTTCTGGACACCCTGGCTCTCAGCCAGGCTCTGCTGCCGGACCTCAAGCGCTTCAAGCTGGACATCGTCTCCAACTATCTGGACCTGCCCCAGTTCAACCACCACCGCGCTTCCGACGATGCGCTGGTCTGCGGCCGGATTTTGAACAAGTTCCTGCCCATGCTGCGCCAGCAGGGGGCCAAGACCGTGGACGATATCGAGACGGTCTATCACTCCCTCCGCCGCACGGACCTGGCCAAGACCTATCACATGGTGCTGCTGGTGAAGAACCGGAAGGGCCTGAAGAATCTCTATGAGATGATCTCCCAGTCCTATCTGAAGTTTTATCACCGCACGCCCAACATCCCCAAGAGCCTGCTGCAGCAGCATCGGGAGGGCATCCTGGTGGGCTCCGCCTGCGGCATGGGCGAGCTCTACGGCGCCGTCATGCGGGGCGAGCCGGAAAAGGAACTCAAGAAGATCGCCGAGCTCTATGACTACCTGGAGATCCAGCCCATCTGCAACAACGGATTCCTGGTGGACAACGGCCGCGTCAAGGACGTGACCGTCCTGCAGGACTATAACCGCACCATCCTGGACCTGGGGCACAAGATGGGAAAACCCGTCATCGCCGCCAGCGACGTGCATTTCCTGGACCCGGAGGACGAGCAGTACCGCAAGATCCTCCAGGCCGCCAAAAAGTTCTCCGACGCGGACCGGGACTGCCCCATTTTCTTCCGCAACACCGAGGAGATGCTGGCAGAGTTCCAGTACCTGGGGGAGGAGACCGCCAAAGAGGTGGTCATCACCAACACCCGGGCCATTGCCGACCAGGTGGAGGAGATTGAGCTGCTGCCGAAGGAGCTCTTCCCCCCACGGATCGAGAATTCCGCCCAGCAGCTGCGGGATCTGGTCTATGGCAAGATGCACCGCATCTACGGCGAAAACCCGCCGGAGATCGTCCAGACCCGCGTGGACACGGAGCTCAACACCATCCTGGATCACAACTACGACGTGATTTATATGTCCGCCCAGAAGCTGGTGCAGAACTCCCTGGAGAATGGCTACCTGGTGGGCAGCCGGGGCAGCGTGGGCTCGTCCATCGTGGCCTACATGTCCGGCATCACGGAGGTAAACTCCCTGCCGCCCCACTATGTCTGCCCCAAGTGCTGCCACTCGGAGTTCATCACCGACGGCAGCTACGGCTGCGGCGCGGACATGCCGGAAAAGGACTGCCCGGAATGCGGCACCCGCATGAACCGGGAGGGCTTTGACATCCCCTTTGAGACCTTCCTGGGTTTCCCGGGAAATGAGAAGACCCCCGATATCGACCTGAACTTCTCTGGCGAGTACCAGGCCAAGGCCCATAAGTACACCGAAGTCCTTTTCGGTTCTGACCACGTGTTCCGCGCCGGCACCATCGGGACCCTGGCGGAAAAGACCGCCTACGGCTATGTGAAAAAGTACCTGGAGGAGCGGAACATCCAGGCCACCAAGGCAGAGGAAAACCGCCTGGCCCTGGGCCTCGTGGGCATCAAGCGCACCACGGGCCAGCACCCCGGCGGCCTTGTGGTCATCCCCCAGGACATGGACGTTACGGACTTCTGCCCGGTCCAGCACCCGGCGGACGACCCCAACAGCGACATCATCACCACCCATTTTGAATACCACTGCATGGAGGCAAACCTGCTGAAGCTGGACGAGCTGGGCCATGATGACCCCACCATGATCCGCATGATGGAGGACATGACCGGCATGGACGCCAAGACGATCTCCCTGTCGGACCCGGAGACTATGTCCATCTTCACCTCTCCCGAGGCGCTGGGTCTGCCTGACGACGATCCCATCATCGGCAAGACCGGCTCCATCGGCGTGCCGGAGTTCGGCACGCCCTTCACCCGGCAGATGCTGGTGGACACCCAGCCCCGGCAGTTTGATACCCTGGTCCGCCTTTCCGGCTTCTCCCACGGCACCGATGTGTGGGCAGGCAACATCCATGACCTCATCGTAAACGGCATTGCTGACGTCAACCAGACCATTGGCTGCCGCGACGATATCATGATCTACCTGATCCAGAAGGGCATGGCTCCGGCCCTGGCCTTCAAGACCATGGAGGCCGTCCGCAAGGGCAAGGTGAAAAAAAGCGGGGAATTTCCCGGAGACGCCGAGGAGCAGATGAAATCCATGGGCGTACCGGACTGGTGGATCGAATCCGCCAGGAAGATCGCCTATCTGTTCCCCAAGGCCCACGCCGTTGCCTATGTCATGATGGCCTTCCGTATCGCCTGGTTCAAGGTCCACGAGCCCCTGGCCTTCTACAGCGCCTATTTCTACCGGCGCAGCCAGAAGGGCGGCTTTGACGCCGGCATGATGTGCACCGGCACCGACGCCGTGCGCAGGAAGATCAACGAGATGAAGCGCCGCAACGATCTGACCGCCAACGAAGAGGACCTGATGGTCACACTGGAGGCGGTATATGAGTTCAATATGCGCGGCTTCACCTTTGCCCCCATCGACCTCTACCAGTCCGACGCCCGCAAGTTCCTCCCTGTGGGGAAGACCCAGCTGCGCCCGCCCTTTGTTTCGGTGGCGGGCCTGGGCGAGACGGCGGCGGATGACCTGTGCCGGGTGGGCAGCACCGGGCAGCAGTTCATCTCCATGGAGGAGCTATCCGCTGCTTGTCCCAAGGTCAGCCAGACCCACCTGGAAACCCTGAAAGCCATGGGTGCTCTCGGCGACATGCCGGAGAGCAGCCAAATCAGCCTGTTTTGACAGACAGCAATGAATAGGGAAGTGCCCCTGTATGAAGAGAATATCTCTGATCCTGATATTGTCTATAGCTTTGCTCCTTACGCTGGCAGTCTTTCCCCTTGGCGGGAAAACAGCGGAAACGCCGCCGGTCACGGTACTACCGGCGGTCTCCCCGGCGGCCTCCTCGGAGAGTACAGCGCCTGCATCGGAACCGGAGGAAACGCCGGAGCCCCAGTCCCTTAGCCTGGGCGAACCGCCCCTTGCGCCGGAGCCGGACTATAGCCTCATCATCAACGAGGTGATGAGCCATAACCGCGCCACCCTTGCCGGCAGTGAGGACAGCTTTCCCGACTGGGTGGAGCTGTATCACACCGGAACGGAAGCACTGTCCCTGGAGGGACTGCGCCTGCAGTGCGGGGAGAAAACCTGGAAGCTGCCAGCGCAGACGGTCCTTCCCGGAGACTATCTCCTGCTCCTCTGCGAGGAGGACACGGACTTTTCCATCCCTTCGGAAGGGGAGAGCCTGTCTCTTTTGAGCGCCCGGGGGACGCTGATCGACGAGGTGGAGCTGCCCGCGCTGGACTCGGACACCGTCTGGACGCCGGATGGGGTCAGCTCCTGGCCAACACCGGGGCATGAGAACAGTCCTGCGGGCTATGATGCGTTCCAGTCCGAACGGACGGTCCGGGGCCTTGCCATCAGTGAAGCGGTGGTCTACGCCGCTTCGGGAGACTGGGTGGAGATCGTGAACCTGGGGGAGCGCACCGCCCAGTTGGAGGGCTGGGTGCTTTCCGACAAGCTGGATGGTGCGGAGCGCTTCACTTTTCCCGACTGGGAGCTGGGACCCATGGAGAGCCTGCGGGTCCAGCTTCCCGAGGACAGCTTCAGCCTGAACGCCCAGCGGGACCGGCTCTATCTTTTCGATCCCCAGGGCAAGCTGCAGGACTTCGTGAGCCTGCACGACATCCCTCTGGGCGGCAGCGTGGGCCGTATGACCGGCGCCGAGGGCTTCTGGTACTTTGCCAAAGCCACCCCCGGGGACGAAAACCTGGAGGGTTTCCGCCGGGTTTCGGCGGAGCCGGTGAGCCTGGAGCGGGACGGTGTCTTTGAGAGCGAACAGTCCGTGAAGGTCACGCTCTCTGCTCCGGGAGAGATCCGCTACACCACCGACGGCAGCATCCCCACGGAGGAGTCGACTCTCTATACAGGCCCGCTCACCCTCAAGGAGACCACGGTCATCCGGGCGGTGTGCTTTGAGCGGGACGCCCTGCCAAGCCGCGCCCTGAGCCTGAGCTACTTCCTCAATGAGGGACACACGCTCCCGGTGGTGAGCCTGGTCAGCGATCCGGAGGGCCTCTTCGGCGGTGACAAGGGGATCTACTCCAACCC
>CAMOXK010000111.1 GCA_946629065.1 uncultured Clostridia bacterium
GCTTCAAGGTCCGCGCCGGCGAGATCGTCTGCATCGCCGGCATCGACGGCAACGGCCAGACCGAGCTGGTCTACGGTCTCAGCGGTCTGGAACCTCTGAAGAGCGGCAAGATCCTCTTCAAGGGGGAGGACATCACCAAGGCCTCCATCCGCAAGCGTTCCACCTCCGGTATGAGCCACATCCCCGAGGACCGGCACAAGCATGGCCTGGTGCTGGATTATCCCCTGGAATACAACTTCATCCTGCAGCGCTATTTTGAGCCGGAGTTCACCACCAAGGCCGGCTTCCTGAAGCGCAAGCCCATCCGCGAATACGCCGAGCGCCTCATCAAAGAGTATGACGTGCGCTCCGGCCAGGGTCCCATCACCATCGCCCGCAGCATGTCCGGCGGCAACCAGCAGAAGGCCATCATCGCCCGTGAGATCGATAAGGCCCCTGATCTGCTGCTGGCCGTCCAGCCCACACGCGGCCTGGACGTTGGCGCCATCGAATCCGTCCATAAGCAGCTGGTGGCCCAGCGGGACGCCGGCAAGGCTGTGCTCCTGGTCTCCCTGGAGCTGGACGAGGTCATGGACGTGCCCGACCGCATCCTTGTGATGTACGAGGGTGAGATCGTGGGCGAGCTGGATCCCAAGAAGACCACCCAGGAGGAACTGGGCCTGTACATGGCAGGCGCCAAGAGAGATGAGGTGAAGGCATGAAAAAAATCTTGAAAAACGATGCCGTCCAGTCCCTGATCGCCTCCCTCCTGTGCATCATTCTGGGCCTGCTGATCGGCTACATCGTGCTGCTGTTCATTAATCCCGAAGGGGCTTGGGACGCCATCCTGGCGGTTCTGAAGAACTTCATGAAAACCGCGAACCACAGCCGCCGCGTCAAGCTTCTGGGCGCCACCCTGGTGCGCACCGCTCCGCTGCTGATGTGCGGTCTGTCGGTGCTCTTTGCCTACAAGGTAGGTCTGTTCAACATCGGCGCCGCCGGTCAGTATGTTGCCGGCGTCTGCGCCAGCCTCTATGCCGCTCTGGCCTGGCACTGGGGCTGGCTGCCCTGCGTGCTGCTGGCCATCGTGGCCGCCGCCGCGCTGGGCGCCATCGTGGGCGTGCTGAAGTCCTTCTGCAACGTCAACGAGGTCATCTCCGGCATCATGCTCAACTGGATCGCGCTATATACCACCAACATGATCCTGATGAGTCAAAAGCAGGAAGCAAGCCACTATACCCTGAAGCTGAAGGAAAGCGCCCCCCAGGCCATCCTGCCCGGCGCCGGTCTGGACAAGCTTCTGGGCTATGACAAGGTCACCATCGCCATCCCCCTGGCCATCATCATGGCCATCATCGTCTACATCGTGATGAACCGCACCCGCTTCGGCTACGAGCTGCGCGCCACCGGCAACAACCGCAACGCCGCCAAGTACGCCGGCATGGCGGAGAAGCGCAACATCATCCTCACCCTGGTCATCGCGGGCGGTCTCGCCGGTCTCGGCGGCGCCATGCTCTACCTGACCGATATCGAGCAGTGGTCCGTGACCCAGACCTCCGTTCCCGGCATGGGCTTCAACGGCATCGCCGCCACCTTCCTGGGCGGTCTGAACCCCATCGGCACCATCTTCTCCTCCTTCTTCATCCAGCACATCACCGACGGCGGTCCCAATGTGGACCTGAGCCACTACTGTGCCCAGATTTCCGATCTGATCTCCTCCATCATCATCTACCTCTGCGGCTTTGTGCTCTTCCTGAAGACCGCCATCAACAGGGGTCTCGCCAAGAGCGATGAAAAGCAGGCGCAGAAGGAAAAGAAACTTGCCGCTGAAGCGAAAGGAGGCGAGAAGTAATGCTGCTGCTGATCCAATACACGCTGATCTTCTCTTCCGTGCTGCTGCTGGTCGCACTGGGCGGCTGCTTCTCCGAGCACTCCGGCGTCATCAACCTGGGCCTGGAGGGCATCATGGTCATCGGCGCCCTGGGCGGCGCCCTGATGATGCGCGCCATGCCCGCCGGCACCTCCGCTCTCGTCATCGTGCTGCTGACGCTGCTGGCCGCCATCGTCTTCGGTGTGGTGTATTCCGCGCTGCTGGCTGTGGCAAGCATCAACTTCAAGGCTGACCAGACCATCGTCGGCACCGCCCTGAACATGCTGGGCACCGCCGCCGCCACGGTCTTCGTCAAGGCCATCAACACCGCCGCCAACCCCAACGACCACTCCGCCACCATCATCTACGTGGAGCCCAAGAAGGCCTTCGTGAAAACCATCGGCTCCTTCGAGTTCAACTGGTTCATGGTAGTCGCCGTGATCGTGCTGATCCTGGCCTATGTGATCCTGTACAAGACCCGCTTCGGCCTGCGGCTCATGGCCTGTGGCGAGCATCCCCAAGCGGCTGCCTCCGTGGGCATCAACGTCTTCAAGATGCGCTGGGCCGGCGTGCTCATCTCCGGCGCGCTGGGCGGCCTGGGCGGCATCTGCTACATCCTGGCCGGCGTTTCCCAGTGGCAGTTTGAGTACGGCGTGGCCGGATTTGGCTTCCTGGCTCTCGCGGTCATGATCTTCGGTCAGTGGAAACCCCTGCGCATCGCCCTGGCGGCGCTGCTCTTCGGTCTGTTCCGCGCCCTGTCCAACGTGTATGCGGGCTTCGATTTCCTGGCAGCGCTGAACATCCCCGGCACGGTCTACAATATGATGCCTTACATCGTGTCCCTGATCGTTCTGGCCCTGACCTCCGGCAAGTCCCGGGCGCCCAAGGCGGAAGGCATCCCCTACGACAAGGGTATGCGTTAAGAAGGCTAAAAACCTATCAGCAAAAAACAGACGCGGTTTTCCGCGTCTGTTTTTTATGGAGGAAGATAATTCGGAGTTCGGAATTCGGAATAAATAGACTCGTGCCGTGGGTGGGATGTCCGGCTGTTCCTCCCCCAGCGGGGGAGGATGTCAGCGCAGCTGACAGGTGAGGGAGACCGACACCTCATCCGTCATCCGCCTCGCGGGGGATCGGCGGATGCCACCTTCCCCTCAAGGCGGGCGCATCGTGATGCGCCCCTACGCCGGTGAGACTCCCTCCGTCAACCGACGCGCGAGAAACGCGTGACGTTCCAGGCTTTTCCCGGCCCCTACAATACAGACGGCTGCGCAGCAGACAATGGGAGACGGGCTCCGGCTCCAAAATGCAGGAAAAAGACCTGAGAACACTTGTCCTCAGGTCTTTTTCCTGCAGAAATCTTATACTACTTTCAAATAGAAATCTTTAAAGTCTTGCGGCCAGAATTGTGCCATACTTCGTTGAAGCCCTTGAACATATATCTCCATTATGCTCTGCGGCCTTCGCCTCGTCTGGCGCAATTGAAGTCTCGCAATCCTTTTTAAAGCTTCTTATTTGAAAGTAGTATTATTTCTTCTTCAGCTCGGCAAGGATGTCGGCCAGCAGCTCCTCGGTGGTGGGGCCGGCGGGCTCCTCGGGCTTGGCTTCCTCTTCCTGCTGCTTCTTCAGCTTGGCCTCGGCCAGCTCGCGGGCCTTGTTGAAGGCCTTGATGACGCTGAAGAGCACCAGCGCGATGACCAGGAAGTTGATGATGGCGCCAACAAAGGTGCCCAGACCCAGGACCACGGCCTCGGTGCCGGCAGCCTCATCGGCAGCACGCAGGGTGATGTTCAGAGCGTCGGTGTTGGGAGCCTTGAACAGCCAGGCCAGCAGCGGGGTGATGACGTTGCCAACCAGGGAGCTGGTGATGGCGCCGAAAGCACCGCCGACGATGACGCCGATGGCCATGTCCAGGACGTTGCCCTTGGTGATGAAGGCTTTGAACTCTTCAAAGAACTTTTTCATATGTTTCCTCTCCTGTTCTTATTTATTTGGTACGAGAATCGTCTTCCCGCCCATATACGGTGTCAGGACGGCAGGAATGGTGATGCTGCCGTCAGCCTGCAGGTGGTTCTCCAGGAAGGCAATGAGCATCCGGGGAGGCGCCACCACAGTGTTGTTGAGGGTGTGGGGCAGATACATCTTGCCGTCAGCGCCCTTGACGCGGATCTTCAGCCGTCTGGCCTGAGCGTCGCCCAGGTTGGAGCAGGAGCAGACCTCAAAGTACTTCTGCTGTCGGGGAGACCAGGCCTCAATGTCGCAGGACTTGACCTTCAGGTCCGCCAGGTCGCCGGAGCAGCACTCCAGCTGCCGCACGGGGATTTCCATATTTTGGAAAAGCTCTACGGAGAAGCGCCACATCTTCTCATACCAGGCCATGGAGTCCTCGGGCTTGCAGACCACGATCATCTCCTGCTTTTCGAACTGGTGGATGCGGTAGACGCCCCGCTCTTCGATGCCGTGGGCACCCTTCTCCTTGCGGAAGCAGGGAGAGTAACTGGTGAGGGTCTGGGGCAGGCTTTCCTCAGGCAGGACCTGGTCGATGAACTTGCCGATCATGGAGTGTTCGCTGGTGCCGATCAGGTACAGGTCCTCGCCCTCGATCTTGTACATCATGGCGTCCATGTCTGTCTGGCTCATGACGCCCTCCACCACATTGCCGTGGATCATGAAGGGCGGGATGCAGTAGATAAAGCCCTTGTCGATCATGAAATCCCGGGCATAGG
>CAMOXK010000112.1 GCA_946629065.1 uncultured Clostridia bacterium
CTCCGCGCCTTCTTCTGTTCCCCTATCAAAAACTGCCGGCATAAGCCGGCAGTTTCAGGATCGATCTTTATTCGCCGTCGTCGCAGATGAGGCCGTAGCCGCCCTGTTTGCGCTTGTAGACCACCGCAATGGCGTCCTCCGCGTCCATGTTGCGGAACACGAAGAACTCGTGGTCCAGCAGGTTCATCTGCAGGATGGCCTCCTCGGGGGACATGGGCTTGATGGAGAAGCGCTTGGAGCGCACGATCTTGAATTCTTCATCCGCCTCATCCTCCTGAGGCATAAAGGCAGGCACGGCGTCACGCTCCTGCAGCACCCCATCCCGGAGGCGTTTCTCCAGACGGGTCTTGTTCCGGCGGATCTGCCGCTCGATGGCGGCCACGCCGGAATCGACGGAAGCGTACATGTCATTGGTAAGTTCGCTTGCCCGGTAGTACAGGCCGTTGTTGTGGATGGTGATCTCAGCCAGGAAGCGTCCGCGCTCGATGCTGAAGGTCACGAAGGCCTCCGCTTCCGTCTTGAAGAACTTGTCCAGCTTGCTGATCTTCCGGGTCGCATAGGCCCGCAGATCCTCCGAGGACGCCATCCGCTTTTCGGTGAAAGTGAACTTCATGGTGCCAACTCCTTTCAATGATTGCTGTTCAGAAAAGGGAGAACCCCTTTTCTGCTTTCAGTATAACACAAAGCGCACTGGAAGAAAAGAACAATTTATGAAAGATGGACAGCATCGCATTGCGGCGCCCTTTTCAGAACACGATCTCGCAGTCCGGCAGGGCCGCGCGGAGCTCCTCGATCTGCTCGGCGCTGAGGGGATTGCCGCTCAGGTTCAGCTTTTTCAGTTGGTGCAGCCGTCGCAGGCTCTCCACGGAGCTGATCTGGTTGCTGCGCAGATCCAGGGATTCCAGCGCTGTCAGCGCAGACAGCGGCGTTACATCCTGGATTTGGTTGAAGCCCAGGTCCAGCGTGCGGAGCGTGGCGCGGGAATGGGTATTCTGAAAGGCGGAGATGTTCTCAAGCCGGTTCCGGCTCAGGCGCACGGTCTCCAGGCAATTGAATTTCTCCAGGCCGTAGACGCTGTTCATCTCCGTGTTTTCGATGACAAGCTCGGTGATATCCGTGCGGTAATCCACGCCGCCCAGGGAGACCGTATATACCAGGCTGTCAAAGCTGATGTCGCACGCCGGCAGGGAGGCGCGCAGGGTGCTCATGGTCTCTGCGGTGAGCCCGTCGTTGCGATCCAGTGCAAGCCGGTACAGCTTTTTCAGCCCGTAAAGATTCTCCAGGTCCGGATCCCGCAGGCCGGTATTTTCCAGGCGCAGGGTCTGCAGCTCGCTGAGCTTTTTCAGGCCCGAAAAGTCCCCGATGGGATTGTCCGACAGGTCCAGGGTCTGCAGGGTCGCAAGGCTCCCCACCGCGCTGGTGTCGGTCACGGCATTGCCGCTGACCTCCAGCGTACGCAGAGCCGGCAGGCCGATAAGCGGGCGCAGATCCGTGATCTGATTGCCGCTGATGCGCAGTCTCTCCAGCTTCTGCAGATTCATAAGGGGGCTCAGGTCGCTGATGGCATTGTCGGTCAGGTCCAGGCTCATGAGCTGGGTGCAGAGGCTCAGGCATTGGATGTCTCGCAGTCCCAGACCGCTGAGACTCAGCTGGGTAACAGCGGTGTCAAAGCGCGCGCCGCAGAGGCAGATGCCGGTGGTGCCCTCGGTGTCGCCGTCGGTCAGGATGGCGCAACGGGGCAGGATGGTAGTGAGCTGCTCCAGCTCCCCCTCCCGCAGCGTGACGCCCCGCAGGCTCAGGCTGCTCAGCTCCACCAGTTGATACAGGGGGCTCAGATCGCCCAGGGGGTTGCCGTCCAGATTCAGGCTGCGCAGGTTGCTCAGCTTTCCCAGCTGGCTGATATCCCGGATGTTGTTGCCGCTCAGATCCAAGGTGCGCAGGCCGCCCAGCTCGCTGATGCTGCCCAGATCATCGATCCTGTTATCCGCCAGGGACAG
Organism: uncultured Clostridia bacterium; assembly: GCA_946629065.1. GTDB lineage: Bacteria > Bacillota > Clostridia > Oscillospirales > Oscillospiraceae > Limivicinus. Next base: position 1,998 of record CAMOXK010000112.1, read on the forward strand.
GCGGGTCAGGGCGTGCAGCTGCAGCACCTCCTGCATCACGCCATTGCCCAGGTCCCGGTCTCTCAGATCCAGCTCCGTGGCCGTGGCGGGGAAATTCTCCCCCGCGATCACCCGCAGGCCTTCTCCCTGCTGCTGCATGCGCTTCTGCTCCAGGGCGGCGATCCGTTCCGTCACGGCGGCGTCGTTCCGGTCCATCCTGCGCAGGGTCTCCAGGGCCAGCTCCCACTTGCCCTGGGCCTCATAGCAGTCGGCCATGAGCATCAGCACATCCTCGCTGCTGCGGATGGCCTCCGCCTTGCGCAGATCGCTGAGGGTCTGGTCATAATCGCCCTTCTGGTAGCTGGCCGCGGCCTGGTGTCGATAGCGCTCATAGCGGCGCTCCTCGGCGCTGCCGTGGAGCAGCTGGGCCAGGACCAGCACCAGCACTGCGGCAACAGCCGTCACGATCACGGTTCTGCGGCGCTTGCGATCGCTCAGCCCTTTGCTCCCGGCGGTTTTTGCATTGGTATTCTTGCCGTCGCTCATGGGTCCTCCGTGGCCGCTCCGTTATTCTCGGAAAAGTCCTGCTCCTCCAGGGGATAGGCCGCGGCGGGCTCCGCCTGGATGCTCAGTTCCTCCACAGGGATCTCATCTTCCGGCCCCGGTACAACAGTCTCCGGGAGCGAAGCCTCCGCAGGCTCAACTTGGGGCAGCACCTCCGGTTCGGGCATGGGCTGCGGTTCCATCTCCGGCTCCGTTTGCGGTTCTGGCTGGGGATCAGGCTCGGGCTCGGGCTGGGGATCAGGCTGCGGTTCTGGCTGGGGCTCAGCTTCCTTCCCGGATGCCTTCTCCTCCAGCTTTCTCTGTTTTTCCAGCCTGCGCTTTTCCCGGCGAGAGAGCTTCTTCTCCGCCGGGGCAGGTTCCTCCGCCGGGGCAGCGGAAGGCTCGGCTTCCTTCTCCTCCGTGGGAGCGGCGGCCTGCTCGCTCTCCTTCTCCGGCTTTTCCTTTGCGTGCTTCGGGCTGCTCTTCATGGCAAGGCTCAGGAACAGCATGGTCAGGATGATGCCCAAAACGCTCATCTCTTCCATCCCGTCCACAAAGCTCACCGGGTTTTCCAGATCCATCAGCTTCGGCAGATCCTGCACGCCAATGTGATAGGCCAGCACAGCCAGCAGCACCAGGGCCAGAGCCCATTTCAGCTTGGGATAGGAGAAGACCATGGCGTAGAGTACCATGATCACCAGATAGACGATGATCCAGCAGCCCCGGAGCCACTCGTTTTCCATGTTCATAGCCCGGAAGATGAAGAACACAACCCCCATCGCCACCGGGACCACCGTGGTCCAGAAAGCGCGCTTGCCAAAAAGCAGCAGGCACAGCACCAGCAGCAGACCACAGAAGATGGGCAGCGCCACCTGGGTGCTGAGAAACCGCTTGTCATCCCAGCGTCCGATGCTGCCGATCAGCAGAAACACCATCGCCAGGGCCGAGAAAACCATGGCAGCCTCTGTCCAGAAGCCGTCCCGTTCCACATACAGTTTTTTCTTGGTTCCTTCCATGAAGCATCCCTCCTGCTTAGTTCTTCGGTGCGTTGTCCTGCACGTCCGACTGGGTCGGTCGTTCTCCGGATACGACCTGCGTCACAAGCTCTCTTGCGTATTCCCGGTTATTGGCATAGGGCACCATCACATAGGCATAGGCGCCCAGGGACCAGGCGTATTCTGTGGCGCCGTAGCCGTCCACGCTGTAGGTCAGCACCTTCCAATCGCCCTTCTTCCGGTCCAGGGTCAGCTGCACCAGATCACCGATCATGGAGCGGGAGGCATTGGTCTGCAGGCAGTCGGCCATTTCGTCCAGAAGCTCGGCATACTTGGTGATGATCTTGGAGGACATGAGTTCGTTGATCACGCCCTTGATCACCGCCATCTGATGGCGGCCGCGGGCCCGGTCGCCTTCTCCGAAGGCATGGCGGTTGCGCACGAAGCCCAGGGCCGCCCTGCCGCTGAGATGGTTCATTCCCTTGTAGTATTGATGTCCGTCAAAACCGAAGTCCGCGTCGGATTCCACGTCTACGCCGCCCAGGATGTCGATGATGTCGATGAAGCCGGAGAAGTTGACCCGCAGATAATAGTGGACGGGCAGCTCATAGTAATCGCCCAGGGCCCGCATGGAGCCCTCAATGCCATAGATGCCCGCATGGGTCAGCTTATCCATGGCGCCGCTCACCGGCGGGAACTTAAAAGGCACATAGTAGTCACGGGGGGTGGAGATCAGCAGCACCATCTTGGTGCTGGTGTTCACAATGGCCAGGATGTTCACGTCGCTGCGGCTGCGGGTGGTGACGGGACCGTAGGTATCAATGCCGCTGACATAGGCGCAGAAACAGTCCTTCCACAGGGCGGGATCCCGCAGGCCCAGGTCCTCCGGTTCCGCCTCCTCCGTCCGCTCCATGACCGGCGGGACCTGGATCTCCGTCTTGAAGCTGCCGGTATACAGGCCACGCAGGCCCAGGCTGAAATTCTCAAATCCCTCCAGGCTGTCGATCAGATCCAAATAAGCCGAGGAGATGAGCATGGCGTCGATCTCGCCCT